>JAYWMN010000065.1:0-3518 GCA_035873205.1 Nitrospirota bacterium
GGAGGGAAATTTCCGCAGACCAGGGAAGAAGAGTCAGCTCATCGGAAAAGGCGAGAGCGGGAAGAAGAATCCGGTAGCCTTTCCCGAACAGAGAGGGGATGATCGGGGCGGTGTCGATCTCGCTTCCAAAAGGCAGGAAGAGGGAGAGGGTGAGAACTTTCGATGAAGAGAGGGGAAATGGGCCTTGTTCAAGAAATGACTGAAGGTGTTTTCTGAATTCGGCCGATTTCTTGCGGCGTGATTCGGCAGAGAGAGCGTCCCTTGTCGAGAGGATCTTTCGTCTTGCGGTCTTCTTGTCCCATGTCAGATGGGCGACATCCCGTGGCCAGAGACTGTCAACAGGATGAAGGCCGCTATTCGTCACTCGCAGTCATTTCCCGATGGAGCATGCCGGCTGTTACCCCCTGAAATCGTGTTTCAGGGTGCACATTCTCGAAGTACGCGATGATCCCCCGGTAAAGGCCGAGGGCCGTCTGTTCCCGGAATCGGGAAGAGTCCATCAGGCGAGCATCGGAGCGGTTGGAAAGGAAGTTGACCTCGGCCAGGACGGCCGGCATCGTTGTTCCCATGATGACGTAGAAGGGCGCCTGCCGGATACCCAGATCGTGAACCTCCGGATAGCGGGCCTTCAGTGTCCGTGAAAGATTTTCCTCCACCTGCTGCGCAAGTTCCCAGGATCGCTTTTTCTTGTGGTTGATCTTCAGAGTCAACAAGATGGCCGAGAGATCTCCATGGGAGACTCCCAGGGCGCTGTTTTCCCGTTGGGCGATTCTCTGGGCCCGTGAATCGCTTGAATGGAGGTTAAGAAGAAAGGTCTCGATTCCCCGTACATGATGATCCGGATCCGCGTTGGCATGAACGGAAAGGAAGAGGTCTCCGTGGCTTTCGTTGGCAATTCGGGTCCGACGGTCAAGCGGAACGAAATGATCGTCGGTCCGGGTCAGGATGACTTTGAAGTGAGAATTTCTGGCCAGGAGAATCCGGAGCCGGTTCACGATGTCAAGAACAAGGGTTTTTTCGCAGGCTCCGTCCACGGACTGGGTTCCGCAATCTTTTCCTCCATGTCCCGCATCGAGGATGATCCTGAATTTCCTCTGTCTGACGCGAAGGACTGCGGAGACTGCATGAGGAGGATCGGATTCCCCGGGTGAGAGCGAGCGTGAGGGTGCGGGCTGGGGGGGTGGGGGGGCAGGAAGGGTTTTTCCCGGAATGATCAGTTTGCGGGGCTTGGCGGGTCCCTTCGTTCGGGCGGACTCCCCGCCGGGGGAGGAAGGCTTGACGGCCTGAGCCTTATCCTGAACCCGGAAGTCGAGCACAAGGCGGTCGGGACGGGAGAGCGTAAAAGTGGTCGGCGGGTGGACCGGGCGATTGAACTGGATCTCAAGACGCGTCTGGCGGCGTTCTGGAATATAGTTGATCCGGAGGGAGGAGAAATACTTTCGGAAAGAGGAGGTCCGGACGACCAGAGAGCGGTGAACGGTGGCTCCGGGCATCACTCCGGACAATGTTACGACCGTTCGGGACGGATTGGTCGAATCGATCTCCGGACGGACCGGCCTGTGATCCATGATGAGAACGATCCGGACCGTATTCTGATGAAGTCCGACCCGAACTTTCTGGATAAAGGAAAGTTCGTCAGCGAAAGCGTTCTCCGGTCGAGGTGGCAGGAGAAGGGTTGAGAGAAGAATCAGGCTGGACATCACGAGGCGTGACAGTTTCAGATATCTAAGGTCGGTCAGGATTTCCGCCATCTTGGCTCTCTTTTTTATGAAAATATTGAGCAATTTCGCCAGTTCCAGTGTAATCATTCTACGAACTTTTTATGAAAGTTCAACTATTTTTTTTCTCTCCCAAAAAACTCGCAACTTCGAAAGATTTTGTGTAATGTGACTGGAGGGAATATGAAAGGATCCCTGTCCGGGAAGGCGTTTTCTCCTTCCCGAAGTGTCTTTTTCCTGTCCATGACCCAGTCTGAAGGGATATGATTGTTTTTATTGCCGAATGGGATATTCCCTGCGATCCGTTGCCTGTTGTTTTCCCTTTTCCTCGCGGCTGTTGCCCAGGGGAAGGAACCGCCTTTTCCCGGAATGGCCTATGCCGGTACGATCACCGCATCTCCTCCGGTCGTCGATCTTCCGGCTCTTTCTCCCCCTCCTCCTCCGGCATCGCCGCCATCAACATCGACCATTTCACAAAACTCCCTGATACAGGAGGGAGAATCCGCATTTCGTCGGAAAAATTATCAAAAGGCTCACGATCTTCTGGAAGAGGCCTTCCTTGATACGGGAGCCGGGGGCCTGTCCCCAGAAACCCTTCTGGACCTGGCGTCCTCCAGTCGTCATATTGGTCATCCCGCAAGCGCGATCTCCCTTCTCCTCCCGCTTCTTTCAAAAGGACGGACTCCTCCGCTCAGCGAGTCCGAAGCTCTTAGGGCACGTTACGAGCTCGGCATGGCCGACGCCGGAAACAGGAATCGTGATGGGGCGGTCCGCCAGATCCTGCCGATTTTTTCCAGGCTGAACGGATCGTCCCAGATCCGTCATGCCGCAGAAGTCCTTATGGATTACTGGCGACAAGCGGACCCTGTGTCCGGAACCATCCTGATGGGCCAGTCGCTGTGGAAGCTTGAGCCTCACGACCAGAAGGCAGTTATGACCCATGCGATCGAACTCGTCTTCACCTCGGTGCACGACGAAACGGGTCTCCTGAAAATTCTCTCCTCATTTCCGAGGGACTTTCCGGGAGATTATGCATCCTACCGACTGGGCGTCCTCTATGCCAAATCCCGCGATCCCTGGAAGGCGGAACGGATTCTGCTCCGGGTCATTCTCTATTACCCGGAGTCCATGTATATCGGAGAGGCCGAGAGATTGCTCGACAAGCTCTCCCCCGTTCCCGATTCCCGAACCGTCGGCCTGATCCTTCCGGAGATGACAAAGTATCCCCTGAGGCCCTATATGCGATCAATCCTCACGGGGGTGGTTCTTGGCCTCCAGGATGGAGGATCGGAGAAAACAAGCCTGATTGTCCGATTTGTTCTGAAACACGACACCTTTGCCGGATGGTATCAGAATCTTGTCGACAAGGAGAAAATCGTTGCCTTGGTGGGTCCTGTCCTGAGCCGGGACTATGAGAGTGTCCGGAAAAGGATCAAGGACGATCAGCTTTTGGCCGTCACCCCCAGTCTTTCTGGAGATGAGCGCTTGCCGTTCATGATCAGCATGGCGTCTCCTCCGGAAATGGTTTCGGGCGCGATGGCCACTTTTGCGCTGTCGCTCGCACCAAAGGCCCGAGTCGCCATTCTCTATCCAAAGGACCCATACGGACATATCTTCATGAAATCTTTCCAGCAAGCCATAGTAAAGGGAGGCGGTCGCACGACCGCCTCCCTTCCGATCCGCCCGGGGAACCACGATGACCAGAACGTGGTGGCGAAGCTCAGAAGGTTCGGACAGGAGGTTGTGGTCTCGAAGTCGGGACCACTTCCGTCCGGGGGGTCACCTCCCGTTCCGGAGATT
>JAYWMN010000012.1:0-9235 GCA_035873205.1 Nitrospirota bacterium
GGCAGACATTCTGGGGCAGGAAGGCGACGCCCCTCTCTTCGACGGGACAACGGATCCCCTTGTCTTTATCGAACCAGGCGAACCCGCCCCGATAGATCGATCCGGAACCGGGGGACTGGAACCCTGCGATCATGCGCAGGAGAGAGGACTTTCCCGACCCGGACGGGCCGGATACGCCCAAGAGGAACGGGACCCCCAGGGGGAGGCCGAACCGGATCCGGAGCCGGGGAACGTCCCTTCTCGCAAGCTCCAGATCAACGTTCAGGAAGGTTGACCGGTCCACGGTCGGCTCCTCGTCGTCGAACAAGATGAAGCGCCGAGAGCGCGAGGAATGAAAAGAGCAGCAGATAGGCGATGGAGGTCCACGCATTCTTGGCGTTCATCGACAGAAGGTCGTCATAGGCCTTGAGCGACAGGGTCCGGGTCGACCCCGGAATGTTGCCTCCGACCATCATGACGACCCCGAACTCTCCCACCGTATGGGCGAACCCCAGGATCCAGCCTGTCCAGAGACCGGTCTCGGAGAGAGGAACAATGATCTTCAGAAAAGTTTCAAGGGGGCGAGCCCCGAGCGCTCTCGCCATTTCGATGGTCTGCGGCGGGACCTGACGAAAGGCCTGGGCCACGGGCTGGACGGCAAAGGGAAGGCTGTAGAGGAGGGACGCCACAAGAAGGCCCGAAAAAGAGAAAGCAAGGGGGTGCCCCAGGATTCCGGCGAAGAATCTGCCGACGATATTGTCGGGACTGAAGAGCACGAGGAGAAGGTAGCCCAGGACCGCCGGGGGTAGGACCAGCGTGAGGGTCAGGAGCGCCTCCCCCACAAAGGACCACCGGCTCCCGGAAAAAACGATCCACCAGGCGAAGGGAAGACTGAGCGCGGTCAAAAGGGTGGCCGTCAGGAGGGACAGGGAGACCGTCACATACAGGGCTGAATGATCCATCCGCGGCCTCCTGCCGAACAGCTCCTAGTGGTATCCATGGGACTCGAGAAGGGTCCGGGCCGTCTCCCCGAGAAGAAAGTCTTCGAAGGCCCGGGCCTCGCGAATGTGACGCGATCGCGTCACAATGGCCATCTTCTGGTCAAGAAAGGGAACGCAGTCTGGGGAGAGGAGCGCATATTCCCCCTTGGCATGCCGGGAGAGAACAATTGCCTGGGCCCCTGACAAAAAACCTGCATCGGCGGATCCCGTCTCCAGATACTGCGCCACCTGGGCCAGAGAGTTCCCGTAGACCACCTTTCCGCGAAGCTCCGCCCACAGTTTCCGGGATCTGAGACACTGGAGTGCCGCCCGGCCGTAAGGGGCAAGCCGGGGGTTCGCCAGGGCGATCTTTTTGACCGGAGATCCGGAAAGCATGGAGAGCGTGGGGACCTTACCTGTCCCGGAGGGAAGAAGGGAGCGGGAGACCCACAGGACCAGCACTCCGGTCGCATAGGTTTTTACGCTGTCCCCCAGAACCCGTCCCTCCAGGGCAAGTGACTCCGGGAAGGCGGCATCGGCCGAAAGAAATAGATCGAAGGGTGCGCGATGGCGGATCTCAAGGGCCAATTCTCCGGAGGATCCGTAGGAGACCCGCACCGGAATGTGGTTCTTTTCCGAAAACTTCCGGACCAGTCCGGGCAACACCGGAATCAGGTCGGCGGCGGCGGCCACAGTGAGCGGGTCTTCCGAAGCCCGGACCGGCGTCCCGGTTCCCTGGAGAAGGATCCCGACTGCCAGCACGCCTGCCATCAGGCCGACTCCGGTACGCCGCCAAAAGCCTGTGACTCTCTTCGCTCTTCCCCCCGTCCTCATGAATCCCCTTTCGGCCAAGTCTTTCTTTAGAGCTTGAGATCCCGGCAGACCGGACAAGCCCGGTTTCGCGACAACCCGAAGGAACGGGTCGAGAGATCCATTCCCTCGAACACTGTCATCCGGTTTTCCGATTCCGCTCCAAAACCGGAAAGAACGCGCAGGGCCAGAACAGCCGCCATCGCCCCCACCGTGCCGGAAATGGCCCCCAGAACCGGAAACCCCAGCGGGTCCCATTCCGGATCCCCTTCGGGAAACACGCATTCGAGACAGGCCGACCGCCCCGGTCTCAGGTGGGCCACCACCCCCTCCATCCCGTTCATCGCGGCGAAGATCAGGGGTCTGCTCCCCCGGGCGGCCAACCGGTTCAGGAGGAATCGTTCTTCAAAATTGGTCCGGGCGTCGATCACCAGACCGCACGATGAAACGAGAGCCGAATGGGCTTCGCTGACCTTCCCGTCGATCGATTCGATCCGGCAATCCGGAACAAGACTCCTGAGACGCTGCGAGGCAAGGAGAACCCGACTCGTTCCGATGCCGTCATGATGCATAAGGGTCTGCCGGTTCAAATCGGAAAGGCACAGGGGGCCTTCATGGACCAGCACCAGGTCCCGGACTCCTCCCATGACCAGATATTCGGCGATCACCCCTCCGACCCCCCCGATTCCGGCAAGAAATACCCGGCTCTCCTCAAGCCGTCCCTGATGGGAGTCACTCCATCCCGGAAGAGTCATCTGACGGGCAATTCGCGAACCGGAGAGGGACAGGGTCATGACCGGTGCTCCGCCGCCTCCGGGGTCCCCGCTCCGGACTCGAGAATGGACATGAAATATCCCAGGATCGTCTGCGCCGGAACGATCCCCTTTAGGCGCCACCCCTCTTCCCGGACAAGCGGGACCAGCCGGTCCAGGATGTCCGGGGAAGGCCGGTAGCCCATGCGCTCCAGAACATTGCGTATTCCGGCCCTTCCCGTCTGATGGGTCACGATGATCTTTCTTTTCGAGCCGACAAGGTCGGGGGAAAACAGCTCGTAGTTGGCCGGATTCTTGATCACCCCATCGACATGGATTCCGGAAGAATGGTGAAAGATGCGGGATCCCACAATGGGGCGGTATGGAGACAGGGTCCGTCCGATAGCCGTGTAGAGCCAACGGGAAATGTGGGCAAGTCCCGGAAGGTCGATCCCCGACGATTCTTTCAAGGACGGATCCTCCCGTCCGCAGGCGAGCGCAAAGGCCACCTCCTCCATCACGGCGTTCCCGGCCCGTTCTCCGACCCCGGTGACCGTAGTCGACAGATAGCGGGCCCCCGCATAGTAGGCCGCCACAGTGTTGGCGGTCGCCATTCCAAGATCGTTATGGCAATGGATTTCGATCGGCACCCCTCCCCGGGAGAGCTCGGATACCCGCTCCGCCAGTTCGGTAGGGTGGTGGCGCCCGACGGTGTCGCAATACCGGACACGGATTCCCCCGGATTCGCGGACCGCAGCGATGAATTCCTTCAGGAAATCTATCGTGGCCCGGGATCCGTCCTCGAGGCCGATCGATACCCGGCACCCCTCGGAGGAAAGATGAAGAATGGTCTTCCGGACCCGTTCGACCGCATCGGTCCGGCCCATTCCCCGGACCGACTCCCTGTGGACGTCCGATGTCGGGAAGGACACATGGACACGTTTGAAGCCCAGTCTCAGAGCCGACTCGAAGTCCTCATCGAGAGGCCGGAGCCAGGGAAACATCTCGGCCGGGACAGGAAGAGAGCAGAGAACGCGAAGATCCTCGAGCTCGTGTTCCCCCAGGCAGGGCGATCCCACCTCGATCTCCCGGACTCCGATCCGCGAAAGGGTGGTGACGATCGCCATCTTCGTAGGCCGGTCAAAGAACACTCCGGGAGACTGGCCTCCATCCCGGATCGTCGTATCCACAAATACCGGGCCGGTCCCGGAATCCGGGACACCTCCTCCCTCCGTCCCCATATCGGTTGTCATCTGAATGGCCCTCCCGACTCAGTTCTCTTCGCCCCCTCTTCCGAGCCGTCTCACGAAGACTGGGCCCTTTCAAAAGCCTCTTTGGCTTCCGCCCATTCCTGATGTTTCAGGATCGCCTTTTTGGCCACCTCCTCGATTTTCCGGTACGCTCCCGGAAGCTCTTCTGTCAGGTCATGGAGCTCCATGGCCGTTTCCGCCGCCTGCCGCGCAAGCTTACGGTACCGGCCCTCCATCTCCTTCAAATCCATGAGTCCTCCTATCCCGATTCTCCTGTCTTGTGCGGTCCATTTTCGGACAACACCGCCACTTTCCCGTCAGGCTCCCGAAAGAGCAGATCTCCCCCGAAATCTCCGGAGCGTTTCAGGATCCCGAGAGCCACATCCTTCATCGACTGTCTGTTCTTCATGCTGTCGGCACGGATGCGCCGATAGGCCCGGTCCTCGGTCAGCCCTTCCTGCTTGACCAAAATCCACTTGGCCCGTTCCACGATCTTCCGCTCGAATATCTCGTCTTTCAGCTTCTGATTTTCTTCACAGACATTGCAGAAATCCCGGATATGGAAGACCGCCTCCTTGAGCAGGGAGGCGAACCGGAGATCGCAGAACGGCTGCAGCATGACTCCGGTCAGACAGTCCCGGCCCTGTTCGTCCCTTTTTTCCATCAGAAGGACAATGGGGACGGGCGGACCTCCCCCCACGCTCTGGACGATCTGGAAAAAGGTCCCGAGAGACTCTCCCCGGTCCAGAAGGATGCCATCGACCTCCATCCCTCCGTCCCGCCTCAGGAAGGCTTCGAGAGACAGGACGATCACCCGCTCCACCCCGATGTCCGTCAGCTCCCGGACGATCTCCGAATGCCGGCTTGTTTCCTTTTGAACTAGAGCGATGGTTCGCACATCACAATCCTTCCGTTGAAAAGGCCAAAAAGGGAGAAGCAAAATCCGTACCCTTCGGGAAACTGTCCCTCACCCCCCTCTTGTGCGCTTCTCCGTCCAGAATAAACGGAATAACACGTCCATAATTGTCACGAAACAATCAATTTGGTTACACTCGAGTCAAATCGATGCGATTCCCCGCTCCCCCGTCCGGATGCGGAGACTCTCCTCGACCGGGCTGACGAAGATCTTTCCGTCCCCCATCCATCCCGTCCGGTTCACGCTCATGATCAGATCGATCACCTCCGTCTTCATCGGGGTCGGCACAATGATCTGAAGCATGCGCTTCGGAATCCAGAAGACGGGGCGGGTCAGCGAATGGGACAGCGCAAAGGAGGCCGGAGTCAGATGCTTCGTGATCTTCGAGACGGACTCGTATTCGGCCGGAACTTCCCTGTCGATATCGGTCATCACGTTTCCTCCCTGAAGCCCGCGCCCGTTAACGGTCGTCAGGGTCATCGCCCCCAGGCCCATCGCATCGAGACCGCGCATCGTCGGTCCCACCTTGTCCCGGCGTATGATCGCCATTATTTCGACAAACATTTTTCCTCCTTACGAAAAATCGGTTATTCCGCCTTCTCGCCCGTGCGGATCGTGTAGCTCTCCGTCACCGGAGAGACAAAGATCTTTCCATCCCCTTCGTAGCCCACGAAAGCCGATTTTTGGATGACATCGACAATGACCGGAACCGAGGACTCTTCGCTGACAATCATGAGCATGACCTTGGGGAGCTCGTCGTAATGGATCGGCCCGACCTTGAGGCCCTTCTGCTTGCCCCGACCGAACACATGGGTTTTCGTCATGGCGGGAAACCCTTTGGCCTCAAGGGCCAGGACCACATCGTTTTCCTTTTCCGGGCGAACGATCGCCCGAACCATCTTCATCATCTTTGTCCTCCTTTTTGAATTCATTGTCTGTCCGCATTCAGATCCGGCGGCCGTCCAGCCTCACTTCATGCCTTCGGGATGAAAGTCGACATTGACAGCTGACCCTTCCTGGCGGAACACCTTGAACAGCTTTTCATCCTGGGCCGTCGAGGTCAGGAAGGTTGAGTAGGCCAATTCCAGCGCCTTCCGGTAGGCGTCCCGCTTTTTTTCCGGAGAGGCGTCGGCCGGCCACTCCTTTTCGATGACCTCCCGAAACTGTCCGAACTTCTTAAGAATGTGAAGCCGGTTGACCCGGACAACCTTCGGATCGAAGGGAACATCGAAGAATGTGAAATAGTCCTCGGCATCGGAAAGCTTCCGGGATTCTTCCTCCCACACAACCATCACGACCTCCCTCAGTGTTGATAAAAATCCCTGTCACGACACGTTCAGTTCTTCGTGGTGATAGCATTTTTTCGGACAGACCTTTGCGCACGACTCGCACCCGATACACAGCTCGGGGTGGACGATGCTCATCACCTTCTTGTCGATCTCGTCCTCGTTGTCCGCAGTCACCGGAATCACCCCGCCCTCCCCGTCCATTCCCATGAGAGCCAGAATGCCCCTTCCGCAGACCTTGAAGCACCGGCCACAGCCGATGCATTTTCCCGCGTCTATCGTCTGGACAAAGCGTGGAGTCCAGGACAGATGACCCCGGGTCAGCCCCACGTATGATGATCCTTCCATCGAAACCTCCTTCGGCAACCGGTCGGGGTCGCCTGTCAACGCCTCCTGATCTCTTCCGAGAGACGGGGCAGGAAGACCTCGTTGAGAGCCCCGGGAATCACGTGAATCCCTTCCTGATCGTAAAAACGCCCCTCCTTCGGGGAGACCGGGCCCTCCGTCACGACAAAATGCCGGCCGGACGACCGCTTCATAATCTGCCGGGCGAACATGCGCGTCGTCTGGTTGTCGAAATGACAACCCAGAAAGAGAAAATGACGGCCCGTCCTCTGCGTCCTGACCCATTCGGGAATAGGCGTCTGGATGTCGATTTCGGTGAGAACCTCGACAAAATCGGCATCCGAGACAAGGACATCCACACTCGGAACCACCGATCCGAAAGGACGGTACAGGACATGGTCCAACGGAGAGAGCGATCCTGCCGGCTCCCACCCCCCGACAGTCCGCCGGTCGGCCCGGACCCACCCGTCGCGGTATTCGGCCCGGCTCACGGCGCTGATCTGGACATCGCCAGGCTTCACGAGAAGTTCCGAGGAAAGGGGCGAAAACCATGAGTCGACGACGAACGACAGGGGAAATTCCGCCAGAAGACGATGAACCGGAGCCTCCGGGGATTTTTTCAGGAAGAGTTCCCCCATGATTGCGGTCAGGGTCTTCCGGTGTTTGAAAGATTCGATGTACTGGGCCGTTTCGTGCAACTTTCCCCGAAGTCTTCCGGGCACGGCCACCCGCTCGCAGAGCCTGGCCGCAAGCTCCGTTTCACTTGCCGGAAAATCCGGGGGACTCGCAAAGAGGTCGGGCCCGAGATAGACGACGAGGGCGTCCTTCTTCCAGAGTTCCGCGATCTCTCCGAGCCATCCGCTCACCTGATCGGCGGGCACTTCAGTCCGTGTTCCGGCGATCACCATGATTTCCTCACTCCCTGATTGCAAGCAGAATTCCGCCCGCCCGTTTCATATCGTTCGTGACCGATACACAATGGTCCTGCGTGTTGATGAAATGCAGGTCGACCAGACCTTGGCGTCTCGCGGGCTCCTCGATCACATCGGAAGCCGGAACGGCGAGAAAGACAATCCCGGGGAACTGCTCCTTCAGAAGGCGTAGCGTTCCCCGCCCCGATCCCTCCCAGTGTTTTCCTATGATCGCAGTGACTGCGTCCATCTGCGCCTCCTCCACCTCTCCCTCCTCAACCCGAGATTTTTCGGGCTTCGACGGTGATCGGAAGGGCCCCCCCGGCCGGAAGCTCGGGAAGTTCGAGAACCATCCCGTTGGCAAGGGTGACCGTTCCACCGAACAGCGCCTCCCTGTCGGACTTTACGACAGGCTCCTCAAGATCTTTCTTGGGTACATAGACCGAAAAAATTCCTTCGGCATTCTTTCGAACCATCACCTTCATGTCTCACCTTTCCGGATGAAGTCCCATGGAACTCGTTTCATTCACCCTCTCCGATCAGAGGGACTCTTCCGGAGCGGGGCAGACCGGCACCACCTGAGTGACCCGTGCATCGTGTGTTTTCAGGTATCGTTCGATCTGCTCCACCACCGCTCTCTTGTCCAGACAGGATTTCGTAAAGGGCCCTATGAGACGGACGATCACCCGTCCGTCGGTCGCAACTCCGGCCAGGCGGACATCGCCTCCGGCCAGGATCAATTCGCATCTGATCGGATCCATGACTCGGGACAGCGACCTGTAGAGGCTGCCCACGAAGTCGTCCCCGTCGGCTTCGGGCTCTTCAAAGATTTCATCCACGACCTCCTCCTTTCCGGACACTTCCACGTTTTGCAGCCCCCGCATCCAAAGTCCTGTGCCGGGTGAGCGGAACAAGATCCTCCTCGAAGCATCCGATCACCCGTTCGGAGGAAAATTCCACGAAGTAAACCACCCGATGCCTCTCCTCCTGAAATCCGACATTCAGGATTTCCCCCCTCTCTCCCTCGGCGAGCAGGAGGATCCCGTCCGGCGCATGCCGGTAAGAGCCATCGTTCGGAACATTCCGGAGGAAAATGACCTGTTGCCCCGGTTCGTAGCGCTGTTTGAGATCCGGACCGTTCATGGAGCCGCCTCCTTTATGACCGATTCATCCTCCGGGCTGTCATCGTAGTCGAGGGATTCGATCTCCCGGAACTTGCACCCGACGGTCACCCCCGTTTCCGGAATGTAGACCGCATAGATATAGAACTGCTGGAGGAATGTGCCGATGCTCCGGATATAACCTTCGTCCCCTTTCCTGGCCAGGATATCTCCGACGTCACGGTTCGGGAATGTCCCGTCATTGCGGATATGTTTCCTGAGGCGGACCTTTTCCCCGAACTCAAAAAACGGGGGGCCGGTCAGTTCGACAACATCGCTGCCGCTCATCGGTGCTCCTCCTCCCGGAAGAATTTCCCGGGACGCATGTCAGGCGGACGTTGTCGCCTGTTTTCGAAGATCCTCGATCACTCCCGATTCGAATCGAAACACTCCACGCCCCCCGGACAATGATTCGTAGCAGTCCCGAGTCGTTCTGGAAAGAAAATTGAACCAGTCCTGGGGATTTAATCCCTCCGGACTGTGCGTGATCCCCTTCACGGATCCGTTGTTTCGGAAAACGACATGAACGATTTCCATTCCAGCCACCCTCCATTTTTTCCCGTCCCCGGAAATTCCGGGGTCACAAGCCGTTCCATGAGTCCGGAAAGGGGATCAATATATGGCCGCTCCGGCACCGACATTGACCGCCGCCTCCTTGAAGCGCTCGACAATGCGGGCAGCTTCGTCCATCGTTATCCCCGGATTAAACGGGAGGGAGATCGCCCTGTCCGAGAGTTTTTCCGCGATCGGAGCCATTCCTTTTCCATAGCCCCGGGCAAAAAACCACGGGTCGAGTTGAAGGACGCGGGGAAAGGGCCGGGCATCGATTCCCGATTGCCTGAGATC
>JAYWMN010000058.1:0-10174 GCA_035873205.1 Nitrospirota bacterium
AGAAGGGGGACGATTCCCATCGATCCGACAAGCGCGGTCATCAGAACGGGGCGAAGACGCCTTCCCGCCGCCGTCCTGATCGCCTCGATGGGCGAAGCTCCCCTCTCCTGTTCCTCTTTGGCGAAGGACAGGAGCAGCACGCCATTCTGGATCGCCACTCCAAACAGGGCGATAAAACCGACCGATGCAGGAATGCTCAGATACTCCCCGAATCCCTTGAGGGCCAGAACCCCGCCCAGAAGGGAGAACGGAATATTCAGAAGAATCAGCGTTGTATAGAGAAAGGAACCGAAGTTCCAGTAAAGGAGAAGGAAGATCACGACAAGAACGAGCGGCACGAGGAGCTTCAGACGGTCCATCGTGATATTGGTATTTTCAAATTCTCCGCCGATGGAGAGGTGCAGGCCGGTCGGAGGAGGAAGAGTTTTGTCGATCGCCTTCTGAACATCGGAGACCACATGGCTTGTGGCCCGCCCGGTGATGTTGAACTGAACAATGATGAGCCGCCCTCCTCCTTCATGGAATATCCGGAACGGACCCGTCGATTCGGCAATGCTCGCCAATTGGCCCAAGGGGACAGAAACACCTTTGGGTGTGGTGAGGAGAATGGATTTCATCCGATTGACCGAGCTTCGGATCTCCCGTGGAAATCTCACGTGAAGGTGAATCCTCCGGACTCCTTTCAAAACCGTTGTCGTCAGACCTTCGGGACCGATTCCCATGCGAATGACACGGAGAACATCGGAGACATTGAGTCCGTACTGGCTGATCGCCAGGCGATCGATCCGGATATCGATGTAGGGTTGTCCGGTAATCTGCTGGACCGTGATGTCCCGTGTCCCCCGGATCCCTTTGACGACTCCGGCCAGACGGGACGAGTAGTCTGTCAGAAGATCGAGCCTGTCGGAGAAAACCTTGACCGCCACCTGAGCCTTGACTCCCGAGACCATTTCGTTGATCCGCTCCTCGATCGGCTGACTGAAGCTGAAGGAGACCGAGGGAAGATTCCGGTTCAGCTGTTGGCTTATCAGTCCTTCGAGCTCTTTTTTTCTCATTCCCCGGGGCCACTGTGAGCGGGGTTTGAGCTTGACGAAAATCTCCATATGGCTTGTCACATCGGTGTCCGTTCCGGACTGGGCCCGTCCGATCCGGGCCTGGCTCAGGAGAACCTCCGGAAAGCTCCGAAGAATCCGGTCTGCCACCCGGCTTGCAGAGGTAGTTTCATCGAGGGAGGCCGATGGCCAAAGATCAGCGAGGATCAGGAAAGACCCCTCATCCAGAACCGGAATGAACTCCGTCCCCGTCCTGGCGAGAATCAAAGCGGCCAGGACTACGGCCACAATCCCTCCTCCGAGAACGGCCTTCCGGTGTCCCAGCGTCCAGTCGAGAAGAGGAGTATAGGATTTGTCGAGAATCTCCGTCAGTTTTTTTCCCCAGACAGAATGGCGGGACGGACGCTCGAAGGACATCATGACAGGAACAAAGGTCATCGCGACCACGAGAGAAAGCAGAAGCGCGATGATGATCGAGATCCCCATCGGGGCGAATATCTTGCCAGGCATTCCGGGAAGGAACAGGATGGGGATGAAAACGACCACGATAATCATGATCGCGAAAAAGACAGGTTTTACGATCTCCCGGGCTGCCATGACCAACCGGTCCTCTTTCACCATCTGCGGATAGAGGTAGGAAAGCTTTTCGATATTCTCGGCCATGACGATGGAGGCATCGACCATCATGCCGATTCCGATAACGATACCCCCGAGACTCATGAGGTCGGCCGATATATCGAGACCATTCATGACCAGGAAGGTGAGCAGGATAGAGAGGGGCAAGCCCATGGCCACGACAAAGGAGGCCCAGAAACGTCCAAGAAACACTCCGAGAATGAGGATCACCAGCACCCCCCCCCTCGATCAGGGAGTGGACCACCGTTTGAAAAGCGTGCCGGATCAGGGGAGCCGCATCGTAGTAGGGAGCGATTCTGATTCCGTCGGGAAGCAGGTTCCTGTTGATTTCTGAAACCTTCTTCTCGATCAAGGAGAGGGTCTTCAGGGCATTCTCCCCCCTCAGCATGACAACCGTCCCCTTGACTACTTCGTCCCCGTTGAAGAGCGCATTGCCTCGTCTGACTTCCGGAAGGATTTCAACCTTGGCTACGTCCCTCACAAGAACGGATACCCCGTTTCGTTCGGCCAGGACAATCGATTCGATATCCTTTCGTCCGCCAATCCTCCCGATACCGCGGATCAGGTAGTATTCCCCTCCCTGGTCAAGGTAGCCTCCTCCCACGTTGCTGTTGTTTTTTGCCAGGGCGTTGATTACATCCTGCAGGGAGAGATGGAAACCGTCCAGGCGGTAGGGATCGACGATCACGTAGTAGGATTTGACAAATCCTCCGTAAGACAGGACGGAGGTCACCCCGGGGGTCGTCATGAGGGCTCTTTTCACTACCCAGTCCTGGAGACTTCGAAGCTTCATCAGGTCGGGAGATCCCTGGAGCGTATAACGATAAATGTTTCCGGTAGGAGTGGAAACGGCCCCCAGCATGGGACGGACCCCGACCGGAAGAATGGACCGGGCGGAGGCGAGACGCTCGCTGACCATTGTCCGGGCCCGGTAGATATCCATCGAATCGTCGAAGACCACCGTAACAGCAGAAAGCCCGAACAAGGTTTTTGACCGGACCAGGCGAATCGACGGAAGACCGTTCATAACCGTCTCTATCGTATAGGTGATCTGCTGCTCGACTTCGAGGGGAGAAAGTCCCGGGGCTTCCGTCAGGATCGTGACCGAAACCGGAGAGACATCAGGAAAAGCGTCGATGGAGACGCGAAAGATAGAATAGATCCCGGCAGAAGCCAGAATGAATAGAACCATCAGAATGATCGCCCGGCTTTTCAGAAGCCAATGGAAAAAGCCCTGCGCCATGGTTGCGGCTACTTCTGACGTTCGAACTGGGCCTTGACCCAGAAACCGTTCACGACAACCAGCCGGTCACCGGGACTGACTCCGTTAAAAACAGACACGAGGCCCCCTTCCGCATGCCCCACCCGGACTTCTCGCAAGAGGAAGGTATCGGTTCCTTTCTGCAGGAAGACAATTTTTCGTCCCGCATCGAGAAACACGGCCTCCCTGGGAATCCAGATTTCATGTTTCCCGGAGGGGACGAGGGTCTCGACAGGCAGGAACATGCCTGGACGGAGCCGGATCGGGTTATTGAAGAAGATCCCCCGGACCGTAACGGTCCGGGTTTTCGGATCGGTCATGGGGCTGATGTAGACAACCCTGCCCGAAAGAACTTCTTGTGATTCGGGAAGATGGACCTTCATGGTTTCCCCAAGGGCCAGGGAGTGAACGTTCTGCTGATAGATCTGGGCGTTCACCCGAACCCAGTCCATGTTGCCTATCACAAACAGACGGTCTCCGGAATTGACAGACTGGCCAGAAACGACATTTTTTTTAAGAACATAACCGGAAATAGGTGCCCGGATTTTCAGGTGACGATGAACGACACCGCTCTTTTCCAGAATTTTGATTTCCCGGTCGATCACCCCCAGGTTTTTGAGCCGGGAAATCGCCGCTTCGAGGATTCTGGGAGAAAACGTTCGGGTCGAGGCGTGGTTTTCGCTGATTTTCTCAAGCCGGATCGCCTGAAGATACTCTTGCTGGGCCTCGATATAGTCTGGGGAAAAGACCGTGACAAGAACCTGCCCTTTCAGAACGAGATCCCCGGTATCGGCATAGACGTTCCGGATGTACCCGAAGATGGTCAGTCGATGAATGGAGCGGGCCGTGACATACCGGATCCGGTCGTCGATCAGGGCCACCGTCCCGTTGGAGCGGATCACCCGAAAACCGCTTTCAAGACTCACGATCTTTGTTTTGATACCGAGGGTCCGGATAACATCGGGAGGAATCCGGACACTTTGAGGAAAAGCGTAGGCGGAAAAAGGAGAGAAGGAAAGTAAAAAGAGAAGGGTGGAAAGAAAGGCCACCCCCCGTTCCCGGGCAAACTTTCCTCGAAAAAAGCCAGGTAGAGTCATCTCAGGTAAATCCATGCAATGATTTCCTTTCCGCCTCTTTCCTGCACCGAAAAACCTGCCAGATCGAGTAGACCAGAACAGGGATCGCCACTCCCACCATGATGACTCCGATCATCCAGTTTTCAAGATCAACCATTATCCCGAAATAGTGCAACGTTGCCTGAAGGAGCCCTCCCAGCACAAAGACAAGCCCACCGCCCAACAGGGTCAGGCTTCCCGTCCTGTGTCCGATGCTTGCGATTTCCGAGTCGGCAAACTTCCGGGAGGTCTTGAGAGTAGCGCCAAAGATACCCCCAAGAATCATCAGCATGATCGTGGTTCCGAGGCCGAACAGGAATCCCGGAAGAAAGCCGAGCCATAGCGATCCCATATGGGGGGCAGCGACGGTATACACGAACATGGCAAAGGGTCCGACTCCGAAACCGGCGATGAAACCGTGGATCATGGCCCATTTCGTGGGGAAGGGTTCCGGATCGCCGGGCGGTTTCGGCATCCCCTTCCCGTCAGGATGATGATGTAGGGTCAGGATCGCCGGAGAGCGTTCTGCGCCTTCCGACGGTTCGTGATGGTGCCCCAGGAGGTGGAAATGGAGATAATGGCCCTTCTTCTGAATCTGCCATCCCGCCCACAGCATGACCCCTCCCACGATCATATTGACATAGGAGTTTATGGATTCCTTGGTAAACCAGGAAAAGAGCAGGAGATAGGAGATCTCTGAGCCGATCGACCGCTGGAGGGTAAAGGCCAGGGAAAAAAAGAGACCCGACTTGAGCCCCTTCTTTCCGGAGGCGTTTCCAATGGCATAACTGAAGGTGATCGGCCAAGTGTGCTCATCCGGAAGAATCCCGTGAAGCAGTCCATACCCAAATGATTCGAGAAGAAGTGCTAGCATGAGGCCGCCAGAAATAGAATTGTAATACAGGGACCTGTGAATCTCATGGCATAATGATACAATATCTCAACATCCTGAGCAACCTTTCGAAAGAAACGGAAGTGTGCCGGTTCAAAAAAGATCGGAGAAAGGGGAGGCTGGTCGAGGCGGATTCTTTCAACGGACTATCAGGGGCGAAGGGAGAAGAAAGAGGAAATGTGTTACAGCAGAGTTTGCCTGTCACAAAAATCCCCGAGGGACCGAAGAATCTTCCGGGAATGGGGGCGATCAGGAAAGAAGGCGATAGCGCACCATTCCATGGAATTTCTCGTAGCGACGGGAAAGAAGGTCGGGAACCGGAACGGATTCAATTTCGGACAGGGCGCTCAGGAGGGCCGACTTCAAGCTCTGGCTGACCTTCGCGACGTCTTTCTGGGCTCCCCCTTCCGGCTCGGGAACGATCGCATCGACGATTCCAAGCTCGAGCAGATTTTTTGCAGTCATCCGAAGCGAAGCAGCGGCGTCCGGGGACATGGCCGGGTCGTTCCAGAGAATGGCCGCGCAGGCTTCCGGCGAAATGACGGAATAAATGGAGTTTTCCATCATCAGAACCCGGTCGCCGACACCCAGCGCCAAAGCACCGCCGCTTCCTCCCTCTCCGATGATCGTCACGACGATGGGAATGGCGATATCGAACATTTCCTGAATATTCCGGGCAATCGCCTCCACTTGTCCCCGCTCCTCCGCCTCGATGCCGGGATAGGCCCCCGGAGTATCGATAAGGGACACTACTGGCAGGCGAAACTGCTGGGCCAGACGCATGACCCTCAGGGCTTTTCTGTACCCTTCTGGATGTGCCATTCCAAAATTTCTCTGAACCCGGTCCTTGAAGGACTTGCCCTTGAAATGGGCGACGATGGCAACACTTTTTCCATCAAGAGCCCCAAGCCCCGCCAGGATGGACGGGTCATCCCTGAAGGAACGATCCCCGTGAAGTTCGACAAAATTTGTGAAAATGCGCTGCACGTAGTCATAAGCCGTCGGGCGGTCATTGGCCCTCGCCAGCTGAACCCGGTTCCATGTTTCCGAAACCCGATCCTTCTGGTCGACAGAAAGCACCATCTCTTTTCGCGTCATGAATTCCTCGTATTGATTCCTATCATCCCGAACAGGTCGACAACCGGAGTCTTGAAGGGCTCGGTTGACCCCAAGGGTAAACAGGAATAATTAATACCTTCTGCTTCGGGATGTCAAGAAATCCGGAAAGAGGATCCGGGCCCCATGTAAACCTCTTCCAAAAATGAGATCATTTCCCGTTCTCTTTGTCGCGATCCCCATGCTCTTGCTGAACCAGCATCCAAGCATGAAGAAAGTCGTATCGAAAATGTTACGGGGCTGACGCGGCGGTGGCCTTCTGGGCAGAAACCTTCCCTTGTCTTCCCTTTCGAAGGACCGGAGGAAATATTGTCCGATCCCCCCTCTCCATACTCTCAGGGCAGGACTCCGGAATCTAAAAAATCCGGTCAGCATGCATTCTCCCTCTTCAAAAGATGGACGACGGTCAGCGTGAGAATCTTCAAATCGAACCACAGAGACCAGTTATTGATATAATACAGGTCATATTGAACGCGGGTTTTCATTTTCTCGATCGTCTCGGTGCGCCCCCTCCAACCGTTGACCTGGGCCCAGCCTGTCATTCCGGGTTTGATCCGGTAACGCAACATGTAGCTCTCTATTTCGCTTTTGTAATACCCGTCGTGTTCAATCGCGTGGGGGCGAGGACCCACCAGGGACATGCTCCCTCCCACCACGTTGAACAGCTGTGGAAGCTCGTCAAAACTTGTCCTCCTCAACAGTTTTCCGAGCCGTGTCAGGCGGGGATCATCGGGAGATGCCTGGGTCAGGGCACCCGGCGATTCCCGATGAATTTCCATAGTCCGGAATTTCCAGACATCGATCATTCCCCCCCCTGCCCCTCCCCGTCTCTGGCGATAGAAAACCGGACCGGAGGAACTCGCCTTGATGGCAAGTGCGATCAGGAGCATCAGGGGAGCCGTCACAATGAGCAAAGCAACTCCGAGAAGCTTGTCCTCCAGCCACTTGACCGCCCAGTTTCCTCCCACGAAGGGGGTCCCGGAAAGACAGAGAACCGGCTGACCATCCAGATCCCGGACCTTGTGCTGGATCAACTGGAGGTCTCCGAGGTCGGGGATCCAGTTGACTTCCACATGAAGTGGCATGAACTCGCGGGCCATCATCCCGATCAGGGCCCCCTGCTCGACCGGAACAACAATGTAGAGATGGGTGATCTCCTGGGTCCGGACAAACTCCTTGGCCTCCGGAAGGTTCGTCAACAGGACCATGCGTTGAGTCAGATCCTCGGGAAGGGTGCCCGCCAGATCGCAGAGCAGGATTCCCGACGGGATAATCCCCAGATCCCGTCTGTTCCGGAGAAGGGATTCGAAGCTTACCAGCGGTCCACCGGAGCCGACGAGCAGGGCCTTCTTCTGATTCCATCCCCGGGAACGCATCACATGAAGGCCCGCCCAGAAGATCCTGTGGAATAAAACCTGGGCCACATAGCCGAAGACAAACCAGAAACCCAGGACCTGGCGGGAGAAGTCAGAGGATGACTTGGTCAGGAACCCCAGAACGATCAGGGAGATAAACACGATGGACCATGCCCGGAACAGGGTCCGGATTTCGGCGAACCAGTCCTCGATCCGCCTGTTCCGGACAACGGAAAGACCGTTGTAGACCAGAAGGACAAGAAGGGTCTCGATCAACCCCATGGTGACGTAGGATCCCGGCAGGGCCCCCACTCTCCGGTAGGTCAGGAACCCAAGAACAAGAAAGGCCAAAAGACCGTCCATGAGGTACTGAAACTGGGAAAGGGCCGATGCTCTGGGAATGGAACTGACTGAAAGGGTCATGGCTCTCCGAAAAACAACCTGATGTCCACCCGGCAATCCGAAAGCCGTGTCCTGGAACACCAGAAGGCTTTCATATCGGCTGGCATCTTCCAGCACACTTTACACTGGCTGGAATATCTTGTAACGTTGGCCCATCGGAACTTCGCCGGCCAGGGACGATTCCCCCCATCCGGGGAATCCCGACCTCGACATGCCGGACACAAGGGACAGTCTCTTTTCGGAGAATTCGGGTCCCTTCCCAAGCCGTCGCCGATCTCCTCCCCACAAGACCGGTCCCCTTCCGGGCTTCGCATCGGAGACAGCCCGAAAATGCGGGAAAAGTCTCAATTCCCATTGTGAGGGTGCTCGACCCGCTCCTGGAAAAATATATACCCCCGTCTTCTCCATGGGCAAATAAACCTACAGGGTCACAAACCGGAGAGGTTCTTCAGGAAATCCTCATCGCATCCCGGACATCATCCATCGTCCGAGCCGCCTCTTTTTTTGCCTTTTCACCTCCGGCCTCCAGAATTCCGGAAAGAATGTCCGGCCGGCTTTCAAATTCCTTCCTTGCCTCCCGGGCCGGATCGAGAATCGCCTCTATCCTCGTCGCAAGAATCTGCTTGCAGTCAATACACCCGATAGCTGCCGTCCGGCAATCCCGGTCTATGGTTTGACGGACAGGGATCTCTGTAAAGACCTCATGCAGGGAAAAAACAGGACAGTCCTCCGGTACGCCCGGATCGCTCCTCCTCATTCTCTTGACATCGGTCTTCATTGTCTTGAGCTTGCTTGCCACCAGATCCTTCGGGTCGGAAACGAAGATGCAATTGTCGTAGCTCTTGCTCATCTTTCGGCCGTCGAGCCCAGGAAGCTTGGGGGATTCGGTCAGAATAGGGAGAGGTTCGGGAAAAACCATCCCGTAGAGAGAATGAAATCTTCTGACGATCTCGCGGGCAAGTTCGAGGTGGGGAACCTGATCCTGTCCGACAGGAACATGGGTTGCCCGGTAGAGGACGATATCGCCCGTCATCAGGACCGGATAACCCAGAAATCCGTACATTGCCAGATCCCTGTTCTCGATCTGGGCCATCTGGTCCTTGTATGTCGGGTTTCGGAGAAGCCAGGCCACGGGGGTCATCATTCCAAGAAGAAGATAGAGCTCCGCGTGTTCCTTGACGTGGGACTGCTGGAAAAGCGTGCATTTCTGCGGGTCGAGTCCCAGAGACAACCAGTCGAGAAGCATTTCCCTCACATTGTTCCGGATTGGACCTGTGTGCTCATAGTTTGTCGAAAGTGCATGCCAGTCTGCAATGAAGAAAAAACAGTCATAACGGCTTTGAAGTCCGATCCAGTTCCGGACTGCCCCCATGTAGTTTCCGAGATGCAACTTTCCCGATGGCTGAATACCGCTGACAACACGGCTTACGGGAGCCGACTCCCCTTCCTTCGAGACGATGGAACCCTCCACAAAATCTCCTTGTCCGATAGAGTGTTACAAAGTTGCGAGATTCAGGATCCACGACGACAGATCCCCCATGACCGGCCAGACGAAACGTGACATGACCCCGAGATAGGGGTCGAGAATGATGAGGCTCATGATGATCAGGACACCATAGGGTTCGACGGTGGAAAGGCGTCGGCTGGCTTCATGAGGCAACAGTCCGGACAAGACCCTTCCTCCATCGAGAGGCGGAAGAGGGATGAGATTGAAAATGCACAGCACCACATTGATCTCGATTCCCATCTTGCAGATCGAGGCCATCAAGTGAAAGACCTGGTCGGAAAAGGATCCGGGCACCAGGGATCCGCCAGAAGCCGACAACACGCCGTGAAGAAGGGACATGTAGAGAAAGGCCTGGAGCAGATTTGAAATCGGACCGGCCGCGGCAACAAAAATCATGTCCTTTTTGGGATTTCTCAGGTTGGCCTCAACGATAGGAACGGGCTTTGCATATCCAAACAGGAATCCGGCATGGAGAAAAATCAGGACTAGAGGGAGGATGATTGTGCCAAACGGATCGACATGGGCCAGAGGATTGAGGGTCAGGCGTCCCAGAAATCGTGCCGTCGGATCCCCAAGACGATTGGCGACCAGCCCGTGTGCCACTTCGTGAAGTGTCACCGCAAGAACCAAAGGGAGTCCGATGACCAGAATCTGACTCCCCATCTGCTCAAGCCAGTTCATCCCCTCCAGATAATGAAAGTGTTCCAATCTTGTCAACCTTCCTTTTTCAAAGCCCCTATCCGTTTATTCCTGACAGCCATTTTTCCGGATCATCAAAGGGCACCCCGAAACTCCTTCGAACGGCGCCTACTTCAGGATCGGACAGCTCTCCGGGAAG
>JAYWMN010000082.1:0-2874 GCA_035873205.1 Nitrospirota bacterium
AAGACCCTGAGAGAGAACATACCGAACATAGGCCGGGGGGTCTTCTCCCTTCGCCTTGGCGACGGCGCACCATGCCTCAATGTACGCTACGTCCACTGGATGTTTGTCTAGAAATTTCCGTGCCCCTCGGAACCCGATCCCTTCGAGTGCCTGAATGGCTCTAGATCTTTCTTCATCATCAGAAACAACAACATTTTCCATTGTTGTTGTTTTCATTGAAGTTGTCTCTGAGTGTAATCTATGTGTGTCTGAAAAATTCTTATTTCGTGGCTTCAGATCTTGTTTTGGGTAGGTTCTCAGTTTGTCGGATTCCGGCAATCCAGTTTGCCCCTTTTCAGCATTCTTGTTTGCCGAGTTTCCGCATTCCAGAATTCCGGATTTCGGCATATATAGGTTAGAGGGTCTTGCAAAACTCTCCGAGACCCCTGAATTTTTTGTGTAATTTATAACTTATTGTAGTATAATACTATTCCATCATATCCCTCTTTCAATCCAAGGAGGTTCGATGGAAATCAGTGCCATTTGGAGACGCATCCAGAGATCCCTGTTTCCCCGAGTGGAAGATTGTCTGGGACTCCTGACGGAAGAGCAGCGGAAGATCATCGCCATTCTTGAGATCGTGCGCATCGAGGATCGGATCCGACAGAGCCGGAGCGGGACAGGGCGTCCTCCGCACGACTGGCTGCCGATCGCCCGGGCCTTTGTGGCCAAAGCGATCCTGAACCTGTCCTCGACCCGCGCGTTGATCGGGCGTCTTCGGGCCGATGCGACCCTGCGCCTGATTCTGGGATTCCGGACCGGAAAGCCTCTGCCGCACGAGTCGGCCTTTTCCCGGGTTTTCGGGGCTCTTGCCCGGACCGAGATCCCCGAGCGGACCCATGCCGCTCTGGTCGACCGCTTCGTGAAAGATTCCGGGATCGCCCACGCCGCCCTGGACGCGTCCGCCATCCGCGCCCGGGAAAAGGCCCGCAATCCCCGGAAGTCTCTGGGGGTCAAGGCCCGAAGGAAGCGGGGCCGACCGAAGAGAGGAGAAACGGTTTCGCCTCCCGAACTGACCGGAGTGGCCCGCACCATTCCGATGAAACCGTCCGGGATGAAGCGGGCCCTTCCCGGGGACTGTTCGTGGGGCGCCAAGACGAACAGTCAGGGGAAATACGAGGTCTGGAAGGGCTACAAGCTCCATGTCTCGGTCGTGGAGGGAGGGCTTCCCGTCTCCTGTCTTCTGACCTCGGCCTCGCTTCATGACAGCCAGGCCGCCCCTTTCCTTCTGAAGAAGACGGCGCGGAAGGTTCAGGGATACTGTCTGGCGGACGCCGCTTATGATGCCGCATCCCTTCGAACGCTCTCGAAGGGGCTCGGGCTGGTTCCCGTCATCGACCAAAACCCCCGGAGAGGGGAGAAGATCCCGATGGAGCCCGACCGGGCGCGCCGGTACAAGGCCCGGACGCAGGTCGAGCGCTTCTTTGCCCGGCTCAAGGACGAATTCGGAGGCCGGATGATCTATGTCCGGGGAAACCGGAAGGTGTTCGCCCACCTGATGTACGGGGTGTTGGCGATCCTGGCCGACCAGCTTCTCGGAAGCGTATTGTAGCGACCGCTTTTCCGGGTCGAAAAGGAGAGGATCCCCACGTCTTGAAACGAAGAGACCGGGAAAGGTGTGCCCGGATACCGGCCTGTTTTCAGGAATTGGGGTCCTTTTCCGATCCAAAGAAGCCTCCCGGAGGGCTGAAACACGATCCATTAGCATGACGTGATCGAAAAACGAGTTTTCCACAGGGTCCCGCAAGAATCATGTTTTGAGTTTTGCAAGACCCTCGGTAGATGACCTTTTTGACCTCGAACGGACATCAGATTTTGGTTCGAGGCTAAGTCCCCAAGGCATGGTGAGCTTTGGTCTGATCTCCAATTCCCATCAACAATCCTTCGACACTGATATCTTCGTCAATTTCATCCCAATGGAGTCCGGACCCTCCTCCGCTGATTTCATATCTGGCCCGTTGTTCCGGTGTTGCATAAAGAAGTCGGGGGAAATAGGCCAAAGGAACACCCAACCGACGACCGTCGGATAAATCGACCCACATGAATTCCGGGTCAAAATTCACGGTTTTAGCCAAAGTATTCATGCCATGTCCTTTCAAAAAGTTCCCGATTCTCCGATGTGATTCTGGCCAGTTCGGTAAGCTCGCCACTGCTCAGATCGTAGCTTGACGCGAGCAGGACTTCCGGGCTGAGCCAGAACTTGGCTGTAGCACTTCCGCTTCGAACATGAATGTGAGGACTCTCCCGAGGGTTCCCTTCGTTGGAAAAGAAAAAGAACTTGTAACTCTTGTACCTCAATACAACCGGCATCGGCAATCCTTGGTTCAAATTGATATGTTGGCCAACTTTGTGAACCGGCTGACAGTTCAATCGAAACTACCCGGTTGTTTGAAACTCGATCTTTCGGGTTTCGCTCACCCGCTCCGAAGCGTCCAATACCTCTAGAGAGACAAGACTTCCCTCCTTATCATAGTCCAGAATGACTCCGGGTTTGCTCTCGTCGCTCTCTTCGACTAAAGCGTTGTCTTTAAGAATGATCGTCAACGTATCTGTCTTGGGGTCATAGGTGATTTTCATGACATGTCCTTCCAGTATTTGGTCATCTTGCTTGTTCGGTAGACTGTTACGACTTCCGGGGGATTCCGATCCACATCGACAAAAACCCGCACCAGATAGATCCTCCCCTGAAATGCGATGAGTTATGATGGAAGTTAGTGTATGAGAGAGGATTGCTAAGAGCGGCGCGCTCTGCTGAAATGGGGTTACCACTAACACCAGATCAGCTAACGAACAATGAAGGAGCGCGCCTTGAGAAAGAATACGACAAAGGGGAAG
>JAYWMN010000064.1:0-3880 GCA_035873205.1 Nitrospirota bacterium
CTTGAACAGATCGAGCTAAACTTGCTATCTCTCCAGGAACCCCTGATCGTCTATCGGGAAACGGGAAGCTATTCCCAGAAAATCCGTTTCGACACCATCCTCCAGGAAATCAGGTCGAGATTGTCCAGTTATGCCGAAAAAACCATGGTGAGCGGCTCCCTCCTGTCCGGACTAAGGTTCAAGGGGATGCTTTCCCAGATCCAGGCACTGGGAAACGCGCTGTTCGTTCCGGGCATCGGAACCAGGGAACGGGAGCAACTCACACTGTCGCTCACAAATCTTCTTTTCGAGACGGTCCACAACGATATCCGTCCGTATCTTGGCGAGCTCCGGGCGAAGGAACTGAGCAGGATCCACCAGATCTTCTTGCTCATCCTCTTCAATCTCCTGTTTCTTGCCATCGAACTCGTTCTGCTCCTGTCGATGGAACGACCTCTCAGGCACTACATCGAGAAATCCTTGCTGAAGCCGCTGGAAAATCTGTCGGTCTGGTCCAGGAGCGTGGCGAAAGGGAATCCCGAAGAGGCCCTGCCTGTCGAGTCCTTCCCGAAAGATGTGGAAATAAGGGATCTGGTCGAGTCCATCCATTCGATGAAGGAGTCTCTGATCGAGGCGTTGGGACAGACTGAACGAAAGCTCCAGTACAACGAGCTCCTGTCGATGATCATCCAGGCGTCGGGATTCATGTCCCGGGAGGAAGATATCCTCGATGTGTCCCGGCAGGCGTTGAAGGCGGTGTTTTCCGGAAATCCGGTGGAGATCTATTTCCAGATCAAGGAGGAAGAGAAGGACGAGGAGTGCTGGGCCAGACGAAAAGGAGGACTGGTGAGCGACCAGGACTGGAACGGACTGGTCCGCTGCCACCAATGCGCCTATGCCAACATGGAAGGAACCTATCTGTGCTCTCCCATCCAGTCTTCGGACGAAACGATCGGGACCATCACCTTGAGGACACAGGAGATCGTCGAATGGAGGGAGGAGACCCGGGCGTTTTTAAGGGATGTCGCGGCCCATGTCGGGATGTCCATATCGAAGATCAGGCTTTTGCACCGGCACCGGAATGAAGCGATTCTCGACCCGTTGACCGGGTTGTACAACCGGCGGTACCTGGAGGATTTTTTTCAGAGAGTTGCCTCGCTCATACGACGTCACGAAAAACCTTACTCGTTCATCATGATGGATATCGACCATTTCAAACAGATCAACGACAAGTACGGGCATGAAACGGGAGATCTGGTCCTCCGGGAATTGTCGGAAATCATCCGGACCATCCTGAGGCAGGGAGAAGATATGCCGGCGCGCATCGGAGGCGAGGAGTTCGCGATGATTGTGATCGGAAACAGATCCCAGGCCTTTGTAGTGGCGGAGAAAATCCGGAAGAAGGTGGAAGTCCGATGGGACGGTTCGCAGAACTTGAAGGTGACCGTATCGGCCGGGCTTGCGGAAATCGGACCCGAGGCATCCCTGGTCGAGGTGATGAAAGAAGCCGATGACGTCCTGTACCGGGCCAAGAAAGAAGGACGAAACAGGACGATCATGGCCGGAGGAAAGGAAGAACAGGAATGAGCATCAGGGAAAACGATGATTCCTTCTTCGGGGAGAGGAGAAGTTCCCGATATCGCACCCTCTCTCCATTCGATGGAAAGAGGGAATCTTTTTTGGTCTGTCCAAGCGAAAACGACCGATAAGAAAACATTCCGGGGCGAAGAGCCCAAGAATGAGCGGGACAGCCTTTATCGAAAAACCGGGTCTCTCTTTGTAGAGAAAGGGGACAACCGTTTGGGGTGAAGCTGCAGGAACGACTTGAGGGTGTTCATTGAGAATGTTTGTAGACCGAGGAGACATTATGCGACAGACCGGAATTTTTTCAAGAACCCTCACATGGACGATCATTCCGATTTTCATAGGAGCATGCGCCCCGACGGAAAGTCTGGTCGGTCTTCATCAGACAGCCATGCATGAATACCGGATCAAGGCATTGTCACAGGAAAAAGAAGCCCTTCTGCAATCGGACGCATCCAATCACCTGAATGCGGCGGATCTTTATTCGAAGGCGGCCCGGACTTGTCTGGAAGCCGCGAAAGAAGCCGGGTTACTTGGAAACATAGTCGAATCCAAAAAAGAATACCGGATGGCAGCCCATGATTTCATCAAAGCTTCCGATGAAAGCTTGAGTGCCGGGGATTTCGTTCAAGAGGTCAATCCGGGGGCCCATCCATAATGTTAGGGTAGCTACGGGAGAAAATCCATGAGAAAGCTCATCAAGAAAACGGTCCTGATCGTGGTCCTGATGCTGTCCCTCAACATCGGGACCGGACTTTGGCTCCAGCATCAGGTGACTCTTTCTCTCAGGACAGAATCGGCTCTTCAGCACGTGGCGGTGGACCTGGCGCTCATGATGGCCTCGGAAGCCCGGATGGAACGCTCCATGACAGAACTGGGTGAAGATCCGAAAGTCAACTTCCAGGCCTCGATGGCCCAGGTGATACAGATGAAGGCGCTCTCCCACGTACAGATGGTCCGGCTGGGAATCGACGCTCTAAAAGCCTGGGGCACGGCTGCTCCGCTAAAAAACCTGATCCGGGACAGGAACGAGGCCCATTCCACCTCGCTTCAGATTGTCAACTTGGTCAAGAACCACCACGAAAACCTCTCCCCCTTGCTCTGGGGAAAGATCGCCCGTCCGGCTTTTTCCCACTACATGGTCGAGACGAGGTTGCTCTTTGCCCGGATATCCCGCCAGATCAACAAGATCAACCAAAGCGTCGAGCATAGGCGAAACCTTCAGACCTGGGTTCAGATCCTCACTCTTTTTGCATGGGCGATCGTTCTTTTCTGGGATTTCCGGGAACTCTCGAAAATGGCGAATCGTCTCGAACGGGCGGCTATAACGGTTCGACTCGCCTCGAACCGCGATCTGACAAAACTTTCGGAGGTCGACGGGCCCGATGAGGCGGGCGAGGTGGGACGAGGGATCGATCATCTGATCCAGGAGTTGTCCGGAGTCACCCATGACCTGAATGACAATGCTCACGCCATCTCCCAGGAGACCGACCGCCTGTCCTCCGTTCTCTCCTCGGTTTCCAAGGGATTCTCGGCGGCTTTGGAGACCTTGAGGAACGTCCAAAATAAAGCCGACTCCCTGGCTTTGGAGTCTCAAAAGGAATCCGCTCTGGCTGAAGAAATGGGAAAGGCTTCACAGAAAGCAGTCCTGGAGGCGGATAATGGCTCCCAAACTGTCAGGAGCGTCCTCGAATCGGTGCGCTCCTCCTCTGTTGAAATCACAAACCTCGCCAACCGGATTGCCGGGCTTGAAGAGGCGAGCCAGCGGGTCGGAACGGTGGCCGGGTCCATCACGGCCATTGCCAGCCAAACCAATCTTTTGGCCTTGAACGCGGCGATCGAGGCCGCCCGGGCCGGAGAGCAAGGACGGGGTTTCGCTGTCGTCGCCGATGAAGTCCGGAATTTGGCCCAGACGACTGCCCAAGCCACCGACGAAATCAGCACCGCCATCAGTATGATTCAGATCTCCATTTCGGAAACTGTCCGGGACATCCGAAAAGAGGCCGAGGCCCTGTCGGCTTGCGGAGCCCAGGCGGGTGTGGCTGAAAAAGCCATCGAAACACTGGCGGGCATGGTGAGACGGACTGGAAGAGATGTCGAAACGATCGTTCTGGCGACGGAAAATCAACAAAAGGCGTCGGCGCAGATTCTGGATGCGGTCAAGATCCTTTCCTCCGTCATGGACGAGAGAGGAAAGGACGTCTCTTCGGCCGTACCGGCGGTCGACCGGCTCCGGGAGGTGACTCAGAAGCTGACGGCCATTACCGAATCGTTTCACCTCGAAAAGGCGCGGATCTGAATTTTGCTTGGAACGATG
>JAYWMN010000079.1:0-21161 GCA_035873205.1 Nitrospirota bacterium
CCAAAAAGAAAGAAAAAAAATAACCTGCAGACAGGACAGGGGAAACAGAACCGGAGGGATTGCAGGGAAAAAGGGGGGAAGCGGCCCGAACGGGAGAGGACCGGGTCAGGGATTGGCGCGGAGCAGGCCCAGCCTTCGGAAGGTTCCGGCGAGGTGCCCCCGCGATTCAGGGATGACTCGTCCTTCGGGGCGGATGTGGTCGATGGAAACATCCCGGAACCGGCCAGAGACACAATAGCCGAACCGTATTTCCCCGGAAAGCCGCCAGTCGAGCTCGACCGCATCGGACAGGGCGCCGCCAAGGCGGCTCCGGATCCCTTCCGGAACTCCCCGGATGCACATGGCCACGGCTCCGGTGTCTCCCACTCCGACCGCATCGCCTTCCCTGACGATGGCCCGGAGAAGGTCGGCATGGGAATCCGCCATCTCCAGACGGTCCGGACGGATGTAGAACATCCCGAATCCCTCTCCGGCGTCCGAGATCCGGGAGGCGAGAGCCAGGAGGGAATTCCTCTTGATGATCGGCCCGTCGGTCTCTATTTCGGGAAGAAGTCCGGAGCGGACCATGCGGGCCCCCACACGCCGGGAGTAGTCGTGGATCCATTTTGCCCAGGAACTCCGGACATATCGGGTCCAGTATTCCATCGCGGGCAAGGGAGCGCCGACCCAACCCAGAACATTGACCCCGAAAATAACGGGAAGGATGCACTCCCGGGTCCAGGGACGGTTTTCATGACGGAGGATGAAAAGGCGACGGCCCTTGCCGGCCAGTTCCCGTGACAATGGACTGGCGGGACCCAGTTCTTCCCCCCGATGCCGAAGGACATACCCGCTTCTGTTCGCCTCGAAGCGGACTTGCCGGTACCCTCCTTCCTGCCCCGGAGAAATGAGACGAACATGACTCATCGAAGAAGGAAGGGTCGACAGGACCTGCTGGGCCAGCTCGTCCTGTTCGCCCCGGTTGTAGGTGTCATTCATGGGACAGCTCCCGGATGGTTGCCTGGATAACACTTTCTTCTGGTTGTCGAAGGAAACCGTTTCGCTCTGTCCGGGAATTCCTCGACCGGACAGGCTCTCCCCACTTTTCGGACCCGGACGGCCGGGACTTGAGGGGATGGCAATCCGCTCCGCCCGACAGGGGTTTCCTGGAGGGATTCCTTCGACCCCAGATATCGGCCATCAAATTATAGCAGGAAACAAAAGAAGGGGGGCGGTATTGGCAAATTGCAAACCAGGGATATGATTGTAGATGAACTCCTCCGGAGTTTCGCAAAGAAAGGACTGACGGATATTTTCAATTCCGCCGCCCCCGGCAGCAATAGGAAAGAATGTGATAGCGGTCACTTCATGGATACAACGAGGAGCGCCAATTGAAATCTGTGCTGACTGTCCTGATCGGAATCAGTCTCCTCCTGTCAGGGGCGGGGGCCTGGATCCCTCCCGTTTCCTGGGGAGCAAACGAGGTTCCTTCCTACCAGTATTTCGATGGCTCCTATTACTACTTCGGGAATTACTACTGGAAGGGGACATGGTATCCGGCCGGCTGGTATCTCTCTCCCGGAACCCCCGCCCCGCCGGGATACGTGTCTTCCAGCGGATGGCCTGCCGGAGGGAAATCGGCCCCGGGTGCTCAACCCGTGTCCCCGGCGACACCCGAGCCGTCCCCCCAGGCGGTGACTCCGGGCACATCGGTCCAGTCGATCCCCGCCCCGACCTACATCTATTTCGATGGACGCTATTATTACTACAACCGGTATTTCTGGAACGGACAGTGGTATCCTTCCGGATGGTACGCGGCCCCGGGCGAACCCGCTCCTGCCGGGTATGTCTCCCCCACCCGCTGGCAGCCGGGAGTGGGAGTTCCTCCCTTCGAGTATTACGACGGCTCCTACTATTACTACTCGCCCTATTTCTGGGGGGGGATCTGGTACCCCGCCGGATGGTACCTGAGCCTGGGTCTCGCGGCCCCTCTGGGATACATCTCTCCCACCGGCTGGTATTTCGGGCTTGCGCTCGCTCTCCCGATCGCGCTCTTCTTTGACGGGTTCTACTCTTATTATCCCCGTTATTTCTGGAACAGACAGTGGTATGCGGCTGGATGGTATGCCCGCCCCGGACGTCCGGTCCCGGGACATTACGTCTCTCCCAGCGGATGGAGACCCGGTCTCAGCCCTTCCCGATTCCGGCCCGTGACCGACATGCGGCCAAGGGCCGTGACAAACCGCACCTTTTTTCCACACGCCACTCCCCTGCAGAGAGTCGGACCGGCGAATCTCCGGTCGGCCCCTCCGGGACACGTGCCCCGGGGAACCGATCGGAGAGGACTTCCTTCAAAGACCGGGCCGATTCGGGGAACCAAAAGACACCATCACAGAGAACACTGAAAGAAGAATCGATTTCTTTTCCGCTTGGAAAGACCCGGAAAAACCCACCTGTTCCAGCATATCTCTCCCGATCCGATACCATCTTGAAGTGAGCGACAGAGTTGATCCGGAAGACCAAGGGCACCTAAAATGTCCGGGGGGAACAGTTTAGGCAGGCAAGAACCGGACCCGTTGGCAGTGCCCGTGGACTCGGGCGATTCGTTTATTTGGCAATTGCCCCATGAGCCCAGGAGATTGATGATGAATCGCGAGAATGGTTCGACCGCATCTCCGGAAAGCAAGGTCCCCGAGGTGACCCTCATTTTCTGGATCATGAAAATCGCCGCCACCACATTGGGAGAAACGGGAGGCGATGCGGTCTCGATGTCGATGGATTTGGGATATTTTGTGGGAACGCTCATTTTCGCAACGGTTTTTTTGGTGGCGGTGTTCGCCCAAATCAGGTCGAGGGGATTTCACCCCTTCCTCTACTGGGTAACAATTATCGCAACGACAACGGTCGGAACAACCCTGGCGGATTTTGCCGACCGTTCGATCGGTATCGGTTATGCCGGAGGATCTTCGTTGCTGTTTGCCTTGCTGTTGGGCACGATGGCTCTCTGGTACCGCTCGCTTGGAACCGTCTCGGTCGATACCGTCAGCACGCCAAAATCCGAGATGTTCTACTGGATAACGATCATGTTTTCCCAAACCCTTGGTACGGCCCTGGGAGACTGGACGGCCGATACGGCAAATCTTGGCTATCGTGGGGGCGCCGTATTATTTGCTGCCTTTCTGGCCCTCCTTGTGGCGGCCTACTTCTGGACGAACATCTCCCGCACTTTTCTTTTCTGGACCGGATTCATCCTCACGCGACCCCTGGGCGCTGTCGTCGGCGACTTTCTTGACAAGCCACAAAGCTCAGGCGGGCTCGCGATGAACCGCTACTCGGCGTCGGCCGTCCTTTTCGCTTCGATCATTGCCTTTATCCTGATCTTTCGACAAAAAGCGGCACGTCAAAAACATTGACGGACACCCCCGGCAACAAACCGAAGGCATCTTTTCCAAAATTCCTGAAAGTATTTTCAGAAGACAGCGATATCGATTGTGTTCCCTCTCCCGGCCTGGGATGTTACAATTTCTCTCCCGTCAATACCCGAAACGGGGGGCGTTCTGCGGAAATTTCTGGAACCGCTGAAAAAACGGGAAGAAGAAAATCAAGACCGTTCGCCGGTCCCCCTCTTTCCCTGCGGCCCATCAAACAATGGGACTGCGCGGACAGGATGTTCAAAGAAGAAACAGAATCTCCCGACTTGAACGGTGCCTTCTTCTCCGAAAGGAGCCCAAGTACCATGTGGACTATCCCGATCCTGATCGGCAGTGTCCGGCGCGGACGCCAGTCCCCCAAGGCTGCCCGGTTCATAAAAGACCGGATGGAAGGAACGGGCAAGATCCGTTCCCCCTTCCTCGACCTTCTCGACATTCATCTGCCGGTCATGGAAGAGCGCTTGTCCGAGCGGAACGATCCACCGCCGGGCCTTGTCGACCTCGCACAAGCGATCTCCTCTTCCGATGCCCTCGTCATCGTGACCCCTGAATACAACAACGGGATTCCCGGAGCCTTGAAAAACGCGCTGGATTATCTCTATGAGGAGTTCGAGCACAAGCCGGTGGGCGTCGTGACGGTATCCGGAGGACCATACGGGGGCGTGAACTGCCTGGCCCAGTTGAGGCCCGTTCTTCTGACGATGGGGGCTTATCCTATCGCCGAAAAGCTTCCCGTCTCAAGGATCGATGAGGCCCTGAGCGAGGAAGGCATCCCCAAGAACCCATCCCTTGAAAACCGTGCGAAGGCGTTCATCGACGAGCTTCTGTGGGTGACGGAACGGCTTTCGTCCAAGAAACCCTAGTGCATCAAGGGAAGGGCAAGGCGGGTCCTCTTCGCCCCGGCGAGAGAGACAGGGAGGAGAATCGTCCTGCCCATAGGCAATCTTTCGGGAAAAAGATCCTGGGGGCCTCCTTGACGAGGTTCCCAAGGGAGGCAATGTGCGGAAAAAAGGAATAATTGGTGGAGAAAGATCGAGGGAGTCAATTGTCTGGGCCCCGTTTCCTGAAGGTAAAAACCTTCAGCGATATCGCTCCGGAATACAAATGAGATCAAGATGCCGCCCGATCTCCCCAAACACCCGATTTGAAGCAACTCGTTTTCAAGTGACCGAGGACTCTTGGATACCACGCTCAAAAGTGAAGGACCGATGACCTCTTCCTGCAGCCTCTGCGACCGTTTTGGCGATCCGGGCTATCCTCTGACCGTCTTGAGGGCCCAAAAGATCGCCCTCACCCACATGCCCGGGATCGATTTGCCCGGGTACCTGGTCGTCGCTCCTGTCCGGCACGTTGAACATGCCGGACTCCTGGAGGACTCCGAACGGGAGGAACTGGCCCGGATTCAATCCCTGGCCGTTCAAACGATCCTCGCACTTCCGGGGGTCCGGAAGGTTTATATCCTGAGCTTTGGCGAGGCCGTTCCCCACCTCCATCTTCACCTTTTTCCACGGACCGACGCCATGCTCTCCGCTCAGGAATGCCTTACTGACGGGATTCCGGACGGCCCGAAGCTCTTCGACTTCTGGAGAAAGAAGCTTGCCGTTCCCGACGTGCCCGATGCGGTCAGCTCCCTCATCCCGAAACTCAAAGAAGCCTTCCTGAAATTCTCATCGCGGATCCCCGGGTCCCAAAACCCGTAAGAGAAGTGTCCCGGCAACCCGCCAGTTTTTTTTGGTTCACAAACTGTTCGGTCGCTTGATCAGACCTCCTTTTCGTCCCCGGGGGTTCGTGAATGAAGAGGACATTGCTTCGGGTTATGGCCGCTGTTGAATTTCTAAAGCATCCGCGAAAGAATGCGCAGGACCACGCCGGAGGCGTTCCCTTGAGGGACTTCCAACCCAGCGGCTTCATGTTCAGGATCTGCTGGGTCATCCCCCGTTCCTCTTAGATTTCATGAAGAGGAACGGCCGTCGGGAACCCCGCCTGCTGGATGTCGAACAGCCGGTAGTCCCGGGTTTTGAACGGCCGTGCCTTCGTGCCCCAGGACTCGGTACCGGGATAAAGGGTCTTGAGGCGGATGTTCACACGATCTCCGGCACACTTGGGCATCCTGGCATATCCAGAACGGGACACCGCTTTCAATGCTTCGGGAGCTGCGAGGATGGGAGTCTTCGGAAATGGTTCGGAGGTAGGCTCACCTCTCGGCTGAGCATCTTCAGAATCTTGCCCGAAAGGTGGGTTACGTCACAAATACGGCCCAGAACGATTTGACGAGGTCAAAATAATGGTGAGCCGCCTGGGCTTCGATCCCAGCACACTCGCCTTAAAAGGGCGATTTAATACCGTTTCTGTTGTTTGCTGTTTTTCTGTAATCCTTTATTTTCAATGATTTTATAGTGTTCCATCTTACTTTATTTTCTTCTTTTTTGTTTTCTTATTGGAGCAAAATTGGAGCAAGGAGTACGTGATCCCTTTCCGCCCTCTTCATCAATGCCTCACTCATTTCCTTCGGGATGAACACTTCAATCGGAATTAGGCCGGAGGGAAGAACTGCAACCTTTTATTGCTTCAAAAAGTTTCGCACTGGCCTCCATTGCTTTATCCGCGTCAAGTTTAAATCCAAGCCATTCAAGTGATGTCTCATTTAATCGAGATACTTCAAGGCTCTTTCGACTGATATTTTTATCCCTTCCATCGTCAGTTGCATATTCATCTATGTGTTCGGCTACATCCCGCATTTTCTTTATATCTGGTAATTCCAAATCAAATTCTTGCAGAGCCGATTCAATTTTTAGCTTTATGATTGGAATCTTTTTTGCAAGAATCGCAGCCTTTTTTAAACGTATTAGTGCAACGATTAGAAAATGAAAATCTGCCCACTTACGCATTACAAATCTATCATCTTCTGGTTCAGAAGATTTTATTCGACGGCATTGAATGCTCACAGTCCACATTGCAAAATTGGCCAGTCTTCGGGCTCTTTCATACGTAGCTTCAGGTGACGGCTTCATCTGCCTTACCAGTCCATATTGGCGGATCGGTCAACTTCGTGGGTAAGATGGTCAACGAAGATAGACATCTCTTCAATAGAAGTCATCGCTCTAGCATAAGTACCATCTAATGCCATAGTGAAAATTAAAGGTAAGCCACTTTGGATATAGATTTCAGAAGGCGCTCGTTCTCCAGACCATAAATGTTTTATGAACTCTTCAACAACTGAGAGAGCTAAAGAGTTATCAAAATCTACGCTGTCTCCAAACCGGAATTTTCTGCTCCTCAAATGATGAGGTAACAAGACAGGAACTGCACCTGCTCCAGAATGGAATGAAAAGGCTTCTCCTTGTTTTCCGAATGCACCATGAGATACAAAATTTCGAACTTCTTTTCTGATAATCATTAATTTATCAAAAAATATTTTTGTTTCTTTTTCCGATAAACTTAAAGCCGTTTTAAATTTCACTTGCCATTCAGCATTTGCAAGCTCAGCAACTTCATTGGCTGATTTTAATTTTCCTGAAAGAATTGCCATATGGATAAAAATATGTTCCGTCCAACTAAAAAATGCATCAATGGTAGCAAGTGCCAACCAATGGGATTCAGTCTTTATTTTCCACACCGGAAAAAAAACAGAAGTAGAGTATCCGTGGGGAGATTCCTTTTCTTGGATGATCTTCTCATTTTTACGCTCAACCGCTTCTTTTTCTTTTGACTTGTACAAATTTAGAAAGAACTGGTAACGCTCGAACAGAGAATCACTCCTGTTCTCAATATTTACCAATGATTTTTGAACCGCCTGTGTGGCAAGCCAATCAAAAAATGGCCTCGCAGCTTTCACACCTTTCTGAATATACCCAACAATCTGATACGCTGAATCTTCTTCTTTTTCTGCGTCAGGGACAAAAACTCCCACGCCCATTTTGCGGTGTTCGATCAAGAAAGTTTTCCCATAGAAATCGATGGGTACTGACCATGCAACTTTTTCCCATTGACCAAGATTTTTATAATTCAATAAATCAACCAGGAGAAAATAAACAAGATAATAGGCTGGAAGGTTCCTTCCAGCATTGGTACGCTTTGCATTAAGATACTCAAAATCAGAGGATGTATTGTTATTCGCGGGTTTTATCGGACCTAAAGCTTTAATTGCAGCTTGACGAGTTATTGCCATTTCAGGTGGAAGAGTAATGTGATTCGTCAAGGAAATAATCCTTTCACCAATCTTATTTTTCTGCCTCTTCCGCCGCGATCGACTCCCCGCCATAAAAGGAGGGGGTAAAGCCCTTCTTGAGATCAGTTATTTCCAAAGAGGGTAATCCCTTTACAATCCGAACTGTCTCCAAACTCACCTGGATAATTCGTTTTACGAGATCAAGAATATATTGTGGATCCTCCGACCAGGTGTTCGGGTCGTTTTTGATGCCGCTGTCCTTGTCTATGGTCACAGCGTATCGTTCCATGCCCCATTCGAGGGCGGGTTTTCCATTGACGACATATTCGTAAACCTCCAGAGGAATAGCGGAGAGGGAGATCCGACTGTTATAAATGATCGTCGTCTTGTCTTTTTCTTTTCCGTTCTTGGAGTATTTCATTTCCTCCACCCGGAAGAATTCCTTGGGAATCATCCTGGAGATCTTGTTTTCGTCGATTCGATCTTCCAGAGGGTAGGGATCCACAGTCTCATAATTCAGGTGCCAATGAGCCAATTCGTGGCCGGCTTTTGAGAACCCCCAAAATTCCGGAGCAAAGGGAATCCGCGGCAACATCCTCCGAAGGTCATTTGAATACCGGGTCCGGTACTCCGGGGAATGAAGAAGACCGTAAATGTAATAGAAGATATCCTCTTTCCCTATCGAATTGTCCTGGTATTGTTTCTTGAAGGATTTCAGTGCCCAGTCGGTGATGGCCTCATGTCGGATATATTCCTCTTTACCTAGTGACCCGGAGCGATGGGAAGAGTCTAAATACAATCGTTCCATTGGGTTACTTATGGACGGCTCAGCTTTCTGGTAGTAATAGAGAGGGAAACATTGTCCCTTGGAGATCATTTCATAATCCGGGATGACATTAGCAATCAACGCAGAAAACGGCTTTGTCGCTCCAATCCCTGTCACGGAAATCACAATGTTGGGATGAGATGGAGTCGGAAAGAAATGAAGCCATTGTCCGACACGATCATTCATCATTCCATCAAAATAGAGCCATGATTTGTGATACGGCCTATAAAGGGATTGAACAATTTTTGCTTCATCGAAAGTTGCAGTTCGTCCTCGCTTTACATTTGGGAGAAGACTGCTCGACCAACTGATTTTTTTAGGATCGGCATCAACAAAATTCTCCGGCTCAGGAGCGACATCTTTCGATTTCCCTTCACAAGCCTTTTGATATCGAATAACTTCTTGGTTGTAAAAATCGATCATGCGGTGGATGTTGGCTCCACACTCCTGATGGTCAAAGTTATAAATCCAAGCATCCCGGTTGGTTTTGACGCCTGAAGAATAGGTCTCAAATATCACCCTTGACGTTTCATCCTTCTTATTTCCCATCTCTATGAGCTTCTCGAATTCCCGATTTCTCTGATTGACCCAGTCCCCCTCAACATTTGGGGTGATCCTTTCCCAGGCGATCTTATCGTTCTTAATCGATTCAGATTTACGAACGATCCTGAGTTTTTCCTCCCGGGAGAGATAGTCTCCGATGTCGCGATAGAACAACCGGCAGGTCCCGGTCTGTTTGGGATCCTTGATAAGCAGGGTGATGGCCACGGGAGTGCGGGATCCTGATCCAAATATCTTTCCACCTTCTTTGCGGGACAATTCACCGGATGTCCTTTGATTCCCCCTCAGATTGAAACAATAAATCGTCGAAAACTCCTCCATCAGAGATTTTCTCAGCCCATCCGCCGAATTGCTGTCGATAAAGGAGCCGTTCGTCACAAAACCAATCACTCCTTGATTCTTGATCCGGTCGGAGGCCCATCTGATGGCCCGGATATATGAGTCGTAAAGGCTGTTCTTGAGGGTTGCCGTGGACCGCTCGGCATAGGTCGCCCGGATTCGTTGGTCCAGCAGGGGATACTTGAGATTCTGGTTGTTGTCGTTGGCCGATCCCTGCCCCACCGAATAAGGTGGATTCCCGATAATGACCCGTATGTCCCGTTCCTTTTGGCGTCTGACGCGCGCGTTGTTTTCCGGAAGGAATTCCTTTCCGAAGAATTTGTGTCCCTTTTCAGACATCTGGAAAGTGTCCGTCAGAACGATTCCGTTGAACGCTTCATACGATCCGGTCAAGTTCTGATACATCGACTCGATATTGATCGCCGCGATGTAATAGGCCAGAAGGACGATTTCGTTGGCGTGGAGCTCATCCTGGTATTTTCTGGGAAGATCCTCCGGTCGAATGAGTCCGTTCTGAAGGAGGCGCACCAGAAACGTTCCCGTTCCTGTAAAAGGATCGAGAATATGGACGTTTTTGTCAGTGAGACCGACCCCGAAATGGTCTCTCAGTGCCTCGTCAGCACTACGGATAATGAAATCGACAACCTCGATCGGGGTGTAAACGATTCCCAAACGTTCAGCCATCCGGGGAAAGGCCGTTTTAAAGAATTTGTCGTAGAGTTCGACGACGATCCTTTGGCGGCCCTCGGCGTTGTCGATCCCGCTTGCTCGTTCCCGGACATCGTCATAGAAACCCTCGAGTTCTTTTGTTTCCGCCTCCAGGGACCGGCCTTCCAGTTCGTCCAGGACCTTCTGGAGAGACTGTGAAACCGGATTGTTCTGCGCGAAGGAGCCTCCCGCGAACAGGGCATCGAAGACCGGCTTGGTGATGATGTGCTGGGACAGCATCTCGATGGCTTCATCTTGTCCGATATCGGGATTGATCGTGGACCGGAGACTCTCTAGAAACTCGTTGAAGACCGTTCGAGTGTGGGGATCCGGACCGGAAAGCAAGCCCTTGATCCGGGAGATTTGCGTCTGGGCGATTGTGGCCACGTCGTTCGACCAGGATTCCCAATAGCGTTTCGTCCCGCATTTCTTGACGATCCGGGCGTAGATGGCCTCTTTCCACTGGTCGATATCCTGATCGTCGAAGGTCATGGGAAGACCGGGTTTTGGAGGAGCGGCTTCCTTGAGGCCGATGACCTGAATGCGGTCGCTTTCTTTCTTGTTGAGATCGATCTTGTTGATTTCGGCATTCAACCGTTCATCGTGTGCCCTAAGCGCCTGAAGGACGGTCCAGACGACCCGGAAATTCTCATTATTGTCGAGAGCCTCTTCGGGTTCCATGTCCCAGGTCGTGGCGATCGGAAGAATGATGTACCCATACTCCTTCCCGGGAGATTTTCGCATGACGCGACCGACCGACTGGACCACATCGATGACCGAGTCCCTGGGATTCAGGAAGATCACGGCATCGAGGGACGGAACGTCCACGCCCTCCGAAAGACATCGGGCATTGGACAAAATCCGGCAGGAATTTGGGCCGGAATCGCTTTTCAACCAGTCCAAAAGGGAGTTTCGTAAGAGAATGTTGTAGGTGCCATCGACATGGTTGACTTCGCATTTCAGGGGAGATTCCCGGATTTCCTCGTGGGGATCGAAGCTGTCAAGATATTGTGCGACGATATGGTCGAACTGGGAAGCGACCTGCCTGGAATCGGCGATGGACCGGGCGAAGGCCACAGCGCGTTTCATGGGAGCCGGATCGGTCAGATTCTCTTCGTGATCGTTATCGAAGACCCTTTTGGACAATCCGTTCCAGCATCCGATGATTTTGGCTACATCAGGAAGTTTGAGTTCCTCACCTTCCTGACTTAGGAGATAAGGGAACCGACGGGAAATATCTTGCTGATCCATGACGAGGACAAGGACCTTGTAATCGGAAAGGAGCCCCTTTTTCACGGCCTCGCCAAATCCAAGGCGGTGAAATTCCGGGCCATAAATTGCCGGATCGTCCATCGAGTAGACTTGAATGTCATTTTCCTTGGCCTTCGACTTGGCACTGTCGGCATAGATTCTTGGGGTTGCCGTCATGAAAAGCCGTTTTCGGGTGAGAAGGTAGTCCAGGCGATGGACGGCCACGAATGCCGAATCGGCTTCCCCCGCGGAAGTTGCTCCGGTCGTTCGGTGGGCCTCGTCACATATCACGAGGTCAAACGCCGATAATCCAAATTGGTTTTGTGCTTCGTGGATGACTTCGATGGACTGGTAGGTGGAAAAGATGAGTTTCCGCCGGTCCGAAGCGTGAGCCTGAACGGCCTGAGCCAGTTTTTTGGGGTCGGTCGTAGCGGGATAGGCCAGGTCATGAGCCCGAATGTCTTCGAAGGGATCCTTCCTTTTCCCGACCTTGGAATCGGAACAAACGGCAAAAGCACGGAAGGGAGCCTCTGCCTCTCGTGTCCATTCCGTGAGGGATTGGGACACAAGAGAAATGGAGGGAGAAAGGAAGAGGATCGCTCCCCCTTGAGGAACAATCGCTTCGGCAATCTTCAGGGAGGTAAAGGTCTTCCCCGTGCCGCAGGCCATGACCAGTTTTCCCCTGTCCGAGAACTGAAAACCGGACAGAACCTTCGAGACGGCTTCCTGCTGGTGGGAGAGCAAGGATTTTCGGGAACGAAGGGGAAGAATGTCGTAATGATCAGGAACAACCCGGCTCCAGTCGATCCGGCTCTCTGCCAGGTCGGACAATCCAATCCGGTTGGTCGGAATCTGCTGATCGGCCAGGGCTTCTTCCGCATGGACGCTCCATTTGTCTGTGGTCGAAACGATCAATCGGCTGGAAAAAGGACGTTTGCCGGACGCGGTGAAAAAAGAATCGATATCGGATTTTTGAACGGTGTGGGCGGGATCGAAAAATTTGCATTGAATGGCACACCAGCCACCGTCACGTTCCTTCGCGACAAGATCAATTCCAGTGTCCTGCCCTGAGAAAGATGGTTCCGGCCATTCACTCCAAAGCCAGACATCCTCGAATCGATCCACCCAAGTGGGATCCGCCTTGAAAAAGGCCTTCATCAGGGATTCGAATTGACCCCCTTTTTCCCGTTCGGACTGGGAATGCTGACGGATCTGTTCAAGGATGGAATGGAGGGTTGTCATCTACTGAGAATCCCTTTCGTTTGGAGTTTCCTCATCTTCTTGCAGCTCGGGCCGCATCTTCGATCCAACCAGAAAAATTCGAGTATCCGTCGTCTGAAACCCAGTTATACGTAGGATAAATTTCCGACAGGCTTTTTCTTCTATTACCTTCCTCAATATAGAATTGATTAAAAGGGTTATTTCCTTTAGATGAAGTGTCCCCAAATCGATCTCTCATGTTGTGAATCCAAATACCCAATAAGCCTTTTCCAAGTTCGTGGCTCCGCTTGATCTCGTGGAGGACGTATTTTCTATTGGCTGTTTCACTGCCGATCAAGATAATTGAAACGGACACGCCGTTAAGTTGATTTTCGATCCAACGTTTTATGGATTCGTCGCCGCCTCGTTTTACTTGCTCCCAATCCGCAGCATCCCAAAACCCGGCCGTTTCCCGATCTTGGGTAACCCAAGAATTGCGAATCTGGCTAACACGCCAAATATCGTTTTGATAATGGAAACTGAAGAACACACGTCTCGCCATAAAATCTCCAAATTCAGTTCTTTAGGATTCCAAGACCCACTTATGGATGACAAAAAGCATTACTATCAGAAGTGTGTAAAAAGGCCATATGGAAATCGATCCAGTGGCCTTAATAAACTGAAAAAATGTATTGGATAAGCCTGTTTTGGGAGTAATGTAAAAAACGTCTTCTACAGTCGCTTCCCCGTGGTGTAACTTCCGGATAAAGCTGTTATAGACTTCACGGAATTGACGCTCAAGAGAAAGATAATACGTATCCAAAAAAAAGAAGAGCAGAATAGGAATGATGGCAATCCAAACATAATTCGGATCGTCATTCTTTGAGATGATCACAACAATTGCTGATACCAGTGTGATGCACCAAGTCTTACAACTTGAACTGTTTGCCGCCATGCGACTGATAACAGATTGAATGATTGTTAAATAACTATGAACTGATGAAGAATCAAAAGAAACTTTTTCCATTGTATTATCCGAATAATTTTTTCAAATTGTCCCAGTTCCAGGAATAGAGCCGGCCAGCGTTGGAAACTGGTGTATAAGTTCCCTCCCGATATCCGATCATTTGTACGACTGGGATATCTTCTTCACGAGCCATTTGAACTTCTTTCAGTACTCCCGGTGCCCGATATGTTTTTGAGCCGACCATCACAAGGACAGTATCTGAGCGCCGGATCGCTGCCCTAGCCTTATCCTCCCAAGTTTTCATCGGAGCAGCTTCTTTAAGCGAGGTATCAATCACTTCAAATGGCGAATCTGGAAGCCGCGCTTGTCCGATGATAAATTCCTTGAGAATCTTATCATTATCGTGATCGAAACTGACAAATACGCGCTTTTTCGCCATAAAGATTTTCTCCTTTGATGGAACGTTATTCAGGATCTCCCAATCCTAGAAACCAAACGGGCTTAATGGGAAGAAGTTTCCTCGAAGACTCAGGAATTTTTGGATAATGCTCGACCCAAAGATCGAACAGTTTATCAAGGTCTATCAATCGGATCTTCCTCTGGTCCGATCGACATTCCCGTTCCGTATCACTGGTGAATCCTGCGACTGAAATGAAAATGCCTACTTCTCCTGAATGGATTCGGGACAAGAATTCCCGGAGATCCTTGACGTCTGCTTTCTGGACCCTTCTCCGGACGGATATTTTGATCGTAGGTTCCTTGGTCCCGAGAGGATCCGGGTATGCCACGATGTCCACCCCTCCATCAGCGCCCGGAGGAGCGGTGTATGCCACGTGATATCCCATTCCTTTTAAAAGTCCCGGGATCAATTTATTCTGGAAATCATAGGGATCCATTTTTGAAATATGTTCTTCAATCTCCGTCCAAGCCTGTTCATTGGCATTTTCAAAAGAGACATTTGTTCTCGACTCATCCGGATTCTCTTCTTCTAATTTATCAGTCTCTTGATTGGTTTCTGCCCAAACATGATAGAGGCGACTCGCCTCTTTTCGAAACTTTTCAGGATCCGTTATCGTTCTAAAAGCTGTCTTTCCAGCCTCAGTCAATAACCAACGTCCCTTTGATTTCTCCAGCCAGCCTGCCTTAACACAACTTACAGTGGCAAACCGTACGATTTTTTCATACCGTCGAACTCCGGGACGATTGGGATAGTCACTGTTTTCAAATGTAGTAGGCGGGACCAAGAATTCAAGCTTTTTTAGAACATCCCGGGCTGGTAGCCCATCAGGTTCACCAGAAAGAATCTGAAAAACTCCCCTTAAGAGTTCCCCCGTCCTTTTGCGTGTGATTTCAGCCATTATTCATCCGAGTTTGGTTATTGTTTCGAAAGGATTTTCCAGTCCAAGTGCCCGAAGGGGAATGAGCCCAAACTTCTAAGGCGCCGATCACCCGGAGAGAATCTGTTTTATTAAGGATGCACGCCCTCTGGGCCACCTGAACCGCTTGGGCTACCGGGTCCATCTGGGTCTTCGAAACGGGCTGTGCGATCCGGCGGTCCGTCATCCCTGGCCAGGTAAGAAGAAAAAAACTGAAGACAAGACCCCCAATTCCGGCCAAAGCCGAAAGACCCTTCAGAAGACTGTTACCCATTGGCATTGGTTCCTCCTGGTAAAAATTGATCAGTCACTCTTTTCTATGACTTTCGAGAATACACTTTTGCGCTTCCTCTGGACTTATTCCCATTTCCTCGGCCCAATAAATGAAATCTTCCCAAGAAGATAGTTGAATTTCTTCTGCCCCTCTTTTTGTATCCCCGTCCTGGGTTTTTACGGAATTCCATATCTGATCGAATTCTTCTATGGAAATTCCTCCTCCTGTCACTTTGTCGTAAACAGCACGGTCCACTTTTATAAAAGGCCAGGAATCCGGGGTTTTTTTGGGGATATCTCGCCATTTTGCGATGCCTGTTTTGACAAGAACAGGATCTACTTGTTGAATCTTTGTCGTGGGAAGAAGGGTGGGAGGGGTATGTCGAAATACAATTTTTAAAGGGGGACGGGAAGAGCGGATAAGGAGTGGGGTGGTCTGAAAATCAATAAAATCTTTTGGTCTGATATTGGAAGAAAGGTAACAGATTTCGTAGGAATGGCCTCCAGACCAGTTGAGAATACGGGCCAAAGGTAATAAATCGCCACTTTTCACGGACCAAAAATGAACCCGGTCAGAAGACAAAATTCCACCTGAAATACCAAGATATCCAAAAAATATATCTTGTTTTTCCTGACTTAATCGTCCTGGAATCCCTTTTAACCAACTAGCAACATTTGAAGGGTTAAGACCACAGGTTTTGGCCACAGAGGTAATGCTTTGTTTTTTTAAGTTTAACAATGTCGAGGCCAAGTCTTGCTTTTTCATATTCTCTTGCATTTTTGAGTTACCTTGTGGTAGTTTGACTTACCATGTTAGAAGTTGGCATGTTTCAATTCTACCAGAACCCAAGGGGAAACAAAATGGAAAAACTTTTAACAGAGAACGAGCTTGCCGCCCTTTTGGTTATCTCGGTTTTGACCATTCGGAGGAACCGGTCAACGGCTCCCCATCGTCTCCCCCCCCACGTTAAGGTTGGCGCGAGTGTTAGGTACCGGCTGACCACAGTATTGAGGTGGCTTGAGGAACATGAGGTTGGTGGTGAAACAGCTTGTGCTCAGAACACTACCTCCAAAACAGAATCTTCCCAATCCACCGGGCGTCGTCGCGGGCGTCCTTCGAAAACTGAAATCGTTCAGGCCAAGAATGCAGGCAAGTAACATCATGATGTCCGCCGAGGACCTTGCCAACGTTGCTTGTTCGGAGGGAGTGGGCATGACAGGGCCCGTCTTAAAAATCAAAAACAAAAACCATTTCTCTGTGGTGCCGGACAACCTACTCGAAAACAAGACACTGAGTCTCCAGGCGCGGACGGTGGCGGGGTGGCTTGTCGGGAGGTCCGATAACTTCGAAATCCGGATTTCTTCCCTCAAACGAATTTTAGGCATTACAGATTTTGTTTGGGTAAAAATCCGGAAGGAGCTTGAGAAAAATGGATACTGGAAATCGTCAAGAACCTTCGATCAAAAAACGGGAAATATTGTCTGGGAACATATATTTTCAGTAGATTCCACCATACCCAATTTTACCATGGATGGCGGAACCATTGATGGTTTAACCATGGATGGTGGAACCATCAATGGTAAACCGGGGGATATAAGTACTTTACCAATAAGAGAGTACCAAGACGAAATTACCAAAAAGAATTTACCAGAAAGAGAGATACTCCCCCCTACCCCCCCAGGGGGATCTGGGGGATTGCACGTCCGTTCGTTCAAAAATTCTGGCAAATCCAAACCTCTGACTACGACCCGACCTACGGAAGAAAATCCTGTCGAAATCCCGGAATGGCTCAATCCAAAGGACTGGAACGACTACGTAGAACATCGGCGGGAAATCAATTCGCCAATGAGCCCTTCTGCCCAAAAAAAAATCCTCGCCGAACTCGAACGACTACGAACCGAAGGGAACGACCTGTCCCGGGTGATCGGGCAAAGCATCATCAACGGGTGGAAGGGGCTGTTCCCGATCAAAGGCTCAAACGGTAGCCAAACGTCTCCTGTCCCCTCTTCAACGGAGGGGAAGAATCAATATCAGATGGATCTCGATTGGTGGAAAAAAATCCCTTACGAACTGAAAAGGAAATATTTGAACCGTGGTGGATTTGGCATGAATTCGGATTACCCGGATTCTCAATGGCTAAGAAAAATAGTTTTGGAATATTGGGTCCAAAACGGAGTCATCAAATGAACCGGACATCGAAAAGATTCAAGGGAGTATTCGCTCTGGCGATTGCGAAAGTCTCCGGGAAGACTCTCGTGCGCGCGGGAAAACGGGCGTTCGACTTTCGGCAGCCGGCGCTGCCGGGTCTCGATCCCGCTCCTGGCCAGGACCTCCCTGCCCTACCGCCCCCTCGTACCCGGAAAGAATGGGAGACCAAGACTGTTCAAGAGCCAAAGACTCCGGTCCTCTCCGGAACGGAAAAGTCCCTCGAAAAGTCCACCGACTGGAGGAAGCGTCCTCTCTGGATGTGGGTTTCCGGAGGTGGATGGAAAGGCCTTCTGGGTGCCCGGCGTTACTGGTCGGTTGCCGCCCGGTACTTTCTGGACTCTCTGGGACGGATCGCCTGGACGTTTCATTTCGTCGCGATCAAACCTCTCCTGTTCGCCACGGCCCAGGCCGCCCGCTTCGGGGACGCGGTACGTTTTTTCAGGAGTCGGCTCCACCTGTGCCGGATCCAGCCCGTCCATGTTCCCCCGAAAGCCGTTCTCAGGCGGATTTTCCTCCACAATGCGATCCCTCCCATGGTAGGGGGAGCGACCCTGCTGGGCGAAACCGTTCTTCTGGACCAGATCACCGGACTTCCGGATTCCCTCTTTGCCCTGTCGGTTATTGCGGGACTTTTGGCTGTCTCTTTTCCCGTCGTTGTTTTCGAGTGGTGTCGCGGCAAGCTGGGTAATCCGGCCCTTCTAGCTGGCTTCGCGATCCCTTCCTTCGTCCACTCGGCTCCGGGATCGCTTGCCGGTTGTGTCCTCCATACTTTTTTCGGATCCGCCGCCGGACAGAACACCTGCTCCGGTTCGTCTCTTTCGTCGTCTATCTCGAACTCGACTGTTCTGGCCGCTCTGCCTTCTGCCCTGTCCGTTGTAGCCAGCCTCGTATCGATTCTGGCGCTCTTTCTCCTGACCGTCACCTACGGCTATCACCTCGTGCAGGCGATGCATACCGCGGCCCATACGGGCGACTGGACCCATCAGGGAGTGAACGCCGCATGGGCTCCGATCCGGGGAGCGGTCTCCGCCGCGATGATCGCCGCCCCCGGGGGCTTGTCCATCTTGGCCTCCTTCATTCTGTTCGTGGCCGGAACCGGAAACGGCCTGGGAGATACGGCCGCCTCGAAGATCGCCAATATGCTCACCGCTCCAAAACCGGCCGCCGTGGTCCCTCCAAACATCCAGACGGTCGCCGACAACGCGCTCTACTCCCTCGTTTGCGCGCATGTTCTGGACAACTTCGTGAATCCCCAAGGCACCGTCCAGGCGGTGACGGCACAAATGGACAATTTCGGAAACCTCGATTTTTCGAATGTTGCCGGCGTTGGGAGCTACGGACCGAGCGTTTGCGGGAGTTATATGCTGCCCGGTGGCTCCGGTCAATCGATGGCACAGAACGCGGCTTTCATGGGCTTGATCCAACAGGGGGGGCCGCTCGACCAAGTGGCTGCATCCATCGCTTCCGGGGTTAACGGGTGCGGGGCGATCGTGGTCGGAACCGGCCTCTCCCCCTGCGCTCCTCCTGGCACCCCACCAAACCGCTCCGTCTATGGACAGGGCGGTGGGATGAGCAATCCGGCCGGGTCGTCGGGACAGATGACCCAGGCGGTGACGGAGTACATGACCGCGTTGGGACAGATGGCGGTGGCCAGTACCGGAAACGGCGGAAACGCACTCCAGAATATTCAGACCGAGGGGTGGGTCAGTCTCGGGATGTACTACTCGTTTTTCGGGAGCGAGGCCCGGCGAGCGGCGAGAACGGCCGAACATATTCCTGTCCCGACAACCGGATTCGGCGGCGCGGATTTTTCTTCTATCGCAGGGAGCGAAGCGGAGCAGGAAGTCCAGAACGCTTTCAAGTTGACGTCGACCTATCTCGGCACCTGGGGATTTGCCGGGTCGACCGGAACCGGCCCCTGGTGGGCTTCCGTGCCTCAGTCAACAACGGGCCCGGGGGCGGAGCAGTCGAAAATCCAGAGTCTGTACACCATCCAGAACTCCTCCGGACAAAGCGTGTCCGTTCCCTCCTATATGGCCTCCAACCCCGGCGAAGACCCTCTGAGCCGACTTCAAAATGTTGTCGAAAGCGCAGACACCGCCCTGGCTGTGGGACAGGCAGCGCGATGGGGGCTTTCAAGACTGGGAAATGCTTTGAATACCTTCACGGGTCCGGCGGGAAAGGCCGTAGGCCAAGCGACCTCCGCCCTTTCAGGGGTCGGAAAGCTGCTGGATCCCTTGACGACCGTCATGGGGATCCTGACCGTCGTCGTCGCGGTATATCTACCGCTGGTGCCGATGCTGGCAATTCTGTTCTATTCGCTGTTCTGGATTCTGGAAGTGGTCATTCTGGCCGTTTTTGCCCCCTTGTGGGGATTGGCAGTCGGCATTCCCCAGGGGGAAGGATTCATCGGGCAGCACGGGAAGGAAGGGCTGTCCCGTGTCACGGACATCGCCCTGCGTCCCCTGCTACTGGTCGGGATGTTTGTGGTTTCTTTGGGTTTGTATTTTCTGGGGTCGGCTCTGCTCGTGCCCATGACGAGCGAGGTTTTGGCCGGGATGTCCTCGACCCCCAGTCCCGGGATCTGGATCAGCACCGCCGGGCTGATCGGCGGCTACCTAGCCTATGTGCTCGTTTTGTGGCGAGTTATTCATTTTTCGTTCGAGATTATTCACACGGGACCTTATTGGGCGATGAAGATCTTGGGGATCGAGAGCCGGGACGGACGGGAGGGTCGCCACATGGAAGCCGGAGGGCGGGAGATCCTGACCAACATCCGAACCGTCGTGAGCGGATTCCGGGGAATGGGACCCGGGAAAGGGGGTCAGGCGTGAATCAACCGGCCAGGGCTTCCCGTAATAAAGTTGGGTGCTTTTCGGCGATCTTGAGAAGGGTCGCCGCCGCTCCCGAGGGCTTTCTGCGGCCCTGTTCCCAGTCTTGCAGGGTCCGGACCGAGACTCCCAGAACTTCGGCAAACTCCACCTGGGAGAGACCCGAAGCCTTCCGGACCCGGGCGGCCGGAGGGAGAGAGACGGACACTTTCTTTCCCTTTCCGGCCTGGATTTCCCGGACGCCGTCCAGAACTTCCTGCCAGATGTCCCGGCCCTGTTCCATCTCTTCGAGTTCCTTGTCAGATTTGACCATTTTCAAACCCCTCCTTCAGTTGCCTGGCGATATGGGGAGGAAGATTGCCGACTCTGGACTTGGCGTACAAAGTCAGCAACGCAATTTCTCCCCGGGAGGTCCGGAGAAAATAGATCACCCGGACTCCGCCCCGCTTTCCCGTTCCCGTCCGGATCCACCGGAGTTTCCGAAGACCGCCGGATCCGGGAATCACGTCTCCCGACTCCGGATGGAGCGCGAGGAAGAGTTTAAGATCTTCGTATTCTCCTCGGAGAGGTAATCGAAAACGAGACGGGAGAAGAGGGAAGACTCAACAATCGTGAACATCAACTAATAATACGGCAATGCCGTATTTAAAGTCAAAAAGGAGAAAAATTATGAACCTGATGAATTCGGAAACCGATGGAAACGTCGTCATTGTCATGGACGATAAAACGGGACTTCTGGGGGCAGTCGTTTGCCCATCGAAAGAATTCTGTAGCGTCGTGTTCGAAAACGGAGAGTGGATCCATTTCGTCGAATCGGAGACATCTCCGCTCTCCAAGACGCTAAAAACCGACAGAACAATGAGCGAGCTCGAGATTGTTGGCGAAGCGGTTTACGTCCGTCCCAATATCCCTCCAGGGAAAATTCCCGACGACGCTCAGGAAAAGTATGTCGAAGCGGCCCTGAGTGCCATCAACGCTTTCAAACAAGGGGGAAAATCATGACCATCTCGTCGCTTGCGCCCACCACCAATCCCGGGGGAGG
>JAYWMN010000040.1:0-4234 GCA_035873205.1 Nitrospirota bacterium
TGACCAGTCCGGAGGAGTAGGTGACGAGAGGGGTGGTGTGATGGGATCAATTCTCCTTCAGATCCTTCTCTTCATTGGAGAAACCCGCGTGGCCAAGTTGACGGGAGACACTCTCGTCTCTGCCGATGCTGCCCACATCAAATCCGACCTATTCGCATCGGGATCGGTCCTCCTGGGACTTTTTCTTACCTGGCAGGGATTTCCCGCCGCCGATCCGATCATCGGCATCCTGATTGCCGCCATCATAGGAGTCGCGGGCTACCACCTTTTTAGGGAAGGCGCCCAGGTCCTTTCGGACCGCTCCCCCCTGCCCCCGGAAGAGGTGGTCGCCCTTGTCCGAAAAACCCCTGGGGTGGTTGACTGTCACAATGTCCGTGCGCGTGGATCGAGAAATCGTATTACAATGGATTTAAATATTCATGTGTCCCCCGACATGACTGTTCTCGCGGCCCACGATATCGCTCACCGGATTGAGCGACGCATCAGGGAAACCTATCCCGCCGTTGTCGAGGTTGTGGTTCACATAGAGCCTGATGAGGAGAATAAAGATGAAGCTGTCAACACTTGAATCTGTCAACACCCGTGCTCCCTTCGCCATCACCATGGGAGACCCGGCAGGAATCGGTCCGGAAATCATCGTCAAGGGGTGGATGAACAAGGATATCTCGGGATTCAGAAAAATTGTGGTTGGAGATCCGGACCTGATTTCAGAGATGGCCCGACGTTATGCTCCCGAGCTGCTTGTCCAGACCATCGGTGACCCAGCCGAAGCCCCCGAGGACCCGACGATTCTTTCCGTCCTCCTTCCCTCCGACAGGAAAGGACTCGAACCGGTCCAGATGGGTCAGCCCTCCGTGGCCTCCGGCCGCTGGTCCTACGCCTGCGTGAAAACGGCTGTCGATCTGGCCATGGCAAAGAAAATCGCCGCGATGACCACGGCTCCGCTCACCAAAGTGGCCCTCCGGTCTGCAGGGTACAATTATCCGGGCCACACCGAGCTGATCGCCGCCCTTACCCGCACCCCGAAGGTAGGCATGATGCTGGTCGGAGGTCCTCTTCGGGTCATCCTTGTAACCATCCATATCGCACTCAGGGAGGTTCCCTCCCAGCTCACTCAGGAAAAGGAACTCGATACGATCCGTCTGGCCCGGGAAGCCCTGAAACTTCTTGGAGTGGCCGGCGACTCAAAGATTGCGGTCGCGGCGCTCAATCCTCATGCCGGAGAAGCCTCCCTTTTCGGAGATGAGGAAGAACGGGTCATCTTTCCCGCCATCATAGAGGCCCGCTCCGAAGGGATCGACGTAGAAGGCCCCCTTCCGGCAGACACCCTTTTCCTGAAAGCCTCCCGCGGAGACTATGCTATTGTTGTGGCGCAGTATCATGACCAGGGACTGATCCCGCTCAAGCTCATGGGCTTCGGAAAGGCGGTCAATGTCACTGTTGGCCTTCCGATTCTCAGGACGTCGGTCGACCACGGGACAGCCTACAACATAGTCGGAAAGGGGCTGGCCCAGCCGGGAAGCCTGGTGGAAGCGATCCGACTGGCAAAAACCATAGTCGACCGCCAGACAATTTCGGGAACCTGATCCTCTGGGAAACATTAACCCCTGCCAAAGTCACCGCGAATCCATCCCTCGCGCGAGTGAAGCTGACTGCGTCCGATCCCCGAACAAGAATCATACCGGAGAGTCCCTCCCTTCCCGATCGTTCTGCGAAGCGATGCAGGCACCCCGAAAAACGCTGGATTTCGCCTTCCCGCAGCGAAACACAAAAGGTTAAATCTCGATTGCAGATTTTTCCTAAACATTTTCCGTCATTCTTCCGAAAAGTATCTTGAAAAACGACAGAGAATGATTCTGTCGGTGATTAGAATTCATTCCAAGGAGTCTGACATGCACCCATCTAATGACACTAAAGTCCTTTCCTGTCTCAGGGGAGCTTTCGTCGCACTGGCCATCATGATGGCCAGTCTTGCCCTTCCATCCAAAAGCTATGCTGTGACATCCGCTCCCGGAGTCTGGGACTTCATGATTTTCGGGGATTACGACATGGTTTCCCTAAATACGGGCGCCGTCCTCAAAAATTCCAGCACACCAACCTGGAACAACGAGATGAACAACGGGTACGGCGGAGGACTGGGTGTGGCTTATTGGTTCAACAATGTCGTGGCTTTTCGGCTCGAAGCCCAGACCTCTCTCTTCACCATTCCGTCAGCACAAGGAGGGGGAGCACTCCAGTCTTCTCCCCTGACGGGGGGGTTCGAGTTCAAGCTGATGGGAGACACCGAGTATTATCTCTATGCGGTCATCGATGCCGGAGTGGCCTATGAGGGATCCATGACGGGACAGAGCTTTTTCGGGAAAACCACGGCCAACTCCTGGTCTGCTTACGGAGATGCCGGGTTAGGCGTCAACCTGAGCTGGGTTTTCCTTGAAGCCAAAGTCGCCTACATGCCTGAGGCAATTGCTTCGGGCATATCCGGAGGAGGGGGTCAGAACGCCCTCTGGTATGTTCCCCTCACAGCCGGATTCAATTTCTGAATATGACCTTTCCATGGCGGGAGGAACCGGAGGCGCCCCCTCCGGATCCTCCTCCGTTTCAAACTGTGATTCGCCTCACAGCCCCTTGCGGATCGACCCTGCACTCTGGTAATTTAGAAAGAGTTGCGGATTCACCTTCATTTCACACCATTATCAAGGAGTCTCAATGAAAAAACTGGCATCCATTGTCGGTTCTCTTGCAGCAATCATCTTCTCCCTTTCTCTGGTCGCCGCTCCGGTTACCTTTGCCGCCGATTCGACCGCTCCGGCTGCCTCCTCTGCTCCGGCAACTCCAGCGGCCACCGCTCCGGCCAAGCACAAAGAGCACAAGAAGGTTCACCACAAACGACACTGGAAACGTCATCATCATCATTGCAACCACCACACCAGGTACTACAAACGCCACCACCGCTGCTACCCTCATCACAAGGGACACAAGAAGCATCATCACAAGATGCACCACAAGAAGCACGAAGCAGCCAACTAAGATAAAAGCCGGGACCCTTCGGGGATTCCCGGCTTTTTTTGACTCTCCATCGACGGCCCTTGGCATTCCCCTTCTCACAATGGTCCTGCTTCGCCAACAATGAAGACCTCACCGCTCTTGAAGGCGTGCCTGTACTCCTTCCATTCTCCCCGCTTCCCAACCGACTCGCCATACCACTCTTCCGCTTTCCCCAGCCCGATCGTCCCCAGGGGCGACACCCTTTGTTCCCGGCTTCCTGGTAAACTGAAAACGGTCTTCCTGATGGTCAAGGACGGAAAGTCCCTCCCGCTTCCTGCCTGGGTATAACGAAGCCCGGAGTCTTCCCAAGAATAAATTCAGGGGGTCAGTTCTCGGAATCGATTTCCGATGAAGCTCAAGGACCGTTTTGAAATACAAGAAATTTCTCAAATTCATCCGGACCGAGAGGATGATTGATCAGATAGCCCTGGAAATTGTCGCAACGCTGGGTCGCGAGAAACGTCATCTGCGCTTCTGATTCCACACCCTGGGCATTGACCGTCAGGCCAAGTGCCGATCCCATCGAGATCAGGGAGGAGACAATCGTGGCATCGCTCTTATGGAGCACGGCATTCCTGACAAGGGCCCCGTCAATATTCAACTGATCAACCGGCAGATCCCGAAGCATGGCCAGGGAAGACGTCCCCGCCCCGAATCCGTCAAGGGCAAATCTGATTCCCAGTGCCTTGAGGTCTTGCATGATCGAAATGGTCTTCTGCCGGCACTTGATCACCAACGATTCATTCAGGTGAATCATCAGGCGGGCCGGATCGGCTCCTGTCCGGGCAAGGACGCTCTTCACCTCCGAGACGAACCGCGGATGGTGAAAATGGCATCCGCTGACATTGATGGACAGAGTCAGATTCCGACTGAAGGGCCGCATGGACCACTCCTTCAGCTGGGAGCAAGCTTTGTCCAGCACCCAGTGACCAAGGGGCAGAATCAGACCGGTCTCCTCAGTCAGGGGGATGAAGTCTTTTGGAAACTTCAGACCATCTTCCGGATGTTCCCATCGGAGGAGCGCCTCGGCCCCTATAATGCGATGATCGACATTCGCCAGTCCCTGGTAGAAAAGCTTGAACTGGTTATGCTCAAGCGACTGGCAGAGATCGGCTTCCTGAATGATTCGCCGATCGACCGCGGCCTGCATGTCAGGGTCGAAAAACCTGAAGGTGTTTCCCCCAGCTTT
>JAYWMN010000056.1:0-4363 GCA_035873205.1 Nitrospirota bacterium
ACCGAAATTGCGGGGGGTGTCATTGAGCTCTCCCGACTCCAGAAGTTCCAGGTGCAGCCGGGAAAAGGGAACTCTGGCCTCCAGAAGCGCCGTCAAAATCCACCGGATCAGTCCCGGTTCAAACAAAAGGATGGGAGGAAGATTGATGGCGAGGTCGAGGACGCACCCCGCCCTTTCCCAACGGAGAAGGTGCTCCACTCCAGCCTCCAGACCCTGCCGGAAGAGGGTCACCAGCTCGGAGCGACCGAAGGCCGGAAGAAAATGGGCGGGAGAAAGGTGTTCATTGCCGGATTTCATGAAGGAGAGGAGTTCGACCTTGGAGGCGCGGCCGGAAGAAAAATCGACAACGGGGTGATAGTGGAAAAAAACCCGACGGGCCGACAGCTGCCGCCTCAGGTGCTGATGGGAATAGTTTCCGGATTTCGAAGGTTCCCGGCTGACAAAGCGGTACCATCCCTGGGAAAAAAGCGAGGACAGCCCGGAGAGGAAGGTGCGCGCAAACGGCGATTCAAAAAAGCCCGGATAGGATGAGGCCAGGACAAGAACGGCAAACCGGTGGTCTTCCGAATTTTTCAGGGGAAGGAGGACCAGACTCCTCACACCCCTTTCGTAAAGATAGGAGGCAGAAAAGGGAAGACGGGGGTCTTTGTGTGTCCCCACCATGCCGATCATTGTCTCCTCTTGCCAGACCTTCGCCAGAAGGGACTCGAATTCGGAACGGACGTCGGAGTTTTCATACCAGACCTTTTCCCCATCCTCTCCTTCTCCCGCCCCATTTCCGGAGGTATCGAAATTTTTTTCGGAAGAGAATTCAAAGACGAATTTATCTGCTCCTTCCCCCGGACGGACAAGAGCCGCTTTTGTCATTCCGTCGAACTCCACGAGCGTTTTAAGCGAGAGCCGGATGAAGTCGGCCCAGTTCCAGAGATGAGGCAGCTGGTCGGTCAGGCGGGAGATGAGGGACTGTCGGCCTGTCTCAAGATCGCTCATTCCATTCACCTGCTCCTCCAGCTCGACTCCCGAGCGGTGTGTCAGGAGGCTCAGGAGTTTCGAGCGCTCGGCAATGGTCAGCTTTGTCCTGCGAAGAGAGTCCTGAAGGGTGGAGAGGTAGATCCGCATCGCCTCGACCAGGCCCCCCGACGACACCCCCACCATCGCATGAATCCGGCCCAGAAGCCGTGCCGACCTCCTGTGCTCCTCCTCTTTGAGATCCTCGGAAAGGATCATACGCAGGTGTCTCTCCTGGCTGCCCTTGAGACGGACGAGATCGGACGGCGAATACCTTTTCAGGATCTCACCAATGCGCGGATCCTGGGCAAGCGTGTCATAAAAGAGGTCCGAAAAATAGGTCGTGCCCTCGAGGAGGGCGGATTGTACCGGGATGATCAGATTCCGCGCTTCTTCCCCGTAGGCGTCGGAGAAAAGAAGCGTGGACGAATCCGGGGAGGGGCCGGAGATCCCTGAAGGTCCCTCCGGTTCATTCCAGAGGGTCCACCAGCGGGAACGTGAGGATTTTTGTTTCTTGATGGAATAGAGGGCCTCGTCGGCATGGCGCATCAGCCCGTCTGGATCGCTGTTGTCCCTCGGGTAGAGCGTCACTCCCATCGACACTTCCATCCGAACCTCACCACACCGGGGATCAGGGAGGTTGTATGTCGACCTCAATACCTCCGACAGGCGATCCATGAGGGCCGGAAGGTCTTCCGGACGGGAAAGTGCCGAGACGATGACGAATTCGTCCCCCCCCAGGCGACCGATCAGATCGGTTTCCCGAAGAGTCTTCCGGAGTCGCCGGGAAAGTTCCTCCAGAAGGGCATCTCCGGAAGAATGGCCGAAGGAGTCGTTCACCACCTTGAAATCGTCCAGATCGAGGATGCCGATGACGGCCACTCCCTCGTTTCTCCGGATTCCGGCAAGAAACTGAAGAAGGGACATTTCCAGTCCCCGCCGGTTCAGGAGGGCGGTCAAGGGGTCGAGTACAGACAGCTCTTCCATTTTTCGGTGGAGCTTGAAGCGGTCGATTGCCAGGGAGGCATTTTCAAGTATGTCGAGCACAAGGCCGGTGAGGAGAGGGTTGTCAAAGGTATCGGGATTTTCGAAAAAAAGGCTGACCACCCCCGGAGGAGGATCGTTTTCCCCGATTCCTGGAACGGGAAAGGAGGCGACAAGCCGAATTTTTTCGAAGGGAAAGGCACGATAGAGGTCGACCTTGGCGGGATCGGATCCCGGATTCTTGACCATGACCGGCTCCCGCCGCTTCCAGGCACATATGGGGGCGCAAACGATCTCCCTATCGGAAGCATCCAGAAGAATTGGTGACGAAGGATCTTCGATGAAGCCGGAAAGGGTTCCTTCAAACGCGATCCTTGCCAACTCCCCCCCCTGAGCGACCAGGCAGTCGACCCCCAGGGAATCCGTTTCCTCGGAAAGGGTCCGGGCCAGGACGCCGTAGATCTCTTTTTCCGAAGTGGCCGAGAGCAACTGTTTGGAGATGATCTGGCGCGCCCTGGAGTATCGGGCAAGCTTCCTGTCCAGCGCCTCACGGTCATTCCGGTCCAGATACGCTCCGATCTCGACAGTGATACGCTGAAAAAGCTGGGCGGATTCCTGGCTTAAAAAAAACTCGTCGGGAAATTGCCCGAAGAGGAGAACCCTGTCCCCGTTTCTCCGGGTAAAGGAGGCGACGATTCCTCCCATCGGATCAGAGGCAAGGCCCGCGGGGTCGTTCTGGAGGGTGACAGGAAAAGGAAGGTCGGGATCGTCTTTCAGGAAAATCTGGGGGGTTTCCGTCCTGAGAGCCACCGCGACGACCCCCCTTCCCTCGGGACTTCCGGAATCCGACAGGTTGAGGCCTCCTCCAGAGCCCTGGTCCGGCCCCGAATAGGCCAGGGCACCGATCCCCGACCCCTCTTTCGTCACCCTCCCCAGGAAAAGACGATGGGCCCCGAGAAGGGTCATGAGGTGATCCAGAAGGCCCGACAGAAGAACGGTCGGAGAATGGACGTCGATCGAGCGGAGGGTCTGGATGCTTTCGGACAGGGCCCGGTAGAAAAGAGAGGCGATGCGGACCCGCTCCTCCGACTCCTTCAGGGCCGTCACATCGGTCTCGACCAGCACATAACCGACCGGTTGCCCCGAGGATGGGTTGAGGGCGGTGGCGCTCAGACGGACCCAGAAGGCTGTCCGGTCAAGGGAATAGCAGACGAGGGTTTCTTCGAAGGACCGGCCGTTTCCGAAATGCTCCCGGATTCTTTCGAGAGTTCTCCCGTCGGTGTCGGGGCCTGTCCGGAAATCGACAGGAAACCGCCCCCGGATCTCATCGGCGGAAAATCCGTACTTGATCTCAAAGGCCCGGTTTGCCCAAAAAATTTGTCCCTCCGCATCGGTCATGAGAATGCCGTCGTTCGTCTTCTGGGCGATCAGGGACAAGCGTTCGAACTCCGATTCCCTCTCCAGCCGCTCCAGTGCCCGGGAGAGGCTATCCGCAAGCTGTTCGGCAAGCCTCACGAGATCGGAGGGGAAATCGTCCTCATCGAGGCTCCAGAGCGTCAGGACCGCCACGGGCTCCTCCTGTCCTTCAAGAAACACCGGTGTCGCCATGATGGAGCGGATTTCCTGAAACTCCGGATGGATCCTCTGGTAAAATCGGAGGGCCTTCAGTCCGGTTGAGGGACGTTCGACCACCGATTGTCGGAGAACGTATGCCGAGGCCGCGACGGACCGGACCGACCCGGAGACCTCTCCCTCAAGAGGGAACCGTATCCCGGAAATAGCTGTCGCCAGAGAGGGATTCCTGGTCGAATAGGCGGTCATCTCGAGTGCGTCCGACCCCGGGGGGCACACCATGATGAAGGCAGCCACAGAGTCGGTGACCGTTTCGATCGTCCTGACCACGATCTCGAAAAGTTCCTGCCGTTCCCGAACGCTCAGAAATGCCTGCTGGATCGAACGGATGGCCTCCTGGTAGTCCGAAAGGGTGGCTCTTTCCGATTCGAGGGTCAGGGTGTCGTAAAAGGAGGCCAGGTCTCCGGCCAACCCGGACGCCAGATCAAGAAACTCCCGAGAAACGGGCCCGGCCCGACGGCTGTAAAGAACCAGGGCCAGCGTTCGTCCGTCCCTTGTCCGGGCGGAATCTGCAAGTCCGCTCCTGAAGCCGAACTCCTTCCCCGGATCCTCCGGGAAGACCGATCCGGAATCGGCCTGCGGGTCGTCGAAGACCTGGAGGGCTCCGGAAGAGACGGCGCGGACCAGAAGGCACTGGTCGCCCCCCCCGGCCACCGTGATTTCGCGAGCCATCCCCGCAGAAGCCAGGGTCCGCAAACCGTTTTTCCCCGTCAGGACCATCCCGATCCACACAAGGGGA
>JAYWMN010000027.1:0-89295 GCA_035873205.1 Nitrospirota bacterium
TCCAATCCATTTTTAGGGCCCAGGACCATGACCGTAGTGGCCGCGGCGTCGGCTTGCATTGCGGTGGGGGCAAGGACCGTGGCGCTTGCTAGAGGGTGGCGTACCGGGGCTCCGGTCTTGGGATCTAGGATATGGGAAAAACGTTGATTTTTTTGGTTAAAGAAGTTGCGGTAGTCCCCTGAGGTTGCCATGGCGCGGTTTGCAAGGGGCAGAACCTTCTGCACGGCTTGCCCGGGGATCTTTTCCGGATCGGGGCCCCCGATAGTCATGAACTGATGCTCGCCCACGAGGTCGTGGACCGGGTGGATGTGGCCAAGGTCCTCGTGGCCCATCTTATCGCCAGAAAGGAAACACGGTGGCCGGGATTCCAGACACGGCAGGATTATCCGGACAGCGATGAGCGCTATGGCCATTTTGTCAACTCTTTCGTGGAGCCCGGGAAGGAGTTGCGCATCATTCACCGGACACTCGGGGGCGACGAGATGGCTTGGGGCGAGAATCTGGTGGAAGATGAGGAAACAGAACTTCAGGGAGCCTGAAGCCTTAATAAAGACACTCAGAGAAGCAGGAGGAACGCGGTGGGGATTTCTATCGATCAGGAAATGTGCCATGGGTGCAAGAAGCTTCCGGAAGCCCGGTGCGTCGTGGCCTGCCCGGGGAATCTGATCAGGATGGATCAGGGAGGAGATCTTGCGGTGATGCGGGAGCAGGCCGACTGTTGGGATTGTTATGCCTGCGTCAAGATGTGTCCGGTGTCGGCGATCGATGTGGTCCTGCCCTACGAACTGGCTGGAACGGAAGCGAAACTTGTGCCCAAGTTGAGGAGGGAGTCGATTCGATGGACGCTCTCCATCGGAGGAGAGGCCTCCGAACTCTTTGAACTTGCCACACGGGTTCCTGAAGAACTTCTTGAAAATTGAGGCGCCCGGCCTGACTGCGTGTCCGTATGAGGATGGGTTGTCGGCGTGCCCCCCAAAGGATCCATCAACCTCCATGAACATTGATTCTTACTGATCAGAGAAGGAGAAAAGCATGTTTCTGTCCGTCCCTCACGGTGGTCGTCTTTCGACCTCGACCGTTTCGAAGTCGGCAAGGCACGAAATGCAACGATCTTATGCGGCCCGTCCGTTCATTCGCCTGGGGATCAGGGAAATATCGGACCTGGGGCTGATCGCGAGCGGGGCCTTGAGCCCTCTGGACGGATTCATGGACGAAAAGACCTACCACTCTGTGGTAGAACGGATGAGGCTTCCAGACGGCCTGGTCTTTCCTCTTCCGATAGTCTTGCCCCTTCCCGAGGCAGAATACAAGGCCCTTCGTATTGGAGAGGTGGTCCGCCTCGTCGATTCGACCGACCGTCTTCTGGGAATCCTGACCGTGTCCGACCTGTTTCGCAGGGACCTTCAATGGGAGGCCCGCGAAGTCTACAAGACCTCCGATTCGGCTCATCCGGGTGTGGCGGCGCTGGAGCGTCTCGGGACTCCCTATGCGGTGGCAGGAAAGGTGACGGTGTTCGACGACTGGGCGGATGGACCGTTTTCCGAATTCCATCTGACTCCCACTGCTTCCCGACAGCTTTTCGAGGAGCTCGGATGGCAGACGGTCGTGGGTTTCCAGACCCGGAACCCCATTCACCGGGCCCACGAATACATTCAGAAATGCTCTCTTGAAGTGGTCGATGGACTTTTTCTCCACCCACTGGTGGGGGAAACAAAGGAGGACGATGTTCCCGCAAGAGTCAGGATGGACTGCTATCAGGTCCTTCTTGAACGGTATTATCCGAAGACCCGGGTTGTTCTGGGTGTATTTCCCGGAGCCATGCGCTATGCCGGTCCGCGGGAGGCGCTCTTCCACGCGCTTGTCCGAAAGAATTACGGATGCACCCATTTCATTGTCGGGAGGGACCATGCGGGAGTGGGAAGCTACTACGGTCCCTTCGAGGCGCATGCCCTTCTGAAGCAGTTTTCCTTCGACGAGCTTGGAATCATTCCGATTTTCTTCGATACGGCCTACTATTGCCGGACATGTGAGGGAATGGTCTCCCACAAGACCTGCGGCCATGATGAAAAATCCCATGTGCTCCTGTCGGGGACGAAGGTTCGCCAGATGCTCCGGGATGGCATGCCGCCCCCCCCCGGAAATGACACGCCCTGAGGTGGCCGCAATCCTGATCGGTCATTACAGGAAAAATGTGGAGAGCGTTCCCGCGGAGACGCCGATTTCGGGGATCCGGTCATGACTTGAACGGGGACTTTGATCCGGTCGGGGACGTGCCGCGTTTCTGCCGGACGGGGGGCACCGGCCAGGTTCAGGACTGGCGTCTCCTTTGGAGCAAGGGCGGGTTTTTCCGGTTCATGAGCGGGCGGGGGACTCTTCGGATTTTGAAAGACGACGGGCCAGGGTCCGTACAAGGGCCTGATCGGGCTTGTCAAGGTTTCCGACCCAGAGGGTCTGGGTCGACCGGTCGTAGGCGAGGGCGGGCTCAAGAACCTGGGAAGGGGACAACGGACCCGTTCCTCTAACCAGAAAATCGATCGAGACATTTCCCACCTGGGCCATGCCCAGCAGAATGTCAAGGGGGGGAGACCGCTTTCCCTGCTCGTATCTCGACACATCGACCTGGGAGATCCCCAGTTTTTCCGCAAACCTGACCTGGGACATTTTTCCCCTGATGAATCGAATCCTCTGTCCCATCGCCTTTGGATCCCAGTTGACGGATATTCCTTTTTGGTTTATATTCAACCTGCCCATACCTCTAAGGCATAAGTATTTGACCCCATTACGTTTTATTAAAACATTCCAAGCGGATTATAGGTTTTGAGCATAGACAGGGTCAAGAAAATCAAAATTGCGCTCATACGGCGGGGATGGAATCAGGGAGATCTTTCGGAAAGGCTGGGAATCTCCCAGGCTTACCTGAGTCTGATCCTGTCGGGGAGGCGAAATGTTCCCTGGATCTGGATGCGGATCTTTGAAGAGCTTGGACTGCCCCGAAGCAGAGGAAAGGGTTCGAAAATGGCTGATAAAGCCGGATCCCCGACTAAAAAAGCGGCTCAGCCCAGAGGTCCGGGAACACTCACCTGAAGGTTCCGGCGAAGATGAGCCGGTGGCTGGGCCGGGTGGCCGCGACGTAAAGGCCGCGGACAAAGGCGTGGTCGTCACGAAAAAAGTTAAGGTCCTGCCAGTCCACGATCACTGACTCGAAAGTGCTCCCCTGAGCCTTGAAGACGGTCATACTGTATCCATGGCGAAGCTGGCCGAAAGCTCGCTTCAGACCCCACGCCGCCTTGGACAGTCGGCCTGATTCGGCTTTGTCCGCCATGTATCCCTTGTCGCTCGCCCCTTCCTTCTTTTGCCTGACCTCCCGAAACAGGGAGTCGATGTTTTTCTGGTGCGCCCTCGAGTCATCCGGGACAAGCACGGAAAAAGTCATGCCGGTTTCATCGGCCAGATAAACCCTGTGGGCAGGAATATCAGCATAGTCGGGATGGCGTTCGGGAAAGATTTCGAGAACGGTCAGCTCCTCTCCCGCGGGGATGATGACGGCCTGGTTTTCTTCATTTCGGAGCCCAGTCGTTTCGTTCAGAAAGACCCTTTCGTTTCTCGCGAAGGGGGTGGATATGTCTCCATATTCATAACGAAAGAGGAGTCTGTTGTAGAGTTCGACCCGGCGATTAGTGTAGGCCAGGATTCGGACATTCTCCCTCCTTTTTCTGAGTTCGTCGGCCCAGGCGGCCGCCTCATTTACCCCTCCGGACACCCAGAGAAGCTGTCTGGAATCGGAGAAACCCTCCGGAGCCAGAAGGTCCGGGTCGGAAAAAAGGGATTCCGGAGAGGGGCGGCCTTTTTCCAGTTTCCAGGCCAGGAGGGATCGGGTGAGGTGGTGGACTGGATGATTGTCTTCCTGGCGATGTACCTTGTCGAGGGAAATTTGGTGAAGGTGAAGGGTGAAGACCGGCGGGGGCTGGGAGGGGGCTCCCACCGCCTCGACGGGAGGGAGCTGATGGGGGTCCCCGACGAAGAGGACCCGGCAGTGCCCCCGGGCTCTTTCCATCTCTCCCAGGAGGTCTTTTCCGACCAGGGAGCATTCGTCTACGATGATCCAGTCGAAGACCGAGAGGTCCGGAGCAGGCCCGGGTTTGACCGAAAAGGAACCGTCTTCGTTTTCGTTCAGCCTGAGACCAAGGATGGAATGCAGTGTAGTGAAATGCAAGAAAATCCCGACGGGCCCGGAGCGTTCCAGCATCCCCCGGAGGACCCGAAGTGCCTTGTGGGTAGGGGCGGTGATCGCCAGAGACAACCCCCGAATCCCGGCTTCTCTGATAAAGGAGGCGGTGAGTGTAGTCTTTCCGGATCCTGCCGGTCCGGAAAGGATGGCGGACGAAATGTCCGGCCGGTCGAGGAGAGCGATCAGGTCTTGTTCCGGGGAAGATGATGGGGTCGGGTCACCTAAGATTCCTGGGGTGAACAGGGCCATCAAACCATCTCTTCGGGCGGGAGCCAGAGGCTCCCCGGAAAAGGGGCGTACTCGCCTGTCTGGCGGCTCCCGGTCACAGGGAATTTTCCGACAGCCAGCGGGAGAAAAAGGATTCGGCCCTCGGTTCGAGGTCCTTTCCGTATTCTCGCGTCTCCTGCCTGAGTTTCTTCACATCTATGCCCTTTGAGGAGAGTTCATGGGCATGGCCGATCAACCACCGTTCAAATGTTTCCCTCCGGATTTCGGGATGGCACTGGAGGGCCAGGCCAAATGTATCGACAATGAAGGCCTGATGGGGGATCAGGGAAGTGCTGGCCAGCGTCCTTGTCCCTCTCGGCAGATCGAAGGTATCCCCGTGCCAGTGGAGCATGGGACGGCCGTTTCCAAGAATGGAAAGAGGTGTCTGGGATCCTTCGGGGGTCAGGAAAAGGGGGGCCCAGCCAATTTCCGTGATTCCCGAAGGATAGACCCGGGCTCCCATGGCCTTTGCCATCAGCTGGGCACCAAGACAGATCCCTACAATCGGTTTTTTTGCAATCAGCCGTTTTTCCACGAAGGAGATCTCTCCGGAAAGATGGGGGTAGAGCCCTTCGTCGTAGGCGCCGATCGGTCCTCCGAGAACGACCAGGAGATCCGGCTCTGCCGGATCCAGCGATTCGAGGGGAAACACGGACGGCTCGACCGAGGCAATCTTGTATCCCCGTTGCGCTAGAACAACGCCCAGGCTCCCCGCATCTTCGAAGGCCAGATGCGACAGGACAAGCGCCGTTTTTTTTCCGGAGAGGGGTTTCATGTTTTCCGATGATGATCCCATTAAAAATCCTCCGGGTTCGATGCCCGTTCTTTCGATCTTCCGGATCGATGATCGTCTGACGGGAGCCGGTTCGAGGAAAGGTGACAGGCAAGGGAGGGGGCAAACGGTAAAAGGCCCCTTCTCCCGGACAGTTCGTTTAACGGTGGAGCGGCTTGTATCTCAATCGTTTTGGCTTTGCTCCTTCGGTTCCCAGCCGTTTTTTCTTGTCCGCTTCATATTCCTGGTAGTTTCCGCTAAAGAAGGCAACGGAGGAATCTCCCTCGAAGGCAAGAATGTGGGTCGCGATCCGGTCGAGAAACCAGCGGTCGTGAGAGATCACCATGACGCATCCTGCGAATTCCAGAAGTGCCTCTTCGAGGGCCCGGAGGGTCTCGACGTCCAGATCGTTCGAGGGTTCGTCGAGGAGCAGGACGTTTCCTCCCGACATGAGGGTCTTTGCCAGATGAAGCCGTCCCCTTTCGCCTCCGGAGAGAGAGCGGACAATTTTCTGCTGGTCCGTTCCCTTGAAGTTGAAACGACCGATGTAGGCCCGGGAAGGGGTTTCGTAGCGGCCGACGGTCAGGACGTCCGCTCCTCCTGAGATTTCGTCGATGACGGTTTTCTCCGGGGACAGGCTGTCGCGGGACTGGTCGACGTAGGAAAGCCGGACCGACTGTCCGATCTTTATTTCCCCCGAATCGGGAGTCTCTGTTCCTGTGATCATCCGGAAGAGGGTGGACTTTCCCGCCCCGTTCGGTCCGATGATGCCGACGATGGCCCCGGGAGGGATGGTGAAGGAGAGCTTGTCAAGCAAAAGGCGGTCGCCGTAACCCTTCGACACCTCCTTGAACTCGATTACACTGCCGCCCAGACGTTCGGCCACGGGAATAAAGATTTCCTGTGTTTCGTTCCTTTTTTGGTAGTCCTGGGAAGAAATCTCGTCGAACCGGGACATGCGGGCCTTTGATTTTGCCTGGCGACCCTTCGGGTTCTGTCTCACCCACTCGAGTTCCTGCTTCATCGCCTTTATCCGGGCCGACTCCTGTTTCGCTTCGATTTCAAGACGCGCCTCCTTCTGTTCAAGCCAGGAGCTGTAATTCCCTTTCCATGGGATGCCTGATCCGCGATCGAGTTCCAGGATCCATTCGGCGGCATTGTCGAGAAAATACCGGTCATGGGTCACTGCCACCACCGTCCCGGGAAATTTCTGGAGGAACTGCTCCAGCCATTCGACAGACTCGGCGTCCAGATGGTTGGTCGGCTCGTCGAGAAGAAGCATGTCAGGATTGGAGAGAAGCAGCTGGCAGAGTGCAACCCGGCGTTTTTCACCCCCGGACAGTGTCCCGATCATGGACTCCCAGGGAGGAAGTCTCAGGGCGTCCGCTGCAAGCTCCATCTTTTGGTCGACATTGTGTCCGTCGGAGGAAGAGATGATGGCCTCCAGACGTTCCTGCTCCTTGGCCAAGGCATCGAAATCCGCATCGGGAAGGGCGTAGGCTCCGTATATCTCCTCGAGTTTCCTGTGGGCTTCGAAGAGTTCTCCGAGCCCCTGTTCCACCGCTTTCCGGACGTTGCTCGCCGGATCGAGGGAGGGTTCCTGGGCCAGGTACCCGATCCTGATGTTGGGCATCGGGACCGCTTCGCCCAGAATATCCTTGTCGAGCCCGGCCATGATCCGGAGCACCGTGGATTTTCCCGACCCGTTCAGACCAAGCACACCGATTTTTGCTCCCGGGAGAAAACTGAGGGAGATGTCTTTGAGGATCTGTTTTTTCGGAGGGACGATTTTTCCGACCCGGTTCATGGTAAAAACATACTGTGCCATGGTTCTCCTGAAATGAATGTCCTGTGCCTGTGTTTTTGGAAGAAACACCTCCCATGGTCCCGCTGCCTTCCGGGAAAGAAAGGGAAGTTGTTCTTTCCTGACGGGGATCGATGTCCTCCGAATCCGATCCTTCCATGATAGCCGTAATGATTGCAGAAATCTCCCGTTTCAGGAAGCGGATGGAAGATTCCTGTTTCACCGGTTCGTCAGGATTTCTGGCGGATCGGGGAATCCACCTGTCCTGCGCCATTGACCATCTTACGGCTAACCGAAGGGGTCCTGATTTGCGAAGAGAAAGTGCTGGGCAGGTCAATGCAGTCAAACCTGGGACGATTCTGTTCTGAGGGGTTTTTTGGTGGGAACACGGGAGTCTCTTCAAACGAACAAGAATGGTTCTGACCTTTGCGGATTGTAGAAAATTCTCATGATCCCAAGCCATGTGTAAATGCGGCGAAAGTCGCCGTGAATGGCCGGACTCGAGGACAGGCAGGATCCTAAGGGGGGGCAGAGGAAAAGGCCGGTTAGAAGAAAGAAGGGGTCTTCTGGGAACATCGGATGGAAATGTTGGTGACGATCTTTAAGGGGAGTGTTTTAATTGGCTGAAAGTCAGGAAAATAATGTGGCCGAACGGCCATTTATGGGGTCACTCACAAATAAGACGGCGAGGGAACAAACCAATGGTTGCGGGGAGAGGATTTGAACCTCCGACCTTCGGGTTATGAGCCCGACGAGCTACCGAGCTGCTCCACCCCGCACTCAGACTATAGAAGAAATGGCCAACTTCTGTCAAGAGAATCGGCAGGTACGGGTGCCCTTAAATGTGCAGGAAGCTCTGGAACATACCGGTCTCCCCCCTGAGAGCACATGAATCCACGGGGCATGGAACCCCATTGGTCATCCTGCGAAGGATTCTGCTAAACTCATCCGATGTCCGGCCAGTGGAGTTGGGGGAACGACAGGCTCTTTAACGGGAAGCGAAAACTGATGGAACATAACGAATTCGACTACGATCTCGTCATCCTGGGAGGGGGGTCTGCCGGCTATGTCGGAGCGATCCGGGCCGCCCAGCTTGGAATGCGGGTTCTGGTTCTCGATCCGGGGCTTCTGGGTGGAACATGTCTTCACGAGGGCTGTATTCCTACGAAAGCCCTGCTTGAAGTGACAGGATTTCTGAAATCTATTGGCGATTCTGACCGCTTTGGCGTCAATGTTCCGAGCCGGTCGGTCGACGGGGAAAAGGTGGCCGCGTTCAAGAAGGGCATTGTGGACCGCTTGACCCGGGGGATCGAATTCCTGTTCAAGAAGAACAGAATCACCCATCTTCCAGTCAGGGGGGTTCTGGCGGGGGCGAATCTCGTCAGGATCCTCGAGAATCCTGTACGGGAGGTTCGGACCCGCTTCATGCTTCTGGCAACGGGATCGAGACCCAGACCCCTGCCCGGGCTTCCTTTCGATCATGTCAGGGTGATCGACAGCACCGACCTCCTTCACTTGAAGAGTTACCCGGAAAAAGTCGCCATTATCGGCGGAGGACCTATCGGGGTGGAGTTTGCGGACATTCTGCAATCCTTTGGGGTCTCGGTGGTCGTGATCGAGCGGGAGTCCCGTCTCCTCCCCCAGGAAGACGCGGAGGTCGCGGAGATCCTGGGGAAAGAGTTGGAAGTGAGGGGGGTCTCGATCTTTACGGGCATAGCCGATCTTGCCGTCCGGACCAATGAACTGAATCTGGGAGTTTCCCTTGAATTCACCGAGGGGGGCCGTCCAAAGACGCTCTGTGTCGACAGTGTTTTGGTTGCGATCGGACGGGAGCCCGTCAACCAGGGACTTGGTCTTGAGGTCTCCGGAATCGTGCCAGGTCCCGGCGGATTTCTCAGTGTCGGTCCAGACGGCCAGACGTCGGCTCCCGGGGTCTATGCGGCAGGGGACCTGACCGGAGGATTGCTGCTCGCGCACAAGGCAAGCCATGAAGCGATTATTTGCGTCGAATCCATGGCTGGGCTCAGTCCGGCGCCTCTCGATTGGCGCTTGATACCGAGAGTGGTTTACACTCATCCGGAGGTCGTTTCCATCGGGTTGACCTCTTCTCAGGCCGAGGCGGAAGGGTACGAAGTCCGGGAGGGTCGCTTTCCCCTTCTTGGCAATGGTAGATCCCTCATCCTTGGGAACCGGAGGGGGATCTTCAAAGTTCTTTCGGACAAGGCGACCGGACGTCTTTTGGGGTTTCACGGAATCGGTCCGCATGTTTCAGAAATGATCGCCATGATTTCGATCGTCATGCCAGATATGGACGGAGCCGAACTGTTGTCAAGGGCTGTCTTTCCTCATCCGACCGTGAGCGAAGCCTTGCATGAGGCTTTTCTGGACATGGAAGGCTTCGCAATTCACCGATGATCACTTTAACCGGAAAAGGTTGAACGTGGGGTTTGTGTCGCTCATTTCTCAGGTTCGGGATCTGACCCAGTGGAAGAAAGTGCTGGATTATGCCGTCAACTCCAATCTCGTAGCCTGCTTTGTCACCGATTATCTGGGAAAGATCATTCTGTTCGAAGACGGATTGATCCACATGACCAAGCTTCCGGCCAGAACCCTTTCCCGAATGCCTGTCCGGGATCTCCGGGCCCATCTTGGACAGAAAACGGCAAAACCTGCCTCTGCTTCGGGGGAAGTGGAGGATCTCTTTGTCCGGACCGATTTCAGGGGAAGCAACGATCAGGGAGTCTTGACGTGGTGGGGGTTTCCTCTTGGGACCTTGTCACAGCCCGCAGGCATCTACTTTCTCAGGTTCTTCGACCGCATGCCCCCGGAAAAGCAGATACAGACGGTCGAGTACCCGTCCATCGTCCAGATGAGGGAAAAAATCCAGGCTGCGGTGGCCAGACACCTTCTTGACGACTCCGACCAGCGGGTCCTTCATCAAGAGATCCCCCGGCTGATGGAGTGGGAAGAGCCGGCGTTAAAGAGAAATCGGGTCCTTCTTGTTGATGGCGTGACTCTTGACGACGGGCCAAAACCTGTTTACCTGCAATTCGATGGGCCGGAGACCCGTCTTCGCATGGTTCAGGAAAATGCATCGGTGGGGGACATCCAGTTTTTCAAGAAAATATCAGAAGGAGGAGCCCGGCCGGCTCTTGTCGAACATACCGAGCGGGCCTATAAATACGAAATCATGCTTCCCCTCACCTGGTATGTCCATATCTTCGGATGGATCGGGATTCCACTGCAGTCACTCGAGGATTGGATGAAGCCGGTTCGCCTGAATTTCGAGGAGATTGTCAGGACAATGGGGGATGCCTTGGGAGAGGAGCGCATGTCTCTGGGGCTTCTGCCTTCCTATGATGTTCATCGGGGGTTGTTCGAGGAAGAAAGCTTCCTGACGCTGATGGACAGCCTGATCCTCCGTCACCCGCCAAGGCCATTTGTCCTCCTCTTGATTCGTGGAAATACGGCCTCCTACGGGGTCCTTCAGGGAGTCCTGGATCGTTCCAAGCGTCCCTCTGACATCCTGGCCCAGGTCCGGGACGGGCTCGTCCTGCTCTTTCCGGACCAGGACATTTCTAAATCTCGGCAAGTCGAAGGAAGATACACCGGGCTGCTTCAAAAGCTGGTGGCCTCCAACCCGGAGCTTTCTCTGGCAATTTCTCTTTTCTGGTTTCCTTCAACCGCATGGACGAGCCAGGACCTTATCGAGACACTTTTCTCGAGACCTCAGACTCTTGTGAGGCCGGGAACGGAAGAGCCCTTGCCGAAAAAGAGCTTCGAGGAATGGTTCAAGAGATTTCTTGTGTTGAAGGACTGGGAGTAAAGATGAACCGGGTGACGGGTATTGCCATCATTTTAGTCGCCTGGGCTGTTCTGTCCGGAGTGAGCCCGGCGAGAGCTTTTCCCGATCGTGCAAGGCATGTCTTTGTCATCATCATGGAGAACGAGAGCTTCGGAAGTATTGTGAACAGTCCGGATGCCCCGTTCTTTAATAGTTTGACGGGCGGACATCTGAACAACTATTGGGGGGTGGCCCACCCCAGCCTTCCGAATTATGTCGCCATGATGGGGGCGGCGCCACCGCTTCCCGTCTCGGATGATCCCCGCGTCCGGATCCGGGGGGACAGTTTTCCCGAAGAGATGTTTCGCCACGGCCATACGGTCAAGGCCTATATGCAGGGTCTTCCCCGTCCGGGATTCGGGGGAAAGGGTTACCCCCCCGTTCTTAACCGGTACGTGTTGAAACATGATCCGCTTCTTCTTTTTTCCAGGATCCGCCATCACAAAGCCTGGAGAATGCAGGCCCGCCCTTTTTCGCAGTTTTCCTCCGATCTTTCCGGAGGCCGTGTTCCGGAGGTTTCGCTGATCGTTCCGGATCTCTGCCACGATATGCATGGAGCGTTCCTGTGCCATTTTCGGAACAGGCATGACCTGATCCGTGCGGGAGACAAGTTTCTATCGACGTGGGTCCCCGCAATCCTCCAGTCGAAGGAGTACCAGGAGGGATCCTCCTGGATCTTCATTCTCTGGGATGAGGGGAATACCTATGTTCGTCAATTTGATCCCGAATCGGCGAAGGACAAGGACGGTCCTGCAAACGGGAGAATTTCCTCGGGGGGACGCCTCCCTTTTCTCTGGATCTCGGGAAACCCTCCCCGGGGTTGGAAGACGGACTGCTTTTCCAACCATTACTCTCTTCTTGAAACCCTCACGAGAAATTTTGGCCTTCCGGATCTGGCTCCTCCCGGGGAGAGGATCCCCCTTCCCGTCATGGGGACCTCTTGCCGGAGGTAAGAAGAAAAAACTAAAATCATTGTTCATAATTTGTTAGTAAAAAAATCCCGCTTGAACCCCTTGGGGTGGTCGGCTATGATGAAAGGACACGTCGATCACTGTCTGAGAGAAGTGGAGGAACGATCATGGAAAAAATCTCGTTTGTTCTCGCATCCGATGAACTGGAAAAGCTCCATGCGGGGGCTCTCATGGCTTCCGTGGCGGCAGTCAGCCAGATGGATGTCAGTGTTTTCGTCACGATGAATGCGGTGACGGCCTTTCGCAAGGAGACGATCGAAAAAAAAAGCTTCAAGGTGAGCGGAGAGATTGGCCGCCGCCTTCTGGAAAAGAACAAGCAGATGTTCTACGATCTGCTTGTTCAGGGCAAGATGATTGGATCCTTGAAGGTTTATGCCTGTGCCATGGCCCTGGAGCTTATGGAGGAGGATCTGAACCACTACCATCCTGTCTTCGACGAGACTCTGGGAGTGGCGGGATTCCTTGGAAAAGTGGCAGGAGGCCAAGTCCTCTTCATCTGAGTCAATGTTTGAAATTGTGGGGGTAATTCCTTATGTCGGAGACCAATGTCAAGATCGATGAAATCGTGGATGGTCGTGGTCTGTTTTGTCCGGGTCCCTTGATGGAACTGATCAAGACCATTCAACTGAAACCTGTGGGGACGGTCATGTCTGTCCTGTCGACCGATGAAGGGTCGGCCAAAGACATTCCTGCCTGGATTCAGAAGGTCGGCCAGGAGTATATAAAGACGGAAAAGAAAGACGGTTACTGGGAGGTGATCGTCAAGAAGATCAAATAACGATGGGTCTGGGGAAACGACAGGGAGGTCCGGAGGCCTGAGAGGAAAAAGGTCTCTGGATCTCCCTTTTTTTTGACCTTTTGGGTGGTTGTCTAACCAGACCAGGAGGCATCAATAAACCTGGCGATATCGTCGGGAGACAGTCCCAGCTCTTTCGGATGAAACGTTTGCCGGACATTGCTCCGGTCGATCGAGGAAAGTAGGACAGAAACTGGTTCGGGCAGAGGGCGTGTCCGGTTTTCGAAGAGAATGATGAGGTTCACGGGGCCGCTTCGGTTGTCGGGATCCTTGAAGGAAGAGACGAGGGCGATTCGGCCGTCCACCAGTTCGACAAGGGATCCGACAGGATAGATTCCGATCATTTGGACAAGCTCGACGACGGCCTTCGAGTCAAGCCTGTGAATCTCTTTCTCCAGAAGATAGGTGAGAGCCTTTGCCGGGGAAGTCGGACCCCTGTAGGCCCGACCGGAAGTCAGTGCCTCGTAGATGTCGAGAACCATCAGGGACCGGCTCACAGGGTTCAGGGTGGGAAGGTCGATGTTGGAGGGATACCCGGAACCGTCTTTGCGTTCATGGTGTTCAAGACACACTGTGGCGCACAGCCCGTTGATCGTGCTGTCCTTGTTTTTCGAAAGGATTGAATAGCCGAGCTGGGGATGTTTTTTGACGGTGTCCCATTCCCGGGAAGAAAGTTTCCCCGGTTTTTTCAGGATGTCGAGAGGGATAAGGGCCTTTCCGATATCATGAAGGAGAGCTGACATGCCCCATGCGACCAGATCCTCTCGCTGAACTCCTGAATGGGCAGCCATGGCCATGCTCAGGATCATGGTGTTGGTCGAATGAACGTAAGATTCGTCATCGACTTCAGAAAGGGTCACAAGGAAGGAGTAATGGCGGGGATTGCGCAGGGTCATCTCCACCGTTTCAATGACCATCTGCTTCAAGGGAAGGGATGAGAGGGCATGTCCCATCCGAATGTCGTCGAAGCTTTTGGAAACAAGCGCCACTGTCTTCTTCTGGAGGGCTTTCCACTCCTGAAGGGACGGGTCCGGAATAATTTCAAGATCCCTGAAATCCTGGACCACTTCCTGATCGGCGGAAGAAAAGCTGTCGCGAGTGCCCACAGGGCCTTCTTTTTCCCTGGATGGAGAACCCGTCGATTTTCGAGCGTCGTTCCCGACAACGTTGATCCGTACTGTACGGACCCCGTTTTCCCGAAGTTTTTCGATTTCCTCCGTGGACCTGACCCGAAACCGGTGAAACAGAATGTTTGTTTCAAGCCAGCTTTTGTCGAGTGCGACAACCTCCATGCCGACTGTCAGCTGTTCCAGCGGAATCGTTTTATGCCTGTTCATGATGTCCTTTCCTGATTCTGGGTTTTTCCCTTTCCCGCGATGCTGGTCATGCGCCTTCTCCGACAGCATCCGGGTCTCCGGATCCGATGTGGTCGAGGTAGCGGGCCACATCGGACGAAGAGAGCCCAAGTTCTCTGGGGTGAAAGGTCTGTCGGATGTTGCTTCTGTCGATGGATGGAAAAACGAGGGTGACAGGCTCGGGAAGGGGAACGGATCGTCGGGCAAAGAGCACCTTCAGCGTGTGCTGTCCAGAATCATCCGTGTCGGAGACCAGGGCAATACGTCCGTCCATCAGTTCGACAAAAGAGCCGACGGGATAGATGCCGATCATATGGACGAGATCGACGACCGCTCTTGAATCGACCCGGTTGAGCTCGTTCTCGAGAAGATATGTCAGGGTTTTGGCGGGAGAAAGCGGAGAACGGTAGACCCGACCGGCGGTCAGGGCTTCGTAGATATCGAGGACCATCAGGGAGCGCGTGACAGGGTCGAGAACCGGAAGATCCAGACCGTAAGGGTATCCTGTGCCTCCTTTTCTCTCGTGGTGCTCAATGGCAACTTTTGTGCAGAGTCCCCGGACGATCTCGTTCTTGTTTTTTGAAAGGATCGAGTATCCCAGCCTGGGATGTCTTTTCATCGTGTCCCATTCTTCCGGGCTCAATTTCCCGGGCTTTTTCAGAATCTCGAGCGGGATGAGAGCCTTCCCCACATCGTGGAGAAGCGCGGACAATCCCCATTTTGGAAGATCTTCTCTCTCAACGCCCGACTGCATGGCCAGGGACATGGCGAGAATCATGGTATTTGCCGAATGAATGTAGGACTCGTCATCGATTTCAGAAAGGGTGACAATAAAGGAATTTTTTCTCGGGTCTTTCAGAAGCATGTCCATGGTTTCGATCACTTGCTGATACAGGGGTTCGGCATCCAGGACCTGTCCCATGCGGATCTCGTTGAAACTTTTCGAGAGCAGTCCAATCGTTTTTTTGTGAAGGGTGTTCCATTCCCGAAGTTCCGGAACGGTAACGACCTCCAGGTTGCGACACTCCGGAGGGATCTCCGGTAAGGAGGAGGCTCTGTCGTCGGGATCATCGGTGATTGTCAGTTCGGGCGATGAGCGATCCTCTTCTGCCTGGGGACTGGTTTGGGCATTGATCGTTACCATCCGAATTCCGTTTTCCCGGAGTTTGTCGATCTCTTCCCGGGACCGGATCCTGAACCGGTGAAACAGGATATTGGTTTCAAGCCAGCTCTTGTCGAGGCCGACAACCTCCATGCCGACATTGAGCTGATCAACGGGAATAGTTTTTCTCATGCCGCCTGCCTTTGCAGTGTTGTGAAAATTTGTCCAGTGAGGGCTTGGGGCCAGAAAAATTATGGTCCATCGGTGAACCAGGTCCCGGCGTTCTCGAGGTATCGGACGACATCGGAAGAGGAAAGCCCGAGTTCCCGAGGATGAAATGTTTGTTGTACGTTTTGGCGGTCGATCATTGGGAGGGTGATCGGCACTGGTTCGGAAAGGGGCATCGAAAGAGCGGAAAAAAGAACAATCAGGTTGACGGGGCCGGTATGAGTTTCCGGATCCATGTACTCGGCGACAAGGGCGATCCTTCCGTCCGACAGCTCGACAAAGGATCCGATGGGATAGATTCCGATCATCTGGACAAGACGGACAACGGCTTTCGGGTCGAGACGGTGCAGCTCGTTTTCCAGAAGGTAGGCCAGGGTCTTTGCGGGGGCCATGGGCTTCAGGTAGATCCGGCCGGCTGTGAGGGCTTCGTAGATATCGAGAACCATCAGGGAACGGCTGACCGGGTTCAGGTGCTGAAGGTCGGTTCCATTGGGGTATCCCATTCCGTTTTTCCGTTCATGGTGTTCCAGGCAGACTGTGGCGCACAACCCTCTGATCGTTGAGTCCTTGTTTTTTGAAAGGATCGAAAAACCGAAGTCGGGATGGCGCTTCATGACAACCCATTCTTCCTGAGTCAGCCGTCCGGGTTTTTTGAGAATATCGAGGGGGATGAGTGACTTCCCGATATCGTGAAGGAGGGCGGCCATTCCCCATGCGGCCAGTTCCTCCCTTGGAACTCCTGTCTGGGCGGCAAGCCCCATGGCAAGAACCATTGTATTGGCCGAGTGAACGTAGGTTTCATCGTCGACATCGGTAAGAGTCACAAGGAATGAATTGTGAGCGGGATTGTGCAGGGTCATCTCGATCGTTTCTATGACCTGATTGCGCAATGCCTGGACATCGAATCCGGATCCCATGCGCAGGGCATCGAAACTCTTCGTGACAACGGCCACAGTCTTGCTCTGCAGGGCGTTCCATTCTCGCAGGTCCTGGGATGTCCCGAGGTCGAGGTCCCGGAATTCGGGGGCGGATTCAGAGCCGAACAGGTCGTCGTTTTCAAAATAAACTCCCTTTCTCCGGGAATCGTGTCCTGATTCCCGGGCACTGTCGTCGCAGGATCCCTCGGAAACGCTAACGGTGACCATCCGGATGCCATTCTCCCTGAGCTTGCAGATCTCGTCCTTCGAGCGAACCTGGAAGCGATGGGAGAGAATGTTGGTTTCTAGCCAGCTCTTGTCCAGAGCAATCACCTCCATCCCGATGGCCAGTTTCTCGATGGGAATGGTTTTATGCATGGCCGGGGTCTCCAACCCGATGTCGTCTGAAGGGGAGAGGGTCCAATCGGGATACGGCGGAAAGCGCCTCGGAAAAGGAGCCAAAACATCCCGAGACAAAGAGAAAAAAAGCGGTTTGACGGTCGAGGATGAGTTTCAGGGGAGAGTCGGGTGTCTCAAGAATGGAGGAGAGAGTCGGGGGATCGGTCTGAGGCTCTTTTGAAAGGAGTTTCGCGGTGTCGTCCTCGCAGGCAGGGATGGTCACGGGCAAAAGATCGGTTCCTCCGTCCGGATCGGGGAGGTAGCATATCGTTGGCCGATGAGTGTAGAGATCCACCCCTCCTTCGACTCCCTGCACAAAGACCTGGAAAGAGGAAGGAAGGACTGTTCCTGGATCCGGTGACCCTTCGTTCAGGCAGGCTGCCCGGAGTTTTTTCAGAACAGGATCGTGGAAGATGCCTATAAGCTGAACCTTCGCCCTCAGGGGATTGACAGCCTTTTCGACGGTGTTGAAAAGTGTCCGGAGACCAAGTTCCTGGCGGATGGAGAGAAGGCGGGCGAGGTCAGGAAGAAAGTCGGCCTGGGACAGGCAGACCACGCCAAGTTTTCCGAGAGTCTCCCCGGACTGGGGAAGTCGGGTCGGCGTCTGTCCGTGTGCCTTCCATCCTTCGAGAACGCCGGGGCCTTTCTTGACCGGGACGCCGGACAGTCCGTGAAGAACCGTCCGCAAACCGAATCGGGCGGCATTCAGAGCCGCGGGAACAAGGAGGCTGGTCGTTCGGCTCCGGCCATCGTAGGGATCCCCGAGATCGAGGTCGGGTCGCTCGCCGGAAGAAAAGGACGGAAGTCGTTTATTCAGGGCTCCAAGAAATCCGGCCATTTCCTCTCCCGACTCCCCTTTCAGCCGAAGGCCGAGAAGAAGGGCCCCTGTCTGAGCCGGTGTTGCCTGTCCGGACAGGAGAATATCGGCCGCTTCGAAGGCCTCCGATCGGGAAAGATCCCGGACACCATGGGGGCCGGTCCCTACCTTTTTGATAAATTCCCTGATCACAAAAAGCTCCCTGTGAAGTTGGTGGATTCGTGGAACCGGCGCTTCTGATGACGACTTCTTCTATAGACCTCCAAGCCGTTTCAGCAGAATATCCCCCGACACGGCCGAGGGGGAGAGGTCACGAAGAAAGCGTATGGTTTTCAGAATATCCTCGGGCTGAATCATCTCCTCCGGTGGGACGGGGGCGCCCTCGACGAGGGGCGTGGCGACATAGCCGGGGCAGATTGCGACGGCCTTGACCCCGTGGGGAGCTCCTTCGGCGAGAAGGGAGCCTGTCAGGCCGCGGATAGCGAATTTCGTCATGGAATAGAGGGAGTTTCCGGCCCATGATTCGATCCCCGCGATGGAGGAAATGTTGACGATCAGGCCCTCTGCATGCCGCTTCATGAAGGGAAGAAATGCCCTGGAGAGCATGAATGGAGCCCTGACATTTACTGCCATCAGATGTTCGTAGTCCTCGAGGGAGGTCTCTTCGACGGGTGCATAGGTCAGGATTCCCGCATTGTTGACGAGGAGATCGATCCGTTCCCCGAGGCTCCGGGATGCTTGCTCGATCAGATGGGCGACCTCGTCTGTCCTTGATAGGTCGCAGGCAAGCCCATGGGCATGCCAGCCCTTCGATTTGGCATCATCGAGAATGGAGAAAAGCCGGGATTCGTTTCTCCCAGTCAGAAACACCGAGTAGCCTTCCTGAAGAAGTCCTTGGGCGACCGAATAACCAATGCCCGAGGTCGCTCCGGTCACGAGGGCGTGGGGACGCTTTTCTTCTTCGGAATGGTTCATGGACCGACTTTTTCCTGCAATTTGGCTCTTTCCCAGAGGAGGTTCCACGATTCCGGCGTAAGTTCCGAAAGGGGCGTTCCCTTCAGGCTCGCCTCATTTTCCATAAAGACGAAACGGTTCCGGAATTTTCGGGTGGCCTGGGACAGGGCTTCTTCCGGACGAATCTCCATATGCCGCGAGAACTGGGCCAGAACGAAAAGAAGGTCGCCGATCTCTTCGGTCAGACGCTCCTTCCCCTGGCTTCGGGCTTCAAGGACCTCGCCCCACTCCTCTTCGACCTTGGACGCAACCTCATCGGCGGATTTCCAGTCGAATCCCACCCGGCCGGCCTTCTGGCCCTGCTTGGATGCGATGGACAGGGCAGGCATGGTGACGGGAATGCCGTCCAGGACAGAGGTCCGGTCCTTGTGTTCCGGCTCCTTGCGTTTTTTCTCTTCCCAAGTTTCCCAGATGGCTTCAAGGCTCTTGTCGGGAAGATGCTCCTCAAAGACATGAGGATGCCGGGAGACCATCTTGAGGGCGGCATCCCCCAGTATTCTTCCCATCGTGACATGATTCTCCTCCCAGAGGATTCTCCGTGCCATGAGAAGAATCAGGAATAGATCGCCGATTTCCCGGGAAGCGCTGGCAGAGTCGTTTTTCAGGATCGACTCCTCAAGTTCGAAAATCTCGTCCTTCAAATCGCAGACAAGGGCGGACAGGGTCTGCTTCTTGTCGAAGGGGCATCCATATTCTCCCCGCAGATGATCTATAATCATGACGAGGCGTTGGAGGGCAGGACAGTCCGACGGGTCGTCCGTCCGGGGTGTGGCTCGGCTGTCCGGTGCCGCGAGTATGGTTTCGAGATAACGCACTGGATCAAAGGGCAAGGAGAATCCTCCACTTTCAGAAAACGGATTTTATTTGAATACCATTATACGGTGAAAAAAAACTTCATGAAAGTCCTTTCGTTCCTCTCCCACTCCCGCAGGAAAGAACCTCCTTCCCTGATTTTTTACTCATGGGAAGAGGGCGTTATTGATCTCCGGACAGGAGGAGATGCAAAAGGAATTTTTATTTTTTTTCAACAATGTCGGGATTATGGTGTACTTGACTTGATATAAACTAACCCGTAAGATTCATTGGATTATGATACGGGGTATCAATATCTTGGGAGCAGCGGCGTGATGGTCAAGACAAGAAAGAACAGATGGCGGATCGGTGGGGAAGCCCTAGGACGTGGCCTGTTGGTGGCGACCCTTCTTGGAGGGGCTCCGGTCTTTGCAGAAGGGGGAAATGGGCCGGTTGTCGATACCCAGCAGAGTTCCAATCCCGTGATGAAGGATGGACCCATTTCCGACGGAAAGACGGAAGGAGAAGGCCACGATCCTCCGATGACCGTTGCCCAGGCAGTCCGGATTGCTCTTGAAAAGAATCCGAACATCCTGTCCTATAAAAGGACCTGGCTTGGGACGAAGGTTCTGGAAAAGACTGCCCTGGCGCCGGCCGATCCCCTGATCCAGTATGAGTATGGAGGAGGGGAGCAGGGGACGGCCCAGAACGTCATCACCAATACTGCGGGAACCCCCACCGGGGTTCAATCCACAGGGCTTCCCTATCCCAATGGAAGCAACTGGGCCATCGTCCAGTCCTTCCTTTTTCCGGGGAAGGCTCTCTATGGGTACAAGGTCAACAAGGACAGTACGCACATCGCCTATGAAGGATACCGCATCCAGCGGGTGTCGCTCAGGAACCAGACCGAGCTTTCCTGCTACCAGTGGCTCCTGGCGAAGGAGACCCTTCACCTGAACGCCGAACTCCAGACCTGGCTTCTCCGTGTCCTTGAAATCACAAAGGCCAAGCTGTCGGTGGGGTCGGTCCAGATTCTGGATGTGGTCAATGCCCGGGTAGCCTTGTCCCAGGCCAGGCTCGACCGTCTCTCCGCACAGTACCAGATCGAGGTTGCCCGAAAACAGCTCAACGTGCTCCTGGGTTTTCCTATAGACCGGCCGACAACGGTTGAAGAGCTGTCCGATCCGACTCCCCTTCCCTATTCGGTGAATGATCTCGAAGGACGGGCTCTCGAAAATCGTCCGGACCTTCTGTCGGCAAAGGCCAATGTGGAGATGAACCGCCACCAGCTGACGCTGTCCAAGCTCGGTTTCATGCCGGACTATCAGTTGACCGGCTCGGAAGGGGGGGAGTCCTGTTACGGATTCGCGGGGCTCAACTGCTGGTATGTGGGTGTGCAGGTCAATGTCCCGATTTTTGCTCCGATCAAGCAGAAGCTGCAGTACGATTCCCAGAAGGAGCTACTCCGGGCCGCCGATTGGCAATATCGGTGGCAGTCGGCCCAAGTCCGTCTGGCGGTGGAAAATCTCTACTCCCAGGTCCAGCTGGCTTATCGTCAGTTCAAGATGAATGCCGACGAAATCCTCCCGCAGTCCCGCTTGGCTTTCGAACTCGCGCTGACAGGGTACGAAAACCAGAAGAACGACTTCCTCTACCTGATCAATGCTGTCCAGGCTTACAGGCAGGCCCAGTACAACCGTTATCAGAGTCTGGTCGCCTATTATCAGGCCATCAGCAATCTTGAGGCAGCGGTGGGGTCTCCCCTGGCCGCAAATACCGGACAGGACCGAGAACCCGTTCCTTATGACCAGGACAAGAGTCCCTGAAATTCCTGGACGGGTCAACTATTATCTCAAAACACTCCACAGGGAGCCCTCGCTGTCGATGGGGAGAATCAAGGATGGTCAGATGAACAAGTGGATACGGGCGGGAATTGCTTTTTTCCTTTGCCTGGGAGTGGGCGTTCAGGATGGCGCGGCAAACGAGATCATTCAGGGGGATGTCGGGGCGGAAATAAAACTTTCCCGGGGGCAGCAGGCTTCGGGGTGGGTGGAGGCCCAGGTCGTAAAAGAAAAGAGTATGGAGCCGATACTAAGGAGAACAGGCTCCCTCAACTTTGATGAAGGGAAGGTTTCGGTCGTCTCGGCCCGCGTAGCCGGGCGGGAAGTCCGGATCCTGGCTTTTGAAGGACAGAAGGTCCGCAAAGATGATCCGCTGGCCTATATTTACAGTCCCGACTATACGACGGCTGAGGTCGAACTCCTGAACGCGTTCAAGGTGGCGAGCGCCTTGAAAGACCGTGCCGAAAGCCTGGCCTACATCACTGCGGCCGAAAGAAAACTCAAGATTCTGGGGGCATCGCAGGCCGATGTGGATGAAATATCGAAGACCCGGACGGTCTCGAAATATCTGACTCTCCACGCACCCCGGAGCGGGGTGATTCTCGGTTCGGTTCTCAGGGCCGGTCTGTTCATGAACCCGGGTGACCAGCTGATGACCATCGCCGATCTCTCAAGTCTTCTTGTTTATATGGATATTTACGAAGGGGACTTCCCCCTTGTCCGCATCGGACAGACGGTCGACCTTGAAACCGTGGCCTATCCAAACCGGGTTTTTTCAGGGAAAATTGTCTATCTGGGAGGGATGGTCGACCCAACGACCCGGACCTTCCATGTCAGGGCTGAGATCCCCAATCCAAAGAATCTCCTGAAGCCCGGGATGTTTGCCAATATCCGGATAAAGCTTTCTGCCCCCCGGCCTGTCCTGGCCATTCCCGAAGTGTCGATCCTGCGGGACGAACATGGCTACCACGTCTTTGTCGAAAAAGAACCCGGCCTTTTTGTCCTGCGGGTCGTGATTCCCGGACGGGAGGAAAATGGATGGGTCCGCATCGACTCCGGACTTGTTCCGGGTGAGCGGGTTGCGGTCAAGGGGACACTTCTTCTTGAAGGCATCCGTGAAGCCAATATGAGCAAAAGCACCGCCCCGAGTTCCCCGCACGGCCGTATAGGTGGACCCCATCTATGAAGCATCTGGTGGCCTTTGCCCTCAGGGAGAAGGTAATTGTCTTTCTCGTGGCGATCACTCTCTCCATTGTCGGAGTCTTTTCCTATCAAAACCTGCAGATCGAGCCTTACCCCGACGTCTCTCCTCTTGAGGTTCGCGTCCTGACCCAGTGGGCGGGGAGGGGAGCGGAGGAGATCGAGCGGCAGATCACACTTCCTGTCGAGATAGCGATCAATGGGACGCCGGGAATGAAGACCCAGCGATCCATTTCCATGTATGGCCTGTCGGTGGTGATCGCCATTTTCAAGGATGGGGTCGATGATTTTGAGGCTCGTCACCGGATCTACAACCGGATCTCCCAGGCCAATCTTCCGGCAGGAGTCACTCCTGTCCTCGACATCAATACTCCGGCAACCGGGGAGATCTACCGGTACACTCTGACAGGAGCTCCCCTCGATAAGCTCAAGACTCTGGACGACTGGGTTCTGGAGAGGAGGTTCAAGGAAATCCCGGGTGTGGCCGACGAGTCGGGGATGGGGGGATGGATCCGGCAGTACCAGATTCTTGTTGATCTGGCAAAGCTCAGGGACTTCAATATTCCTCTCTCCCAGGTCCTCTCGTCCGTCTCGGCGGCCAATACCAATGTTGGTGCCTACGTCATGAATTTCGGTGAAACGGCAGCTGTCGTACGGGGCCTGGGACTTTTGAAAAACAGGGATGATATCGGACATATCATGGTCGGGGAGGTCAAAGGCACCCCGATTTTGCTGAAGGATATCGCATCGGTCCGTATCGGACCTCAACCCCGGTTGGGAAGGGTCGGGCGCAACTACGACAACGATACGGTAGAGGGTGTGGTGCTTCTCCTCAGGGGAGCGAACACCCGACATGTCATGGAACGGATTCACCAGAAGGTGGCGGAAATACGGGCCCACGACCTTCCCCAGGGGGTTCAGCTTCTCCCTTTCTACGACCGGACCCAGCTCATGCACTGGACCCTTCACACGGTTCTTGAGAACCTGTCGATGGGAATCGGACTGGTCCTCCTCACCCTGTACCTGTTTCTGGGGAACCTCCGTTCCGCCATTATTGTGGCGATCACGATTCCCGTAGCACTCCTGACGGCCTTTTCGATCATGAAGCTCAACGGTGTCTCCGCCAATCTCCTTTCATTGGGGGCCATCGATTTCGGCATTCTTGTCGATGCCTCGGTCATCGTGGTGGAAAATATCTATCGGCATCTGACGGCCGATCATGGGGGCCAGGAACGGCCGTCGATCTTTGTGGTCGTGTATCGGGCCGTTACCGAAGTCCAGTCGGCGACAGTTTTTTCCACCCTGATTGTTTTCTCGGCCTATGTGCCCCTCCTTTTCATGAGCGGCATCGAGGGAAAGATTTTTTTTCCGATGGCCTATACTATGGGCGGGGGGCTTCTGGCTGCTGTCCTCCTTTCGATGACGCTCTCTCCGGCCCTTTCCTCCGTGTTGCTGAAGAATACCGGCGTCCACCCCGATACCTGGCTTATGCGGGTTGTAAAAAGGGTCTACGATGCACTCCTGATTTTCGTTCTCGACCGGCCTCGGACTGTCCTTTCGGTCGCTTTCGTCTTTCTGGCCGTGACGGTGGGTCTGGCGCTACCCCGGCTCGGGTCAGAATTTCTTCCGAAACTTGAGGAAAACAATCTCTATATCCGGGCGACCTATCCCGCAGCGGTCAGTCTCGATTACGGGGCCCGTCTCACCGATGGAATCCGCCGCATGGTCCTGACCATTCCGGAAATAAAAACGGTGGTGTCCGAGGAAGGGCGTCCGGACGACGCCTACGATGTGGGGGGGTTCTGGAATTCGGAGTTCGCGATATTTTTCAAGCCCCACAAGGAATGGCGCAGGGGAGTGAACAAGCAGGAGATCGAGAAGGAGGTTCTGGAAAAACTCAAGACAATGCCCGGGATCACTTTCAACATCTCCCAGTACATCGAAGACAATGTGGAAGAGGCCGTTTCCGGGGTCAAGGGTCAGAACAGCATGAAGATCTACGGTCCAGACCCGGTTGTTCTGGAGGACCTGGCCCACCGGGCCATGGGAATACTCGGGGGAATCCCCGGTTTCCATGATATCGGTCTTTTCAGGATCAGGGGGGGGCTTGAGCTCAACATCCAGGTCGATCCCCTGGCCTGTGCCCGCTACGGCATCCATGTCGCCGATGTGGAAGGGGTCATCCAGTCGGCGGTTGGCGGGGTGGCGGTGACCCAGGTTCTGAAAGAGGAAAAGCGGTTCGATGTGACGGTCCGACTGTCCCGACCATACCGGAAGGATATCGAGTCGATCAGGTCGATCCCGATCGACAGTCCGGATGGCTCCCACATCCCCCTCTCACAGCTTACCCATATCGAGCTCAGGATCGGGAATTCCTATATTTTCCGGGAAGCCAATTCCCGGTATATTCCCGTCAAGTTCTCGATCCGGGGGCGGGACATCGGGTCTGCGGTCGACGATGCCAAAAGAGAGATCGGCGAACGGCTGAAGCTGCCATTGGACTACCGGATCCGGTGGTATGGCGAGTACAAGGAAATGAAGGAGGCCCAACACCGTCTTTCGATTCTTCTCCCCATCGCGGTCGGTCTCATTTTTCTTCTGCTCTACTGGGCCTATCGGTCCATCAAATATGCCCTCGTCCAGATTCTTTCCGTTCCGGTGGCTATTACCGGAGGGGTCTGGGCGCTTCTTCTGACAGGCCACCATCTGAGCATATCCGCCTCCCTGGGATTTCTCTCCCTGTTTGGAATCGCTATACAGGACGGAATGATCCTCATCAACTTCGTGACCAACCTGAGGCGGGAGGGACTGTCCATGAAGGAGGCCCTGGTTCAGGGAGGAACCTTGCGGGTCCGTCCGGTGCTCATGACCGCCCTTCTGGCGGGTCTTGGGCTATTTCCGGCCGCCATCTCCTCGGGAATCGGGAATCAGGCCCAGAAACCCCTGGCCATCGTTATTGTGGGAGGCGTTCTGACAACGATCGTCTTTACTCTCCTGGTCCTGCCTGTCGTCTATTCCATGACAGGACCGCTCCCTCGCCCCTATCAAAAGGAAGAACCGGAACCTGAGGATGGAGAGGGTTTCTCCCGGTTCAGGAAATCCTGAGAGGAACCTCTCCTGATAGCGCCCCCTCCTGGGCGGGTCTTTCTTGTACGGCCGGGAAAGGACTGTGCCGGGATTGCTCTTTGTATTCCGGTGGCGCATCATCAGGAAGGTGATCGACCCCGGGCTTCGCAATTAAGGAAGATATCGGGAACATGCATTCATTCGGGACGGGCGGTGATCTTTCCCCATGATGGAATCCAGGGATATCGCAAGACTTCAGAGGGGGATCGCCCGATTTTACCGCCTGCTTGGAGTGGTCGAACAGACGACCGAGGTCCTTCGGGAGACCCATTTTCTTTGGGAAGAGAGACTTTCAGAGAGGAAGTCCCTGAACGATGAACGGGATCGTCTGGTGAGCGGCATCCGATCCTTTCACGAAAATTTTCAGAATCTTCACGTCCGGGAGGTCGAATGGAGAAATCGCGTCGCGCTTCTCCACCTCTCCCTGACCTTTCTTGTCGATGAAATTTCCTCTACCCTCCAGAAACATCGATCCTCTTCTCCCCGTTCCGGGCGGTGATTCAGGATCCTCCCGACCCCGGCTTCCTCATGGAGACACTCTGACGAAGTCATGAGACTCAATTGTCGAGAAAGGAGCGCGGGGAGGTTCCGTGGAAGCCTATCTTCGGATATTTGTCAACGACATAACGGAGGGCCCATTCATTGCGGAACAGGGCCACAGGTTTGCCTTCGGCATCATAGACCAGCAGCGTGTCGAGGGTTGAGGAAAGGGCCGAAATCTGGTTCGAGTCTCCCGTCAGCCAGCGGGCCCGGTCATATCCGACCGGCTCAAGACGGGTCTTGACGTTGTATTCGTGTTCGAGACGGAACTTCAGGACCTCGAACTGGAGGGCTCCGACGGCTCCGACGATTAGATCCCGTTCTCCATGGGGGTCGAGTTGAAAGATCTGGATGGCCCCTTCTTCTGATAACTGGTCCAGGCCCTTCTTGAGATGTTTTCTTTTCAGTGGATCCTCGAGCACCACCCGGGCAAAGAGCTCCGGAGAAAAAGAGGGTATTCCTTCGTAATGGAACCCTCCTTTTTCGCAAAGGGTGTCCCCTATGCGAAAAACCCCCGGATCATGGAGGCCGATGATGTCTCCCGGAAAGGCCTCTTCCACCCGTTCGCGTTTCTGCCCCAGAAACTGGATGGTCTTGGAAAGGCGGAGGGGCTTGCCGGTGGTGGTGTTTGTGGCGGTCATTTCCCGGACAAACCGGCCAGAGCAAACACGGATGAAGGCGAAGCGATCCCTGTGCTGTGGATCCATATTGGCCTGTATCTTGAACACAAATCCTGAGAAAAAGGGCGAATCGGGAGGAATGGGACCTTTGTCCGACCGGTAGGGACGGGGGGAGGGAGCCATCTGCAAAAAAGACCGGAGGAACAATTCAACACCGAAGTTGTTGAGAGCGCTTCCGAAGAAGACGGGAGTCACCCTTCCTGCCAGAAAGGATTTCCGGTCGAAGGTTCCGTCATCGTGGGCCAGCAGGTCGATCTCGTCTGAAAAAGCGCCCCTGTCGGGAAGTGTGTCGAGTACGGTGTCAAAGGCCGGATCGGATGCCAGGAGAATCCGTTCGTTGGCTCTTGCCCCTCCATGCTTGACGGCTTCGTAAAGGTGGGCTTCCCGGGTCCTCAGGTCAAAAACCCCCCGGAACCCTGTTCCAGACCCGATGGGCCAGTCGAACGGAACGGCAGAGATGTCAAGGGTCCGTTCGATCTCGGAGAGAAGGTTGAACGGATCAACTCCTTCCCGGTCCACCTTGTTGATGAAGGTCAGAATGGGAAGGGAGCGCATTCGTGCGACTTCGAAGAGTTTAAGTGTCTGGGGTTCGATTCCCTTGGCCGCGTCGAGGAGCATGACCACCGAATCCACGGCCTCCAGTGTCCTGAAAGTGTCTTCGCTGAAGTCCTTGTGCCCCGGTGTGTCTAGAATGTTGATGGTGTGGTCGTCGAATTCGAAGGCCAGGGCGCTGCTGGTGACGCTGATGCCCCTTTGTCGTTCGATCTCCATCCAGTCGCTTGTTGCATATCGGGCCGCCTTTCTGGCCTTGATCGATCCGGCGAGATGAATGGCGCCTCCATAGAGGAGCAGCTTTTCTGTCAGCGTTGTTTTTCCGGCATCAGGATGGCTGATGATGGCAAAGGTTCTTCGACGGGCAATTTCCCGTTCAAGGGAGTAAGAGTCTGTCGGGGAAGACGGGATGATGTCCAATCAAAATCCTTTTTCTGGGGAGGGTGACTCCAGTGATTGTGTTGTACCTTAGAAAGGGTGTCGTCCTTCAACGGCCCGGATGAGAGTGACTTCGTCGACATACTCTATTTCCAGGCCGACGGGAATGCCGAAGGCAATCCTGCTGACCCGGATTCCCATCGGCTTGATCAGTCTGGACAGATAAAGGGCTGTTGCTTCTCCGTCGGTCGTCGGAGAGGTGGCCAGAACGACCTCCCGTATGTCGGGATCGCTAAGTCGCGCCATCAGCTCGCGAATCCGGAGCCGGTCCGGGTTGACTCCCTCCAGCGGCGAGAGACGCCCTTCAAGAACGTGGTACAGTCCCTTGAACTCTCCGGATTTTTCGAGCGAGTAAAGGGTTTGTATGTCCTCGACGACAATCAGGATCGCATGGTCCCGTGAGGGGTCCATGCAGATGAAGCAACGAAGGGAAGCCTCCGGGTCGTCCTGATCGCGTTCGACAATGTTCCGGCAGGCAGAGCAGGCGGAAAGTCGGCTCCGGAGGGCCTCCACAGTCTCTGCCAGTCGAATACGCTCCTCGTCTGGCCCGACAAGAAGGTGGAAGGCGAGGCGGGTTGCCGTTTTCGTTCCGATTCCGGGAAGTCGCCGGAAGGCTTCGACAAGGTTGGCAAACGGTTCCGGAAAGGAAGGATTGGCCGATCTTGACCCGCGCTCCATCAGAGTCCGGGAAGTCCCAGTGCGCCGAGAGGATTGCCGGCGGGGAATCCGGCGATCTCTTCCATCGACTGGGCAGCCAGATGCTGAACCTTGCTCAGAGCATCGTTGGTTGCTGCGACAATCAGGTCTTCGATCATAGAGGGCTCCTCATTTTTCAGGAGCTCCGGGTCAATGCGGATGGACCGCACCTCGTTTCGTCCGGTCATTGTCACCGTGACGAGGCGACCACCCGCCAAACCGGTGACGGTCTTCTCCGCCAGCGCCTGCTGCATCTGCATCATTTTTTCCTGCATTTCCTGGGCTTTTCTAAGAAAATCGGGTCCGAACATCAATGATCTCCTTTCGGGGGTTCATGGGTATTTTTCTGGGTCCGAACCCCGATCACCTCCGAGCCAAAAACCGACATGGCCTCGGAAACGAGCGGGGGGGGGATAGATTCTGGTCCTGTGCCTTGTCCCGGCGAAACGACCTCGATCCGAAGTGGGTCCGTTGATTTTACGGCGTCACCCAATGCCCGGGCAAGAGCCTCTCTGTTGGTCGCTATCCGGTTGTTGAAGAACGAGTTTCCTGTGTCGAGGACGAGGGTTCCCTGTTCGACCCGAAGAATGCGGGCCGATTCCAGCATGGATTTCCATTGATGGGAAAGGCGGGCGAGAGCTCTTGGCCAGTCAGCCGCCACCCGCAGGTTCAGCGGAGAGCTTGCTCCCGGGTCTTCTGCGACATCTTTTGGCAGAATTCCGGGAGGATTTTCGGAAGACGGGTGGTGGATAGGCTCCCTCAATTCTTCCCGGGAAGGCAGGGAGGCCGGAGCAGAGTGTGTCTGTCTTGGAGGACCGGTTCGGACCGGTGCCGGATCTGGTGGTGAGGAGCGAGGCGAGGAAAGCCGGGAGAGCCCCGCCAGAAGATCGGGCAAAGGAACGACCGCATGCAGGTGGCAGATTCGTGCGAGCAATAGTTCGAAGGTGATGGGTGGCTGTGGAGATCGCCGAAGGTCGTCCTCTCCTTTGACCAGCACGGAGATTGCCTGCTCGAGAAAGAAAATGTTGGGAGAAGGGGTCAGCGGCAGGGTTGCCACGCTTTCCTGCGGCCACCCGAAGCGGGGGGATGCTAGGGATTCCCCGTCAAGGACACTGTGAAGAATGTCCAGGAATTTGCGTGCAATGGAGTGGACCTGAGACTTTGGATCGATGCCGGCATCCAGGACTTTGCGGGCTACGCGAAGGGTCGCCGGAAGATCTCCTTGCAGCAGGCCCGAGAGAAGGGCCTCTTCTAGTGCCTGATCGGTTACCCCAAGCAGTTCTGTCACGCTGGCAGGAGTGATGTCTGAGCCGGCGATACGAAGGATCTGGTCAAGAAGGGAGAGGGCGTCCCGGAGACTCCCTTCGGCCGCTCTCGACAGGAGGGACAGGACCGATGGATGAAGGATGAAGCCCTCTTCTTTGGAGATCTGGTCGAGGCGGGCATGAATCTCCGGAACGGTCAGAAGCCTAAACCGAAAATGCTGGCATCGTGAAAGGACGGTATCCGGGATTTTATGCGCTTCTGTTGTGGCCAGGATGAAGACGACATGGGCCGGTGGCTCTTCAAGGGTTTTGAGAAGGGCATTGAAGGCCGAGGACGAAAGCATATGGACTTCATCTATGATGATGATCTTCGCTCGTCCGGATAGGGGGCTGTAACGGAGTCCTTCCCGGATTGAGCGAACGTCTTCAACGCTTGTGTGGGAGGCCCCGTCCATTTCAAGGACGTCCGGGGAGTGTCCCTTGGCGATATCGAGGCAGGGGCCACAGGAGAGACAGGGGGAAGATGTCGGTCCCTGGACGCAGTTGATGGCTTTTGCAAGGATCCTGGCAACGGTGGTTTTCCCGACCCCCCTCCCCCCTGAAAAGAGGTAGGCCTGAGTCAGGATTCCCGACTCGAATCCTCGAGAGAGGGATCGGACAATAGTCTCCTGTCCGACAAGATCGGAAAATGTCTGGGGACGGTAGACGCGCGCCAGAGATTTGAACTGAGCCATTGGAACCTCGTGATGCAAAGATAAAACGGGGGAAAGGGCGGTACATGAGACCCGTGTCTGGACATCTCAAAGGAGTCCGGTGATGAAAGGGGACCGAAGGGACTCCAGGGAGTTCCGGGGCACACGCGACACACCGCTACCGTTGCTTCCTTCCGGACCTGGCGGGGTTTGCGGGATCTCGTTGCCCGGAGCCTGGAATCCCATCGGTCCGCTCTCGAAAGACCGCTCTTTGAATACACCCTTTTACTGACGTTTCATCGGGAAAAAAGATGAACCGTTTGGCCATTTCCTGAGCAAATCATCGCAATGGCGGAGAGAGGGGGATTCGAACCCCCGAGGCACTTCTTAGGCACCTACACGATTTCCAGTCGTGCTCCTTCGGCCGCTCGGACATCTCTCCATGCAGGGGATCCGTCAGTGATGGACATCCAATTATCATAGCTTTCGGATCCTGAAAATACAAGAGCCTGTCAACAGATTCGAAGTGTCCGGAGATCTGGATGGGGCACCCCACCGATCTCCGAACAGGCATGGTCGGCAGGGATTCTCGGACCGGATAGGGTTTCTCCTGTCCGGACAAATCAGGGAAGAACAAGAATTCGGGGAGTTTCCCGAATCAGATGGAGAAGCCCTTTCGGTTCGATTTTCTCGATGGAGGAACGGGGAGGGAGGTCGAGGGAGCTGGTCACTCCAGAGAGAATGAAGGGTTCTGTGTCTTGGGCAATTCCCTCGAGGGAATGTTCAAGATAGACAAGCCGGGAGGAAGGTTCTTTAAGGACAAGCGAGGAGATGACTTTCTGAAGCCGTTCGTCCGGTTGTTGGCGAAGAAGAATCAGCATGGGAAAATCCTAGAAAAAGAGGGTGTGGTCGAAGGCGGGAATCATCGTCCCCAGATCTCCGAGCGAAAGGGGCGATCCCGGAAGACCCGGAGGAGGGGTGTTTTCAAAGGGTTCATAGTAGATGGCCTTCGACATGTTGAACAAAGTGTGAAGGAAACGTTTCAGGACCTCCCCGTCTTCAAGGTCTTCGAGATCTTCCGGGGCGGTTGTCAGAAGAAGGTGCGCTTCCCTGAAAAGGTAAATCGTGACAGGAATTTCTCCGGCGACCAGTCCAAGGGCCGAGCGGATGGCTTCGGCCGGCCGAGGATCGGTCGCCGGGTCGCTTTTTATCAGAAGAAGTGTGGAGTGGGGGGACATTTTTGTCATTCGAGAAATCCGGTCAGGCAAAGGCCAGGAACCGGTCGCATCCTTCCATGATCTGGGTGAGGACCACAAGCCCGCAAAAAGTGGTCTTCCCGGGATCTGAGAGTCGCCTGTTCTGGGCGGCATAAGCACAGGTATAAACGGTCGCTCCCCGGTCGACGAGGGCATGGACCCACTCCTGGGTCAGGAAACGGGCCCCTTCATCGAGAAGATAAAGATAGACCTCGTCCTTGGCCATGAGTGCCTCGTCGGTAATGGTCCGGACACGGTCTCCGTCTTTTCTGTCGGGATGGGTGGAAAGCAGAATGCCTATTTTCATAGGTTTGATTATCGCTATTGAGGACGGTCTGTGCAAGAGAAAAGAATAGGATAATGTCGCGTCCGGATCACGGGGAAGGCATGGAACGTTCCCCGGAAGCTGTTTTCGGGAAGAGGACGACGTTGTGGGGATAGGGGATGTCGACTCCCGCCCGGGAGAAATCCCGGGCGATACGGAAGTTGAGGTCGGAAAGGACATTGTGCCGGATCATTCCGTCAGGGATCCAGTAAATCAGTTCCAGATTGTAGGAGGAACTTCCGAACTCGGAGAACCATACGACCGGTTCTGGGTCAGGAAGGATATCTGGGTGTTCCGATGCAATTTTTTTCAGGATCTCTACTGCCGTATCCAGGGTCGACGGGTCCATCCCGATTCCGACCTTGAGGTGCATGCGGGTCTTTCTGTCCCTGTGGCTCCAGTTGATCAACTTGTTACTGATCAGGTGGGAGTTTGGAATGATGATTGCAATGTTGTCCCGGCTCATGACCGTTGTCGAGCGGCCTTTGATCTCGACAACGGTGCCGAGAATGCCGTCTATTTCGATCAGGTCTCCGATCTGGATGGATTTTTCAAGAAGAATGACGACAAGGGCGATGAAGTTGGCCGCAACATTCTGCAGGCCGATTCCTACGCCGATCCCGAGGACACCCAGCGCCCCCCCTAGAAAGGAGAGGCGGATGCCAAGATTGTCGAGGCCGATGATGATGGCAAGCGCGAGGATGATGTTTGAAAAAAGAGTTGTAAGGAGCCCCATGAGATGCTGAGTCTGGGGGGACGACTGGGCATGGACTCTGGTCATCAAAGTTTTTTTCAGAAAGTTACGGAGGACAAAACCAAGAAGGACGAAGATCAGGAAGTCGATCAGTCCTGCCAGTGTGACAGGTGTTTTTCCCAGATGAAAAAGAGAGATATCCCAGTCAAACCGGTTTGAGACAGGGTCGCGAGAATTGGATAGATGACCGATAAGTCCGAACAATATGATAGGAATCCCCCTCATGTGCGGGAGTTGTGCCCGCATCATTTGACGTCGAAGAAACATTGAAATTATGACGTTTTTTTGGATCGAGGTCCACCCCTGTCTCTGGCTTTTGTGCCCCGATATGCGACGATCTCGTTGATTGCTTCTGGAGATGAGTCATCATGTGCCGATCTGGGAAAAACAGAACCGTATTTCTGAAATGCCAAGCCGGAAGGGTGACCGGTAGCCTGTTCATTTGATAGAATGTGTCGCGTGTTTAGGGTAGTGTGGAGTGATTTTTGGCGCAGTCAAGCCGGTTGGTGGATGAAAAGGGGATGGTTGATGATGCGGTATACGGAAGACAAGGTGGCCAGCGCCGAAATTTTTCGTCTGGTATTGCAGAAAATGACCGAAATGGGCGCGTCCTTTACACCGATTCATTATTCGGTCATTTACGAATTTGTGACCGGGATCAATCCTCCGTTGACCAGAGCCCTGAATGAATTGATCAAGTCGACGGGCAAGGTCTCGGATATCGACATGGAAAAGCTGTTTATCAATTATGTGGCTCCGGAGTTTCTTCTCCCGCTCAACAATCATCGGGATTCTCTGACGAAGGATATCCAGAACCTTTTGTCCCGACTGTCTGAATCGACCTCGCTCACCAGTCAGGAAGCCGCAAGGTTCCAGAGTGGACTCGAGTCTTACCGGACCGCCCTGAAAAACAACAAGTCCTCAACCGGCGGCTCTCTTTTGCCTGTGATCGATGAGGCCCTGAGGGATACGGTGTCGATGAGGAACTCCACCGGAATTCTCGAAGAGAAGCTCGACGAAAGCCAGAAGGAAATCGCAAAGTTGCAGAAGGAACTTCGGACGGCCAAGGTCGAGGCGCTGGTCGATCCTCTGACAGAACTGCTGAACCGCCGGGGGTTCGACCTTCAGGTGGAGACTACCATCCTTGAGCACGGGGCCAAGAATCTGGAATGCTCCTTTCTCATGCTCGATATCGATCATTTCAAAAAGATCAATGATACGCACGGACACATGCTGGGGGACAAGGTGATACAGTCCGTCGCAAAATCCCTGAAATTCAGTACCCGGGGAGAGGATATTGTTGCCCGGGTGGGAGGAGAGGAGTTTGCGGTGGTTCTGCCGAGAACGCCAATTCAGCAAGGGCATATCGTTGCGGAAAATATCCGGAAAAATGTCGAAAAAATCGAAATCATCAGTTCGAAAAATCGTCAGAAAATTGGAGGGATCACCATTTCGGTCGGTCTCGACTCCAATACGAACGGCAGGGATTGGCGAAAGACCCTTGAGCGCGCAGACAAGGCTCTGTACAACTCTAAAAGCGGAGGACGGAACAGGACGACCATTTATTTCGATGATGGCCGTTCCTAGACGGATTTTCGGGAGGGTTTGAAAAATTGCATGGATTCATCATTGCGGACGGTAACCCGGATCCGGGCAGCGGGTAGAGATTTCCGTTCTTCCCTATATGGCGGAGAGGCAGGGATTTGAACCCTGGGTAGGACTTTTGATCCTACATCCGCTTAGCAGGCGGACGCCTTCGACCACTCGGCCACCTCTCCATCGGGCAATGCTTATCGGGTCAACGTGATTCCATTTCCCGAAAAGAATACTCTAAAACGTGCCGAATATTCAACAGCGCCAATCCTCTTCTCCGGAATAGACTTGGTCAGGAAGAATGTTGCCGGCAGGAGAATACTTCGCGAAGGGTCATACGGACAAGAACAATTGGTGGCGGAGGGGGTAGGATTCGAACCCACGGAGCTTTCGCTCTACGGTTTTCAAGACCGCCGCCTTCGGCCACTCGGCCACCCCTCCGATCAAAGGAAATTTTAGGAGATTCGGGGGAAAAAAACAAACCCTGGATCAACGAAGGGCCGACGGAGCTTTGACGGGGGAGGGAGGCAGCTGTTGCGAGGGGCCCGGGGAGGCTGAGTCCTCTAGGGTCCCTCGCGTTGGGGCGAGAAGAGGGTTGAATCCGTTCTTTTGGTTTGAGGTACCGAGAACTGGTGGTTTCAGCGTCTGCTTGATATAGGTGATGGATCGCTTGACTCCTTCGTCGAAGGGAGCCATTCTTTGGGCGGATTTTTCCATGATAAGGGCTTCTTGCAGAAAACCCTCGTGAGCGAAAGCCAGCCCCAAAACCATTCTTGCGTTGACATCCCCGGGCTGGAGAGCAACCGCTTTTTTTTCGGCCAGCCGGGCTTCTTTCCATTGTCCGAGAGACCCGTAAGCCCAGCCGAGAGCCTGCCATGCGACTTCGTTTCCGGGTTCGCGGGAAAGAGCGATGTGTTCTTCCTGGACTTCCTTCCTGTAATGACCCGTATTTCCATAAGCGATTCCTAAGCTGATCCGAGCTGAAATATTGTGGGGGTCAAGGATCAGGGCCCTTTTTTCCATTTCGACCGCTTGTGCGTTCTGTCCGCTTTTTCCGTAGGCCATTCCGGCCACGGTAAAAACGACGGTATAGTCGGCATAAAGCTTGAAAAGCGGGGTCAGAATGGTCAGGGCCTGCCGGGGATGATTGGAAAGAATCTTGTCTGACGCGAGAGACAAGGCTTGTCTGAGAGGGAGGGGGTAGGACGGGTCGTTGATGACTGCGGCAGGAGCGGACACAGGGAGCAGAAGAAGAGTGCATACGAGAAGAGGAAACCATGTTCTCTTTTTCGTCCAGAAAATTTCGTCCATCCAAAACCTCACCGATCGAATCATCTTTCTATTATGAGAAGAGTTGAGAAAAACGGCAAGGGGCGGGGAAGGAAAGTTCCGCCCTCCTTCCTGTTTGGCAGCGTGATAGAATGGATGGGGTTGAGAAAGAGGAGAAATCTGGAGCTTTTCAGGAGGAAGCGATGAACGTTGCAGTGGTTACGGGAGCCTCCTCGGGAATCGGGGCATCTACGGTTCGCCATCTGGTACGGGCCGGATTTCATGTCTATGGTGGGGCTAGGCGCCTCGAACGGCTCCAGGCGCTGGAAAGGGAAACGGGAATGGTTCCTATTCCGCTGGACGTCCGGAGCCGCATATCTGTCGAATCCTTTGTGTCGAAGCTGCCGGACAAGGTTCATGTTCTTGTAAACAATGCCGGAGGTGCGTTGGGCCTCGAACCTTTGACCGAATTTGATGAGGAAAAATGGCTCGATATGTATCAGAGCAATGTCCTGGGAACCGCGAGAATGATTCGGGAACTATTTCCCAGACTTTGCGAAAGCGGTCTGGGTCATATTGTGAATATCGGATCGGTGGCAGGCGATGAAACCTATGCCGGAGGAAGCGGGTATTGTGCCGCAAAACATGCTGTACGGGCCCTTACGGATACGCTGAGGATCGAAGCTCTTGGAAAACCGGTCCGGATTACCGAGATCGACCCGGGTCTTGTTGAAAGCGAGTTTTCCCTTGTCAGGTTCGATGGAGATGCAGTTCGAGCGAAAAAGGTATACGAGGGAATGATGCCGCTTTCTCCCGACGATGTCGCAGAGACGGTCCTCTGGGTAGTCCTGCGTCCCTCGCACGTCAATGTCGACAAGATCCTCATGCGTCCTCTGGACCAGGCCCGTGTCGACCGGGTATTTCGCCGAAACGGGAAATGACGACCACTACGGACCGCCTGTTCATGGAAGAGGCTCTCAGACTGGCCAGGCGGGGGGGGGAGGACGATGAGGTTCCGGTGGGAGCTGTGGTTGTTCTAGGAGGGAAGATCATTGGGCGCGGGTGGAATCAGGGGCTGGGAACCCACGATCCGACGGCTCATGCGGAGGTCGTTGCTTTGAGAATGGCCGCGGGGTCGCTGAGAAATTATCGTCTTCCGGGGTCGACACTCTATGTCACTCTCGAGCCCTGTTTCATGTGCTTTGGAACGATGATTGAAAGCCGGGTGGAACGACTTGTTTTTGCAGCGCGGGAACCACGGAGCGGGGTCACGGGTTCGCTCTACGATCTGCATCACGATCCGCGGATTCATCACCGGATAATTGTTGAGTCAGGAGTCATGGAGGCAGAGTCGCGAGCTCTGCTGAAAACCTTTTTCAAAAACCGAAGAGGAGAGGAAAAGGCAGGATTCTGATCCCCCCTTTTTTCCTCTCCTCCTCATGAGCCCTGCTGAAAAACAGTCGATGCCATCCCGCTGGCATCGAACGTCAGTCTCAGAAGCCTCCCAGCCCACCAATAAGGACATGCTGAATCTTTTCAAAGACGGCCATGAGAAGGAATGGGAAGGCCGCTATCAAAAGAATGACGAAGGTTTTCGCCCCGTTTCTCTGCACTGATTCACTCATTTTGATCTCCTGTCATCGATAGGTGTTTCATAGTATTGGGACCAAGGGGTTCTGGCGCACCTCCCTTGATGAGTCTTTTGTCTATCATCAAGTTTTGTGCCAAAGTGCCGGCTTTGGAATCGTGAAATATTTTTATTCCATAGAGGGAATTTAGAAGGGAGTACCGAAGTGAAGGCAAGGGAAGAGAGGTGAAATGGGTTTCCCGCATGAATCAAATAAAATCATCATTGAAACCGATGTTTCAGGCAGGAAACGTTTTGTGTTTGTCCAAGTTGTATTTTTTCATTTTTCGCCAGAGAGTGATCCGGCTCATGGAAAGATTTTGTGCGGCATCCGAAACCCGTCCTCGACATTCGCCCAGGACTCTGGTGATCAGCTCCTTCTCGATGGCGGCAAAGGCTTCATCGACTCTGCCGGAAGGAAGAGGAGAAAGGGAAAGATCTGATGGAGAGGGTGAGAGGCGATTCGAGGGTCCCAGAATTTTTCTTGCGGACTCCGGAAGCGAATCTTCCGTTATCAGATCTCCCGGAGCAAGGCTCAGGCAGAGATCAACAAGATGTTTAAGCTCCCGGACGTTTCCTGGAAAGGGATGGGAAACGAAACGGTCGATGATCTGGGAAGAAAAAGAGGGGGCTTGTCTTCCGTTCTTGGAGGCCCAGGCGCCCCTAAATGCCTGGATGAGGAGAGGAATGTCCTCACGCCTTTCTCTCAGGGGAGGAATCTCGATGGTTAGCCCTCTCAGGCGATAAAAAAGATCCTCTCTGAGCCGTCCGGTACGAAGAAGCTCTGAAGGGTCCACATTTGTTGCCGCAAGGATCCGGACATCGATCGGATTCTTGCGGCTCTGACCGATCCGCTCGACCACGCCTGTCTCGAGAAATCGAAGGAGCTTGGCCTGAACTGACAGGGGAACATTCTCCAGTTCGTCGAGAAGGAGTGTCCCCTTGTCGGCTTGAATCAGCTTGCCAGTATAATCCGATGTTGCTCCGGTAAAGGCTCCGCGAATATGTCCAAAAAGTGCGTCATCGATCAGGGTCTCGGGAACAACGGAGAGATCGAGAACGACAAACGGGTTGTTTCTTCTGGGACTCAGCTGGTGGATCCTTTGGGCCAGAACCTCTTTTCCCGTTCCCGTTTCCCCGATCAGAAGAATGGGGATGGTGGTTCCTGCAATGCGGGAAAGGGTGGGTGCCAGGGTCGTTGCCCAAGACCCTCTTGCTATAAATAAATCTTCGGTGTCGGAGAATGAAGAAGGCGCGGGAAAAGGATTGGGTGCCTGCACAATCTGTTTTAAAAGGCCTGCGGTCTCCCCTGTGTCCGAATGAAGGACGCAGTTGCGGATCAGGAATTGTCCGGAACGTTCCTCCATACAGGCTGGTCCAAAGGGACCTCCTTCTTCCAGAATGTCATGGGATTGATCCCCTGCAAGGCATTGGGCCGAGCAAACCTTCCCGGAAAGCGCATGGGCGCAGAGGCCGCCCGTCAAATCTCCCACATCCTGAAAAAGGAGTTTTCTCGCCGGTTCGGAGATCCACTGGATTCGGTAGTCGGTTCCGACCAGAAGAAAGGCGGAATCGGTCTTGTCGGCAATTTGATGAGAAAGGAGCCGATAGAGGTCTTTTTGGGAGATGGACAACAGTACCTCCAGAGAAAAGTCGCTGACTCTGAAGCGATTTCAGAAAGATCAGTGGCGGAGAGAGAGGGATTTGAACCCCCGCTGGAGTTCCCCCCAGAGTTGATTTCGAGTCAACCGCCTTCAGCCTCTCGGCCATCTCTCCATAGGGAATTCTTCGTGAGAGAAAAATCTATCAAAAAAAAGGATGAAATTCAAATTTCTCTCTCAATTGGACGCAATATTCTCGTGTTTTTGCAGGGGTGTTTCTTCCGGGGGAAATCGGGAGGATGCGGTACAGGACTCTTGCCTCGACCAGAAATGAAACCTCTTTTAACCAAAAAAGCGCTGTAAGCCTTGTCGATGGAAAAGGTAAAGACCTGGACGTTCTCCCAGGAAAAAGTCAAAAAGAGAGTCCCGAAGCTCCAAAAAATGAGGGTGAGTTCAAGTGAACAGACTTTTCTCACAAAAAATCGGAAAAGACGCACCCATCAGGACGGACGGATCTTTGTCGAGGATTTCGAATAATTGAAAGGAATCTCTACGATATTTTAATCGAAACATCCATTCCGCGGAATGAAAGCGGACCGTGTGCATACCGCCGCCCGGATATTTTGAAAGGTGGGCTTCAGCCTCCGGCATAGCCCCGCCAAGCTCCGCCTTTTAGGGGGGACCGTTTCTGGATCGGCTGGACGGATTCGATCCCTTCGTGCGACGGAGTTCGGAAGAATTCTTGCAGAAGATTAAAAATCCGCTTTACAATCTTTGAAAATCCTGGATTGAAAAGGGTCTTGCAAAACCCCCTGCCCCATGTTTTGTATGTGATTTTAAGTGTTTATCAGGTAAAATAATTCCATGGAAAAGAGCCTCCCGAAGGGCTAAAATTTGATCCATTATCAAAGCGTGATCGAAAAATGAGTTTTCAGCAGGGTTCGAAAAAATAATTTTGAAGTTTTGCAACACCTTCGAAAGATAAAATAAAATACGTGTGTCATAATTGCATCGGGTTTGATAAAATTGACAGAATTGCTTTCATACCGGTTGTTTTTCAAGTTCCGTGATGTTAGGCCGGATGTCTGGTGAACCTGTGGATTCAGGGGTGGGCTGATTTCAGGAAACTCTTGAACAGCTATGAAGGAAAGGAAGCCATGGAGAGGTTTTCCAAGGTTCGAGCTCTATTGGAAAAGCAGAAGAAAGAAATTCTGGAAGGGGCTGAGAGAGTTGTCCAGTCCAGTGTGGAAACAGGGGTACAGCTATTTCCCGATCCCTCCGATCTCGCCAGTCGGGAGGAAGTCCAGGGCTTCTCCTTCCGGCTCAAGGAAAGGGAAAAGAAGCTGTTAAGAAAGATCGATGAGGCATTGGAGCGGATCGACGCCGGATCATTTGGTATATGCGAACGATGCGGGGAAGCGATCGAGGAAAAGCGCATGTTGGCGAGACCTGTGACAACCTTTTGCATTGCGTGCAAGACGTTGCTTGAAAGTGAAGAGCGGTCCGAACATATCCGCCGATGAATGGTTCCGTCCTTTTGCTTGGGGGAGGAAGGGGTCTCGGTCGCTCTCTCTCTCGGTCTTTTCTGAAGTTCGGAGTGCCCCTGTTTTGGGTGACGCGCTCCCGGGAGAGTCTGTCCGGATTCGCAGGGGAAGTTCAGGAAATTCCCGGAAGCCTTTTTTTCCCGGAAGCATTTGACATCTGTGACAGGAAACACGCCCTCTCCTTTCTCGACCGAATCCGATCGAGATCTTTTTCTGATTATCCTCCAGTACTTGCCATTCATAATGCCGGTTACCTGTCAGGGCGCCTTGATCTGTCCCTGGAACTTCAGGAAGAAGTCGACAGGGAAATAGATGTCAACTTCCTTGCCCCGCTTTTCTGGTCCAGAAGGCTCAGCAAGTTTTTCGCGGCCCGAGGGGAAGGGGGACACATTTTTCTTTCATCCGGAGTTGCAAGGACGCCTAGGCCTTCCTGGGGAGCTTACGGCATCGCCAAAGGCGCCACAGAAGTCCTTTCCCGACAACTGGCCGTTGAATTGCCTCCTCCACTCTATAGTCTGACGTTCAACCCAGGAGGCATGGCGACCGATATGAGAAAATTAGCTTATCCGGAGGAAGATCCCGTTACGCTCCCTGACCCGGAGGCAATCGGAGAAAAACTTGCCTTGTTCTGCCTGCGTCTGATGGACGGAGAAGGCCGGAAATTCAACGGATCGACACTTGTTATGGAGGACCTTTGATGAATGCCGTCATACTGAAGGACAGAAGAAGCATCTCGGACCTCGTTCTTGAAAGCAGGGATCTCCCTGAACCTTCAAGAGGGGAAGTCCGGATCAGGATGAAGGCTCACACTCTGAACCATATTGATCTCTGGGTTCTTTCAGGATCTCCTGCCTATTCTGTCCCCCTCCCTCACCTCATGGGCTCTGAAGGAGTCGGCGAGATCGATGAACTGGGAGAAGGGATCGATCCGGGAATCGCCCTGCGAAAAGGGGATACGGTCGCCATATCCCCCGGACAGGGGTGTCTCGTCTGCGAGTTGTGTCGAAGCGGCTCCGAGTCTCTTTGCTCATCCTACAGGGTCCTGGGTGGGCACATTGCCGGGGTTTTTTCGGAGTATGTCTGTCTTTCGGCCTCCCGCTTGATTCCTGTTCCAAAGACAGTCGACCCCCTGTTTGCTTCCTCTGTGACACTGGCCGGTGCGACCGCCCACCAAGGCCTTATAGTCCGGGGGGCTGCCAAGGCGGGGGAACGCTGGCTTGTCGTGGGGGCGAGTGGGGGAGTCGGCCATCTGGCCTGTCTGCTCGGCGCGGTACATCGATTGGAGATGGTGGGAACATACGGTCCGGAGAAGAAACGGAGCGTTCTTGAAAATGCGATGGAAATTCCGTTCCTTTCCCACGAATCGCCGGATTGGCCGGACAAGGCAAAATCCCTTTTCGACAAACCGTTCGACGGCGTTCTGGATACGGTGGGTGGGGCGACTCTTCCGAGGATTCTTCCCCTTCTTCGAAAGGGGGGCCGGGCCGTTGTCGTGGGTGAAACGACCGGGACGCTGATCCAGTTTCCGACAAGAGAGATCTTCGGACGTCAGCTCTCTTTGCATGGGGTCTACCTGGCCCACCGGTCCGATATTGTGGCGATGCTGGACTGGGTCTCCAAAGGCTCCATCCGTCCGATCGTTTCCAGTGTCGGGCCGCTCGAATCGATCGAACCTCTCAAGAGGACATACCAAAAGATGCAGAATCGGGACTTTGTCGGGAAATTGGGTTTTACCTGGACCTGAACCGGAGGAGTGAGGTGCAATTGAAAATTCAGACCGGACGAATGCTGTCTGCGTTCATTCTGGGAGCCGGATTATCGGTCCTTCCCGCGTGTTCATCCACCCCCTATCTTCACTCCCTTTTCCATGGCTCCCGTACCGAAACGGCAGAGGATGCGAGGTTCCGGTCTGAATATCCCCGCCTCAAGGCGCTTCTTCGACAGAACAATTTCCGGCAAGCTCTTGAATGGGTGGATTCCTGGGAAAAGGGGCAGTCTCTATCGGATGAAAATCTGCGCCTTCTTCGCAAGGACCGCAGGACGATCCAGTTGATCGGATCGGCCTACTACATGGGAGTGGCCCGGGAACGCAAGAAGGCTGGTCGCTATCATGGAGCCCTGACCGCCCTTAAGATAGCCCAGGGATTTTCTCCGGCGGATCCGCTTCTTCGAAGAGAAATTCTCAAGGCTCGCGCGAGGATCATTGTGCAAGGTGAGGTGGGTCAGGACTGGTCGGACATGGTGCAGAGGCTGTTGGCTCTCAAGGCAAAAAATCCCAGCGACAGCGCGATTGATCCGACCATTTCCTGGGCCTATGCCGGACTTGCCGGGAGCGAATTCACCTCCGGTCACTACGACCTGGCGTATGCCCATTCCCATATGGCTCTTTCCTACAACAACAAAGAAGACAAGGCGCTTACGGTCCGGGACAGGGTTTCTGAAATCGTCAACGGGATCGTCGGGAAGGCCGAGGCTGCCTATCGACGGCATCTCTTCGATGAGGCGCGCACAGAACTTGAACGGGCCCTGACCATCGATCCCGACAGCAAACGTGCGAGAAAAGACTGGAGAATTCTTTCCGAAACTCTTAAAATGCCGTCCGTTCCGTCAAACGTAAACCGATAACGTGTAGCGCGTGATGAATGCATCAACTCGAAAAGCTTGACAGGGGATGACGATGAAGAGTGATTTTGTAAAAAGCCATGGATTGGGAAACGACTATATTGTCATGGTTCGTGGGCCGCAATCGCCCGAGTTCAGTGAAAAAAACATCAAACTTCTCTGCGACAGGAACTATGGGATCGGCTCTGATGGAATCCTCCTGCTGGAAAAAAGCGAGCCCCCCTTTGGTCTGCGGATCTTCAATCCCGACGGCTCCGAGGCAGAAAAAAGCGGAAACGGTCTCAGGATTTTCTCGAAGTTCCTTTACGAATACGGATATGCCAAGGAGAAGGAATTTCCGATCGACACCCTCGGCGGACGAGTGAACGCGACGGTCCGGGTCGCTTCCGGAGGAAGGGTCGGGGCGGTTCTGGTAGAGATGGGAAAGTATACATTTGACCCTGTTTCGGTGGGTGTTTCCGGACGGAGCGAGCCTATGATCGAAGAGACCCTTGAGTTGTCCGACAAAGTCAGAATTCGTGGATCGGCGGTGTCCGTTGGGAATCCGCATTTTGTTTTTTTCGTGGACCGTCTTGACGAACCCTTCATTCGGGAGTTTGGAACAAAAATCGAGAATCATCCGCTCTTTCCAAGGAGAATAAATACACAGATGGTTCATGTGACCGGACCGAACGAAATCGAGATCCGGATATGGGAACGGGGAGCCGGGTACACCCAGGCCTCAGGAAGCAGCTCCTGCGCCGCTGCGTCCTGCGCTGTCTCTCTTGGAAAGGTGAAAAGTCCAGTAAAGGTGCTCATGCCGGGGGGAACGCTGTTGATAGAAGTTGCTGAGGATCGGGAGCTTCGGATGGAAGGTCCGGTCGAAGAAGTCATGTCCGGAAATTTTTCCGAAGATCTTTGGGTCCGGCTCCGTTCTCCGGGCTGATTGTTTCCCTTCCTTAAGGCGATGGAGGCATCGGGTCGGGACCCGGGTTGCTCTCCCGGGGGATTCAGGGCCGGAGATAGTCCAGATTTTTTAAATGGTAAAGGGTCATTCCGATAATCCCGATAAAGACAAGAGCTACGGGAAGAAGGATCCAGAAGAGAGGGATCTTGATGTCGGAGTTTCTCTGGTTCGGATCTTCCGGATCGAAGAGATCGGACATTCTTCCTCCTAGGGTTTTGATGGTGCCGCCTTTGCTGGTCCGGACCTGGTCAGGGAGCCTTTTGAATCGGCTGGTTCTCCTCCCGGAGAAAGGCGTTTCGGATGAGGTTCATGGGCCCTTTGTGACTTTCCGGAAACGAGACGTGTCCGATAGATAATAAGTGTTCCTGATCCGGGTTCGTTCCCAGAAGAAGGTCGAGGATCCGCTGGATTATCCGGTCGAATCTCTCAGGTTCCATTGCTGGAAGAATCAGGAGATATTCCCGGGGCGTTAGATGTCCGATCTCGTCATAGTATCGACAAATCTTTCTGACCTTCATCATGAATTCCCGGTGGTTGGAGAGATCCACCTTGAGGCCAAAAAGACCGAAGCCGGTTTCCGAAACCCGATACTCTTCGATCAAGGACTCCAGAAAATGAAGTGAGGCCTTCCGGGACAGGAACCCGGTGTCCGGCTCCCGTTCCAATGGATCGAGGTCCCCCAGATTTTCCCTGACGTTAAACAGATGCCGGGACAGCTCCTGGGCGGACTTTTGAAAGTCCTTCAGTCGAGGAATCTCTTTTTTTCCACCCTCCGGCCGATATAGACGGATTTTTCCAAAAAACGAGCTGTCCAGAAGAAGGGGAAAATCGGCCCAGAATCCGTTTCCGGAATCTTTCGAGAAGAGAATCCGGCGAAATGGAACAAGCCCGATTCCCTCGTTGTCTGGTCGATTCCCCGACACAATCTTTCCCGGCTCCCCTTCCATTTCCCTGATGCTCCAGAATGAGGATCCAGGGCTCCACTTCGCCTCTTTGGCCAGAACAACTTCGGCCTTTTGATGAAATGGATCGCGGCTCAGGGTTTCCTTGAAGAAGGAGTCAAGAACCTGGGAATCCCTGAAGACTCTGACTATTGTTCTTGCCGGGCTGCGAAGACGTCTTCCCAGAAGACGGATCCCTTCTTTCTGTTCTTCTGAAGGGTCACTGGTTACCTTCTCAAGAAAAAATGGATTTCCCGCTCCCTCCCTTAAAGTGGGAACCCTGAGCAGGATTCGTTTCTCTTCAGAATGGAGTTCGGGAAGATCGATGATCGACAGGTTGGAGTCCTCTTCTGAGAACCAGTTCCAGAATTTCCCCTTTGTCGTCCCCGAAAGAGTCAGAGCATTGCTGTTTCCGAAGTCGGACAGGGAGTATCTTGGGAAGGAGATGCGGTGGAGGTCCCACCTTTTGATGAACTGACTATTGGCCAAAAGAAGCCGGTCGGTGGACAGGAAAAGGGCAAAGGAGAGATCGGAGCCAGAGAGGAGATTGTCGATCTGGGTAATCGAAGGTGCCAAATTGAAAAGGCAAGGTCTGATCAGAAGGTCCATGTACCGGTCGCCCTTTCCTGAATGGGACTGGTTTCACATCGAACCAGCCAAAAGCCACTTCAACCCTTTGTTCGCGAGACCGTTCGATGTATGATATGTCCAGAAAGTTTTTGATTCAACTTGTCAGGAGGGGCGATTGATGGAGGTCCGCCCAAAGGTGTATGATCGCCAAAAGCAGTTTTTTTCAGAAGCCTATCGAACGGGAAAGATCGGATGGCCCAGGACAGGCCATTCCCGTCTTGTGGAGCTTCTTGTTGCCTCTCCTTGGTTTTTGTCCGGAGCCCGAGTTCTTGAAATCGGTTCCGGAGAGGGACGAAATCTCCTTCCTTTTCTCGAGCGTAAATGTGAGGTCGTTGCCTTCGATTTCATTCATGAGCCCTTGATGGTGGCAAGGGAGAGGACAGGAAGAGAACAACATTTGCAACGGATCGGTTTTGTTCAGGGGGACCTCTTCAGCCTGCCTTTCAGGGAGGGGTCCTTTGATGTCGTTTTCGATTTTGGGGTTTTCCATCATTTGCGTCGTCGGGAAAGACTGGCCTACCCCCGATGGATATCCCGGATTCTGAGAGCGGGCGGGATCGCCGGGCTCGGTGTTTTTTCCGAACTGTTCCGACATTCTCCGGATGAGAATCGGACCCGTTTTTTTGTCACACATCGTGGCCATCACGATGTTTTTTTTCGTGAGCATGAAATCCCCCACCTCTTGGGACGGGATTTTCAGATGGAAGCATCCGATACGGAAGAAACGGGGGATGGACTGTCCCACTACCGGGTTGCCGTTTACAGGAAAAGAGAGTGAGTCCTTTCGGACACATAAGTCCCTCAACTCTTTTCAGTCAACCGATTCATGTTTAAGGAGAAGAAAATCATGGAGCATCGCCCTATTGCCTTCCAGTACCAGATCGGGGAAACAGTTCTTGTGACAATTACGAATCAGATCGGTCTCGTCGAAAGTCGGACCCGTGGATACTGGAAAGCCAATGAATATGATGTCATCATTCCTCCCGAGAACGGAAGGATGAGGGTTCGAGAAGAGAACTTGTCAGCCGTTCCGGCCGAATATGTTCTGACGCGCCTGCCGACCATGGCAGGCCTTTCCTCTCCCCCAAAGTTTCTCGGAGTCTCCGGAGAGTCTCGCTCCGGCTCTGTCTCTGAACTTTTGGGATCCTGATCTGCCCGGTCCGTTGGACGGACCGAACTTTCCGGGAAGAAGGGTGAGAGGGAAGTTCGGTCTTGGAGAATTGGTTCGGACAATCCGGGAGATGAGAAAAACAACAAAAAAAGGCCTCCGGGTTATTCGGGAGGCCTTTTTTCGTTGTTCAGCCTTTGCTCTCCGCTGTCATAGGACCTGATAGATTCTCACGTCAGGATCCATCTTCAGGTAAGGCTTGAGGGCTGTAACAACATCGTTTGTGAACAACGGGCTTTTCAGGTAGTCCTGAGCGTTCTGCGTTGTCTCGAACCCATGAAGAACCTGGACATCTTCGGCACGAACCAGAAGATCCTTGGACCTCGCGCCGGGGATTCCTTTAAGGAAGGGTTCCTTGTATTTTTCGTAGACCCTTGCCGCACTGCCCCGATTGGCTTCGTTGATGACAAGCGTAATCTCAAGGTAGGCTTTTGCGCTCATGAGAACTCCTTTGAATGTGACTTGAATGATGCCCCGATATGCTCTTTTTCGGGGGATAACAATTAATGTTGGTCTTCTGGTAAAAGGAAATCAACAAGGCAAGCAAAAAAAATGCCCCTGATTCCGGAATGAGACGCTAAAGAGATACGTCCTTCCTGCCGTTTTTTGATGAACGGTGTCTTGCCTGTCAGGAGAAAACCATAACGGGGAAGGAGAGCCAGTATCAAGGCCCCACCCGATCGCGCGGATCGGTCAAGAAGAGCGGCTGCCCTTCCCCTGTGAGGGCTGGGAGTCTGTCGGGGTGGCCAAGTCCGCGTACGTGACGACCCGCCCCCCGAAAGCCTTTAGTCTGGCGGTGAAACGGGTGGAGACCAGTCCATCCTGATCGGGGGTCTCATGGTTTCTGGTGGTACCGGGTGGAAGTGAGCATTCCTGCACGGATAAAACTCCCCCTTGTCTTCGAATGGAACCAGCAGAGAGGAGAGTTCGAGTCATTTTCAAGGAAACTTCACACTGAATCGGTCTTATTCTGGATTGGCATTGGGCTCAATGGCAAGAAGGATCGATGGACGTGAGTCGATCCTCTCGCAGAATTCGAAAATACAGTATTAATTGAGCCTTCAGAGAGCTTCCTCCTTTTTCCCTGCATGATCAATAACGAGGAAGGGAACGGTCTACATGATTGGCGTAGGCATCGATCCCTCCATGCAGGTTCTGCACCTTTTCAAATCCCATCTTTTTCAGAAACTGGCACGCTTGAAGGCTTCTGACTCCGTGATGGCAATAGACAACAATATCCCTCTCCCGGTCGAGCTCCGAAATTTTCTGGGGAAGCTGGGCGAGCGGAATATGCAGGGCGTTCGGGATCCTGACCCTGGCATGCTCCCATCCTTCACGTACATCGATGATGAGGAGGTCCTCCCCCTTGTCCAGCTTTCCCTTGAGGTCGGTGGGATGAAGCTGAAGATCCTTGTTGCCGAATAATGATCCAAACATTCTCTAGCTCCTTTTGGAGGGACTATCCAGAATCGGTCCGCCGAAGCAGGGGAAAGGGGACTGTTCTCTCCCTTCCCCTGTCACAGGCTCAGTTTTTGACGGAAATATCCTTGTCCAGTGAGAGATCCGTGGTGTCAATGGTGTTTAATATTCCGTGAGCGGCGCGACCTTCTCCGATCACCGCATCGATATTTCCGGTCTTGGTGAATACCGGTGTCGAACCGGATTTGGACGACATTTTAAATTGTACGGCCTGCCCCTCAATGGAAACAACCTCTACTCTTCCGTACCCTCCCCAGAGTGAGACAGGGTGACCGGGCTCGATGACGATAGGTTGCGTATTGTAGACCATCCCTCCGATGTGGTGCGCAATCGGACAGGCGATCGGGAAGTAGGCCATGTGGTCAAAGCCGAAGCTGTAACGGTTTGTTCTCCAGCGCTCAACACCGGAAAAGACCCAGAGCTTCACTGAGTTGTTCGAGATGGCGTCATGGGGCCACAGGACCACTGCCAGTGATTTGTCGATGGCGATCATCCTTTTGCGAGCTTTCACATTTTCCGGAAGCATCGGTGTTTTTATGGCCACGAGGGTTCTTGAGGGTCCTTTCAGTCCGTTCCGGATAAAACGGAAGGTGAGGGAATGGTGTCGGGAATCGATACGATCGATCACGATGCCGTTATTCCCGTCGAGAAGAAGCTGCCCGGGATGGGCCGATCCTTCGAAAAGCCGCTTTTTTGCCCACCACTCCGAGTGAATGGCACTTCCCGTAAGAGAGGAAAACGTGACCGATCCCGTTTTATTGTTGATATTCCGGACGACTCCCTGCAGGTAAGTCATGGGTTTCTGGTCCGGGGACTGGGGGGAGGGTGATTGCCAGCGAATGGAGAAGGCCCAGGGGCGGATCGCAACTCCGTCGAAGGTTCGCCAGTTTACGAGCGGAGCAGGAATTACTTTTGGAATGGGGAGAGAGAGGAGCGTATAGAGATGGTTCCCGACCGGCTCCACCTTACCTGTCGCCAGAACGACATTCTTTCTGACGTGGATGCGTGCATCATAGTCGACGAAATAGTACTGTTTTCCGAAAAAATAATCTTTTGATCCAGTCATGGGAAGCTCTCCGCGTGCAGGAGATGCATCAAAATAAAGACCGCCCGGAGGGATGACAACGGTGTTGTTCCTGATTGCCGATCCGCGAACGACCATCATCTCGAACTTCGGAATGGTGACCTTCATGGAGTTTGTCACTTTTTTCCCCTGAATCCACCCGGGAATCCCCGCAAAATAAAAAACGGGTTGGCTGGGAATCAATGTCGAGCCGGAAAAAGTCGGGGCATCTTTCGTGTCGACGGGAAAGGCGATGCCTGGAGGGAAGGGAGGAAGAAGAATCGGAGCGGCGGTGGCATCCGGTGCCCAAAGTGCCGGGCTCAGAAGGGCAAGTCCAGCCACGGGAAGGATGTTTGCGAATTTATGGAGCCTGTCCGAGAGGAACTTCCTGTTGAGGACGATGGTCACGTATTTCTCCTTTGGAATAGGTTGCTGAGATTGACAATTTCTCGTGTTCCCCGGGTCATGGGGTCGAAAATCCGTACCGCCGGTAGATCGACTTCCCTTCTTTGGATCCGAGGAAGGCCAGCCAGTCTGAGGCCGCTTCCCTGTGCGGGGCTCCCGTCATCATGGCGGCTACATAGGTGGCCTCGGTATTCTGGCTGTCAGGGATTCGCACAAGCTCGATTGGCCGATGCAGGGATTTCTGGAAAAGAATCTCGGAAATCCATGTGATGCCGGCATCGGATTGCCCGTCAAGAATCCTGACGGCTGTCTCCCTGTGATGAATGTGTGTCAGATACGTCGTGTTGTTGTGTCTTTTTGTCACGAAAATGGTATGTACCAGTTTTTTCCCTCCGGCCTTTTCCAGGGAATGGCGAATCTGTTTTCCGATACCCTCCCATTTTGGATTGGGAAGGGAGAGGCGGACTCCGGGGTTCCCGAGATCGACAAGGCCCCTGATTTTTTGGGGATTGCCCGCAAAGACCATGATCCCGAGTTTGTTCTTGGCATAGGGGATTACCGTTGACGCAACCGCGAGGTGATTTTTGACCATGGAGTTCATGCGGAAACTGCCACTTTCGTAAATGTCGGCTTTAATCCGAATGTGAAGATTTCCGATCGTCAGCCCTTTTTTCTCGATCTGTTTTGCCAGGATTCCGGGAGGAAGCGTTTCGTAGAAGACGTGCCGGATCTTGGGGTGGCGTTTTTTGAAAGCGCGGACCAGCTCGGGCATGACCATGAACTGGTTTCCAGCAACAAACAGGACAAGGTCGGCGTGAGCCGGATCTCCATGGAGGTCCGGCACATTGTTGACCCCTTTGACGGTGAAGGAAATTCCCACGGGTTTCTGAATGTGCCAGGGAGCGTGGTTTGAATAGTCGACCGGAGGTGTGGCCGACAAGGCCGAAGTCAATGGGCATGCCATGAAAAATATTGCAAGCAGGGATGTTGCGGACAAGGCCATTCTTTGTCCTGGAACGTGTGGTTCAAGGGACATCCGTCTCTCCTTTTAAGGTAAGGACGCAGAAAAAATTTTCCGAAGAAAGGGTCGATTTGATGCATTCCTATTGTAACCCACCGAAAATGCCGATAAAGCAATTGTTTCTTATCAATAGAAGAAGGAATTCAAATAGGGAAAGGCCGATTGTTGGAAAAGACCAAGAAGAACCTTCTTTTTGACAGAAAGGATCGGGAGATGAAACGCGTTATCAAGTCAGGATTGCTGCGATCGGGACTGGTTGTCCTGATGCTTTGCTTTTCCCTCGCATTGACAGAAGTAAATGCCTGGTCAAGTCCAGGAGGTTCAAATGTTCCGGGCCTCTCCATCGAGGTGGAGGGGATGGATAATGTCAACACTCCTGGTGGAACCGGAGACATATTCTTCGGGGGAGGGATGACGCTTCAGTACTGGATCTCCCCGGGAATAGGGGTTCGGCTTGGAGCGGACTATTTCAATAACACAAAATCTTCCGGAACCCCCCTTCCCCAGAGCATCCTCCCGTTTTATGCCGGTCTCATGATCAACCTCCTTACCGGATCGGCTGCGTCACTCGATATCGTGGGCGATTTCGGCCAGGTGTTGAACAATGGCGTCGATAATACCTATTTTGACGCGGGACTTCAGGTGAATTCCGTCCTTTCAAACCGGCGCCAGTTTTTTCTTGATTTGCGATTTCGGGAAGATGGAGTCGGGACGATGGCAACCCCCTGGCAGTTCGTGACGGCCGGTGTCGGGGTCAACTTCTTCTGATACACGATATGACCCCGGTCATATCGGGATGATGGTCCATCGCTTACAATCGGAGACGGAATTCTGGCCGTCCCCGGGTTTTTCTTGAGAGGCCGGTCGGAGTTGAAATCACGAACGGAACAAGAAAATTAAGGAGAAGGCATGGCCATCGACACGGATCTCATCAAGGCGCATGGGGCAGCGATCAAGGGTCTGGGAACTCAGGTCACCACGTATTTCTACGAGTACCTTTTTTCCCATTTTCCAGGAGTCCGGAAGATGTTTCCGGAAAAGATGACGACCCAGCAAGAAAGGCTTTTCAATTCCCTTGTCTACATCTGCGCAAACATCGACAACCCTGCGACCCTCGTGCCCTATCTTGAGCGTCTCGGAGAGGGGCACATCAAGTACGATACCCGTCCGGAGCAATATGATGCGGTGGGGGTCAGCCTGATGAAAACCCTAGAGCATTTTCTCGGGAATGCCTGGACCCCGGAGGTCTCTTCGACATGGAGCGAGGCCTACAATCTTGCGGCCAAGGTCATGACGGAAGCCGCGGCCAAATCGATGGACCCCTCACGGTACAAGCCACTGACAGCAAGCGGAGTTCCCTCAAAATAGCCGGGGGCTCTTTTTTCGGAGCCCCGTGTCCTGCACGGGGCTCCTTTCGCTTCCTCTTTTGTCCTCAGTTTTCAAGGACCACTCTTTGCTGAAAGTCCCCGGGTCACCTCTGGTTATTGCGAAAAAACGTGAAAAAATTTGAGATCTTTTCCTGGAAAGTTTAAAATGAGCCGATACGTGATTTCTCTAGCGCGGACCAGACAGGCGGAGGAACAGGATTCTCCGCCCTGATGTCCGCGTACAGGTTTTCAGGAACGCCGGACGGGAATAATCGTCCATACCCGATGAGGGCGAGTGAGGGGAAGGTTTAATGCTTGAGTGGATAAGAAGGGAAGCGGTCGAGCGTCCGAAGGTGATCGGGGTTCTGATGGTCCTGATCGGAGGGGTTTTTGTCCTTTCTATGGGGTGGTGGGGCTTTTCCCAGAATCAGACGTCGAAGGCCGATGTGCTGGCCCGGATCAATGGAGTCCCCATCAAGGTGGAGGACTATTCCCGCGATTACATCATCATGAAAAACAATTACCAGAGGCTCCTGAGAGGCGACCTGGGAGCAAAGATTCTCAAGGACCTGAACTTCCCCGGCCTTGTTCTCCGCAATATGATCTACCGGCAAATCTGGATCGACGAAGGAGCGTCCCTTGGGATTCAGGTTTCGGACCAGACCGTTGTCAGCGAAATCGCCCGCATCCCGTTTTTTCAGGCGGGGACGCCTCCGGCCTTTTCGAAAGAGGCCTACATAGCTTTTCTAAAGGATACCCACCAGACTGCAGAAAGCTTTGAAAAATCTGTCCGGCTTGATGTTCTTGTTCAACGAGCCCAGCTTCTCGCCCGGGCCGCCCAGACCATCGGAGATCTTGATTCTCCGCCGCAAGGGGGAACCGCTCCTCCCGACCCCAATGCCGAAAGGATTCGTATTCAGAACGAAACGGTGGAATCCCTTCAGAACCAGCTTGAAGGCAAGGCCCGAATCGATATCGATCAGAAGGTTTTCAAGGAAGTCTCCCGCCAGCTTCTCTGAGCGCGACAAACAATTTTTCCTTCAAGGATCGAATCCGTGACGCTGCCTCTTTTTGAACATCACAGAAAACGTTCTGCCCGTATGACTGATTTTCACGGATACATGCTTCCGCTTTCGTTCACCTCCATTTTGGAAGAAGCCAAGGCGGTGCGGGAGCGTGCGGGACTTTTCGATATCTCCCATATGGGACATTTTTGCGTGACCGGGCCTGGAGCTCGAAAGGCCATGAATTCCCTGATAACCTCCGATCTTGAAATGGTCCCTTTTGGAAAATCGCTCTATGGTCTCCTGCTTAATCCGGAGGGGGGGACAATCGACGACCTGATCCTTGCCTGTCCCGATGAGGAGACGGTCCATATGATCGTCAATGCGGGCAACCGGTTTGGGGACTTTTTCTGGATCCGCTCCCAGCTGCCTTCGGCCCTTACGCTGACCGACATGTCCCCGGGACAGATCGCCTTGGCACTGCAGGGGCCTTCGGCCCGGAAGATTGTCGGGATTCTGGGCCAGGGGTTCGAGTCGATGGGTCGCAGGGAGGTGCGTCTTCCGGATTTCGGGAACGGATCTCTCTGGGTCAGCCGGACAGGATACACCGGCGAAGACGGCTGGGAGTTCTTCGGTCCCGCAGCCATCCTTCTCGACTACTACCTGAAGCTGTCCGAGGGCGGCCCCGATTTCGGCATGCTTCAGGCCGGACTCGGCGCCCGGGATCTTTTGCGCCTCGAAATGGCGTACCCCCTTTACGGACAGGAGCTTGGACCGGACCGGACCCCCATCGATGCCGGACTCGATTTTGCGGTGAATTTCCGGAAAATATCCTTTGTCGGAAGAGAACCGCTTCTCGAAAAGAGGAGCGATTCCAGAAGGGAACGGCTTGTTGGGTTCATCCTGACGGATCGGGGAATCCCCCGGTCTCACTGTTCTGTGCTCGACCTCGACACCGGGCGTCGGGTGGGGGAAGTGACTTCGGGGGGATATTCGCCCAGGGTTGGGGGAGGGTTTGGCCTGGCCTACCTCGATCCCTCCTTTGCCCGGGAATTTCTTCTTCGCCGGGAGGCCGGGGTCGAGATTCATGGAAAGATCCATCGAGCTAAGGTTCACGCCCGTCCCTTCATTTCCGGGGGGCTTATAGAGAAATAGCGAGGAGATTTTGGGAGGGGCAGATTGCCTCCGGGATCTTTCTGTCGGCTTTTACATTTTTCAGTACAAGGAGTGACACGTGAGTGCAGAACGTCGGTATACGCCGACTCATGAATGGATCCAGCCTTTCGGCGACCCTTCCCGAATGAGGGTGGGAATCACAGACTTTGCCCAGAAGGAAATTACCGACGTTGTTTTTGTCGAACTTCCCAAGCCCGGGAAACAGGTCCCCCAGGGAGCGGAGGCGGCGATCATCGAATCAGTCAAGGCGGCTTTTTCCATCTACGCCCCCATGGGGGGGGAGATCGTTGCTGTCAACAATGCCATTGAAGGGAATCCGGCTCTGGTAAACAGGGATCCCTATGGCGAGGGATGGCTGTTCGAAATTAAGATTGATTCCTCCCCGGAATGGAACGGACTTCTGGATGAGAAGGGATACGAGGCGCTTCTAGCCTCGGGAACGGGCGGAGGGCACTAGGTCGATGGCCGATTTCATTCCCCATACCGACACAGAAACCCGGGAGATGCTTGCGCGGATTGGCGTTGGACACTTGGATGACCTTCTGTCGGTCTATTCTCAGTCGATTTCCGCCGAAGGACTTTCCGACCTCGACAGTCTGGGCTCCGGATGCGACGAGAGAACCCTTCTTTCGTGGTTCGGCTCCAAGGCCGAACTGAACCGGGATGCTGGAAAAGCTGTTGTCTTCCGTGGGGCCGGCGCATATGATCACTTTATTCCCGCGGCGGTGGGAGCCCTGATTGGCCGCGGAGAATTCCTGACCTCCTACACGCCTTACCAGCCGGAAGCATCCCAGGGACTTCTTCAGGCGATTTTCGAGTTCCAGACGGCAATCTCTCGTCTCTTCGGCATGGAGATCTCCAATGCGTCCCTCTATGACGGGGCGACTGCCCTTGCAGAAGCCGTTCTTGTGGCCATTCGCGAAACCGATCGCCGGGTGGTGCTTCTGTCGGAGGGGCTTGACCCTGAGGTGAGGTCGGTGGTCCAAACCTACCTTGAAGGGCTGTCCGTCCGGGTCGACATCATACCCCTCACGGAAGGTTTCACGGATCTTCCGCGGCTTTTCGAGCGGATCGACACGACCGTCGCATGTTTTGTGGGAGTGACGCCGACCTTCTTCGGAACGGTCGACCGTTTTGATGGCCTGGCCGACAAGCTGCATTCTTCCGGGGCCCTTCTGATCATTCATGCCAATCCCCATTCCCTCGCCCTCCTGAAATCTCCCGGCGAATGGGGTGCCGATCTGGCTACGGGGGAAGGACAGCCTCTGGGGCTCCCGCTGGCCTCTGGTGGCCCCTACCTGGGGCTCATGACCGCACGCAAGAAGTATGTCCGAAGAATCCCGGGCCGGCTTGCCGGGCTGACAAAGGATTCTGAAGGGCGTTCCTGTTTCGTCCTCACCCTTCAGGCCCGTGAACAGCACATCCGCAGGGAAAAAGCCAATTCCAATATTTGCAGCAACGAAACTCTCCTTGCCCTCTCCTCCCTCTGCTATCTCTCCCTCCTTGGTCCGTCCGGGCTCAGAGAGGCGGCCGCAGGATCCTGGAGCAATGCCCATTATCTCCGCGATGCCCTGATCTCTCTTCCGGGAGTTACCCAACTTTTTCCCGACACCGAATTTTTTCACGAATTCATCCTGACTTTTCCTGTAAATGCAAATAAAGTCAGCGAACATCTTCTGGAAAGAGGGGTTCTCGGAGGTCTTCCCCTCGAAGCCCTCATGGGGCCGGATTGGTCCAGGCGCATGTTGTGGTGTGCCACGGAGTGCCGGACGAAAGAGGAGATGGATGAGGCCGTGGAGCAGGTTCGAGATATTCTCCGAATCCTTTCTTAAGCAAAAGGAAAAGTGACACGATGTCTTTCCATGAAGAATTCCTGAACAATGATGCGACTGGCACTACAAGGCCGCAGATGGAGCCGACCCTCTGGCAGAAGAGCCGACCTGGAGCGCGAGGGGTGTGTCCTCCGGGGGAGGATCCAGGGAGGTTCGAAGACCGGATGCCCTCCGAGCTCCGGAGAACCCTTCCACTTGGACTTCCTGAATTGTCCGAGCTTGATGTTGTCCGCCATTTTACCCGACTTTCCCAGCTGAACCGGGGGGTCGATACCCATTTCTACCCCCTGGGTTCCTGCACGATGAAATATAATCCCAAGGTCATGGATCGCATCCCGGAGATTCCGGGGTTCAGGGACCTTCATCCGAGAATGGATGAAAATGGGATGCAGGGGCTTCTCTCTGTCCTCCATGAATGCGAAGAGGCCCTGAAGACCCTCTTGGGTATGGATGCGATCACGCTGGCTCCGGCGGCCGGCGCTCACGGAGAGCTGACAGGGATTCTTATGGCCAGGCGGTATTTTGAGTCGAGAAACGAGAACAATCGGACCGAAATCCTGATCCCCGATTCCGCCCATGGAACGAATCCCGCGTCCGCGGCGATGGGAGGCTTTACAGTCCACGTGCTACCTTCGGGAGCTGATGGGGGCGTGGATCTCGATCGACTTGAGAAGGCCCTGTCGAATCGGACTGCCTTGGTCATGATGACCGTTCCCAGCACGCTCGGCATCTTCGAGAAAGAACTCTCACGGATGGTCTCCCTCGTCAAGTCCGCGGGAGCCCTTTTGTATATGGACGGAGCAAATTTTAACGCTTTCATGGGTATTCTCCGCCCGGGAGATCTGGGCTTCGACATTGTCCATATCAACACCCACAAGACCCTTGCCACACCCCATGGAGGTGGAGGCCCAGGAGCTGGACCGGTCGGTGTCAAGGCCGCCCTTGCTCCATTCCTTCCGGCTCCCCGGATCGAAAAGAAAGGGGAAAGGTTCTCCCTGGTCTCTCCGAAGAGCTCGATCGGTCCGATCAGGTCCTTCATCGGCTCGGCGATGGTGCTTCTCCGGGCGCTTGGCTATATCCGGATGCTGGGAGGCAAAGGGGCAAGGCGGGTGGCTCTCTACGCCCTTCTCAACGCCAACTATCTTCGAACACTCCTCGATGGGGTCCTTCCCCGGACCGGTGATGGTTTGTGCGCCCATGAGTTTGTTCTTTCTGCCAAAGAACTGGTTCCGGACGGTCTTCATGCCTCCGATCTGGCCAAGGAGATTCTTGATGCCGGCTACTATGCTCCTACGATCTCCTTTCCCCTGATCGTTCCGGAGGCCTTGATGGTGGAACCGACAGAAACCGAGTCCAAGGCCACCCTGGACCGATTTGCAGAAGATTTTCGCCGCATTGTCGACCTGGCTAAAAAAAACCCCGAACGTCTCAAGGGAGCTCCCCGGCTGACACCGGTTGCCCGCCCAGACGAGGTTTCTGCAGCCAGAGACCCGGTCCTGACCGACCCGGGCTCGTTTGTATCCCACTCCTGAGAGCGGAGAAGGGGGGCTGAATGGAAAGATGGGTGCTCCTCATCGAAGGGGAGTCTTCCCCCCAGGGCCAAATGGACCGGGACCGGGAGATGTTTGCCCTCCTCCGGAAGGAAGGTCCGAACATCGTCCGGGTCTATCGGATATCGGGGCGCGGGGTGACGTTGGGCCGGACCCACCGGACTGCGGTTCCGGAGGACTGGCAGGTAAATCCAGACTGTGTTGCGGTTCGACCGACCGGAGGAGGGGCGGTCCTTCATGACGGCGACCTCTGTTTCTCCATTTTTCTTCCCTGGAGCAGGACCGTTTCCCGTTCCAGACACTGGCCGTCCTTCTATGAATCCATCCACCAGATACTGGCGGATTTCCTTCAGTCTCTCGGGCTGTTTTCTGAAATTCTCAGGACTTGTCCGGAAAAATCCGGTAGGATGACGGAAGGTGGCCATCGCCCGGGTCTCTGCTTCCATGACCCCGTGCGTGGAGATCTGATGATGGAGGGCCGAAAGATTTTGGGAGGCGCTCTGGCCATTGGCCGGAATGGAGTTCTGTATCAGGGCTCCCTTTTCGTTCCGGGACTCGATCCCGTCATCTTGTCATCATTGTTTGAAAAATGGTATTGTGCAGAAGGAAGAGTGGCTTTGGAAAAGGCTCTAGTGGAAACGAGCCCTGCATTGGCGAGGAGAGGCCATGGCTGTCTCGAGGCCGTCGATACGATTTGATCTCATGACCGAAACTGCTGTCCCGTCGGAGCCCCTGGCCATTGATGTGAAGGATGGCCACGGGCGCCTTATCGTTAAGGCGGGTCAGCCTCTGACCCAATCCTTGGTCGGCCGTCTGCTCAAGATGGGCATCCTCGAAGTCTTTCTCGTGAACAAGGAGTCTCAGGAAGCCGACTATTGGGATCGATGGGGGAAGGACTGGTACAAGGAGATCTCGGACCGTTTGATTCTTCTTGAGCCGGAAGGAGGATTGTCCGATGAAGCGGTTGTCCGGTTTAAAAGAGTGCTGTCTGAAGTTATTGCGGAGGTCGTTCGGCAGAAGGGTGTAAAGCCTGAGTCTTGATCTTGTGAAAATTTGGAAAGAAAACGGCCTCTTAATGATTGCGGACGGAGAATCCTGGAGAATTCTGCATGAGTCAAGACTATTCCAGCTACAAGTTCTACCAGGGAAAAAACAGGCCCTCCACCGACAGACTTTTTGAACGCATCTCCAGCATCGACCATCTCCCGACCCTTCCATCCATTGTCCGTACAGCTCTCGCCTATCTCGACGATCCCGAAGCGTCGATGACGCGGCTTGCCAAGATCATTGAAGAAGACCAGTCCATCGCCTCCCGGATACTCAAGGTTGCCAATTCGCCGCATTTTGCCAGATCCGGAAAGGTTGGAATGATCCGTGAAGCCATCCTTCTCATGGGCATGAACGGGATTCGGGGACTTATTCTGTCGATGGCAGTCTTGCAGATGATTGCCGGGCGGGAAGGGGTTGTCCAGCTCTGGAGACATTCCTTCGCTGTTTCAGTCCTTTCCAAGGTCCTGGGAGAGACGCTCCATATGGGACATCCGGATGATCTGGCCACGGCCGGTTTACTCCACGATTTCGGGAAAGTGATCTATTATCTCGATTTCGATGAGTGGATTCCGGAACTTATGAAAAAGGATATTCGGACCCCGGACTGGAAATATGAGGAGGATCTGTTCGGAGCGAGCCACGCCTTTGTCGGCTTTCGTCTCTCCTACTTCTGGCATTTCCCGTCATCGATTAGGGTTCCTATCGGGTGGCACAACAACCCGCTGAAATCCCCGTCCTACCAGGTGGAGACAGCCATTGTCGCCCTCGCTGACGGACTGGTCACCATGGCCGGAATCGGCCTCGAAGAGTCTCCCTTTCCCGAGCAGCCCATGATCGATGCCCTGAGCGTCCTGGATCTTTCCGACGCAAATCTCAACAAGGTTTTCCACGCTTTCGTGGCCGATCTTTCCCGATTGGAGGCGCCCGATTTTTGAAAGAATCGGAGCCATCTGACCAGATTCCCACTCCGTCTGCTCTTCCGGGTGAGCGTCTTTCCCTTCTCATGGAGGTCATGACGAGGGAAATGGACCGGCAATTTCCTCTGTGGGCGATTCTTGTCGATCCTCCCGTCATTCCGCAAGGGGCGTTTTTCAGTCACTGGCTCGCCGGAAAGTATCACGCCGGAATGGCCTATCTGGAACGGAGCGCCGATCGAAGGCTTTCCCTGCAGGCCGGGTATCCCGGCTACCGTTCTCTCGTGCTTGCACTGCTTCCTCACGAAGCCTCCGCCTTTCGTGGGGAAGGGGGGGCTGGCCGGGCAGAAATTGCCCGTTATGCGGTGGGAGAAGACTACCACCTCCGCTTCGAAAAGGCCTATCAGTCGGTTATCTCTTCGATCAGGGAATTCCTTCCTCACGATGACCGACCCCTTGTCAAGCCGGACCATGGAGCATTGCTTGAGAAATCCTTCGCGCAAATGGCAGGGTTGGGGGTCATGGGAAAGAATACGCTTCTGATCAATCCAGCTCTTGGCTCCTGGTTCACGATGGGATGTCTCCTCCTGAAAACCCCGCTCGTCACGGTGAAGGGACCCTATTCCGGTCTCAATCCTTGTGGCTCCTGCACCCGATGTCTTTCGGAGTGTCCGACCGATGCTTTTGTCGCGCCCTATCACCTGAACGCGGGACGCTGTCTCAGCTATCTCACCATCGAGCGCCCCGATGATCCGCTTTCGGTGCTCCGGAAAGAGTCGGACTCCAGATGGCTGTTTGGGTGTGACCGCTGTCAGGAGGTCTGTCCCCACAATGGCGCTGCTCTCCGCCAAGGCAGGGGATCTGTCCCGGAGGAACCCGAGGGAGAGGCGAGGGGTCGGTTTATCGAGCTCGACGCCCTTTCGGAGGACAGGATCAACCGTTTCCGGAATGAGAATTCGGCACTGGAACGCGTATCGGTGAGACAGATGATGGAGCGGCTCTTGGAAATCCGGGGAATGAACGACAAAAATACGGTTCCGGTTTCGGACCGGGAGGCCCCCGGACGAAAAAATAGAGAATCGGCGGGAAATTCGCTATAATCCCGGGAGAAAAAAAAGGAGTTATTGTCAAATCTAGTGTATAGCCTCGCAGAGTGAGGAACTACGCGGCGCATTCTGCATCCTTCTGTTCCGGATCCTGAGTTTCCGGTTTCTTCTCGACTCCATCCACAAAGACTGTCCCTTTCAGGACCTTGGCGATCAGGGTGTATCCCTTGATCCGTCGGAACCGCTTTTCCGAGGAAAGAGCCACCTGAAAGACCAGGGCCAGAAGAGTCTCTCGGGAAAAGCATCCTCGAGCCTGCTTTGTCCTGTGCCGGATCGTCGAAAAGGTCGATTCGATCGGATTGGTCGTCCGAATCGACACCCAATGACTGGCAGGGAAGTCATAGAAGGCCAGAAGAACCTCCTGGTCCTTCTTCAAACACTCCACCGCCTTCGGATACTTATCCTCATAGGATTTCACAAAGCTCTGAAGCGCCTTCTTCGCCTCTTTCCTGTTCTCGGCGTTCCAGATCTCCCGGATCTGGGCCTTGGCCCGGGCCTGGAGAGACTTGGGAAGGTAGTTCAGGACGTTCAGGGTTTTATGGACCCAACAACGCTGTTCCCGGATTGTCGGAAAGATCTCCCGGACCGCCGCCCAGAACCCCAGTGCTCCGTCTCCAATCGCCAGAAGAGGATCCTTCAGTCCGCGGTCCTTGAGATCCCGGAGAACTTCTTTCCAGCTTTCAGCCGACTCCCTAAATCCGTCCTCGATCGCAAGGATCTTCTTCTCCCCTCGATTGTTCACTCCCATCACCACCAGAAGGCAGAGCTTGTCCGACTCCCTCCGCATCTTCGAGTAGATGCCGTCCACCCACAGATACAGCCATTCTCCCTCAAGGGGACGTTTGCGAAACTCCTCGTACTCCTTCGTCCATTTTGTCTTCAGACGGGACACCACAGCCGAAGAGAATCCCCGGGCCTCCCCTCCCACGAGAGCCCCCAGAGCCTCTTGCATCTGCCCCGTGGACACTCCCTTCAGGTAAAGAAGAGGGATCAACTCTTCTAGGCTCCGGGTTTTCCGGATATACGGAGGAATCAGGGACGAGTGAAAGACCACTCCATTTTGAGAGCGGTCCCGGACTTTCGGCATGCGAACGGACAGTTCTCCGATGCCGGTCTGGATCATCCGTTCCGGGTTGTAGCCGTTTCGCACCACCGTTCTCTTCCCCTCCAGATTCCGGACTCCCACCCAGGCTTGAAGAAACTCTTCCATTTCCGCTTCCACGGCAATCTGCAGAAGAATTCGGGCTTTCTCCCGAAGGAACTCTGTCAGTGGATCGCTTCCTGTTTCTGGACCTTTCTTCCCCTTTGTCGTATTCTTTCTCAAGGCGCGCTCCTTCATTGTTCGTTAGCTGATCTGGTGTTAGTGGTAACCCCATTTCAGCAGAGCGCGCCGCTCTTAGCAATCCTCTCTCATACACTAACTTCCATCATAACTCTCTACGGTTTGCTGTTAGGCGCTTTTACCGCTCTTTCGTGGATTTTCTGCCACTTGTCACAGAAACAGGCTTCGTGGCTGGGATCCAGGATCGGCGATCTGTCGCGAAGGATCCTGAAAAAGAAAGGGCTGATTGTCAAGGATAATTACATAAAAGCCTTTGGCTGCAACATCAAGACTGCCTGCTTCTTCGAAAGGGATGTTTTTCGCCATTTCGGCGTAATGGGGGTCGAGTTCCTGAGATTCCCAATTATGGACGACCTCTGGATGGAGAAAAATGTTGCGGTAGAGGGTGAAGAGCATTATCAAGAGGCGATCAGTTCAGGAAAGGGGGCCATTCTGCTGTCGGCCCATGCCGGAAATTGGGAGCTGATGCTCAAGAGGATTGCCTGTTTCTCCGAAAAACGCCTGATGGTGCTGAACCGGCCTATAAAAAATGCGGCGATCCATGATTTTATCGAGTCCTACCGTTCCCGCTTCGGAAAAACCGACTCGATACTTTCAGGGAGCGCCGCCCAGCCCATCTTCCGGCATCTTCTGAGGAATGGGACCGTGGGGGTTGTCCTCGATCAGAATGCCGGCCTAAGAGATGGTATCTTCGTTCCATTTTTTGGCCGGATGGCGGCGACATATTCCAGTATTGCGCGAATTGCCATCCGATCCGGATCCCCGGTTCTGCCCATCTTTAACCGCAGAAATCCTGACGGAACATACAATGTAACCGTATCGCCCCCTGTCCGGCCTGAAAAATCGGAATGCATCGAGGACGAAATCCTCAGGTTGACCACTGTCTTCACGCAGGCAATCGAGGGGCATATCAGAAGTTATCCTGAACAATGGATATGGATGCATCGCCGCTGGAAAACCCGCCCTGAAAATGAATGGGGCCTCAAACAGAACGAAACGGCCTAAATGGCTTCAGTTTTCTAATGGCAAGCCTGTGTGGATTATAAGGGACTGGAGACATCTGGGCTCCATTGAACGGCATGTGGTCCTGGCCGGATTTCTGGGGTGGACTCTTGATGCCTTCGATTTCTTTCTTCTCGTCTTTGTCCTGAGGGATGTGGCCCACACCTTTTCCGTTTCTGTGACCATGGTGACAGGCGCGATCCTGCTGACCCTGGCTACCCGGCCGGTGGGAGCCCTTCTGTTCGGTTTTCTGGCAGACCGTTTCGGCCGTCGTCCCATTCTTATCGCTGTTGTCCTTTTTTATTCGTTATTCGGATTCCTTTCGGCCTTTGCTCCGACGCTCGGACTTTTTTTTCTCCTGAGGGCTTTTTTTGGCGTTGCGATGGGGGGAGAGTGGGGAACCGGCTCTGCTCTTGTGATGGAAAGTGTTCCTCCGTCCTGTCGAGGATTTGTTTCGGGAATTCTCCAGGCCGGCTATCCTGCGGGCTATCTCTTGGCTTCTCTGGCTTTTGCCTTTCTCTATCCTGTTCTGGGATGGAGGGGGCTCCTGATGCTGGGGGTTCTCCCGGCCTTCCTCGTGCTTTATATTCGCAGAAATGTTCCCGAATCACGATCCTTTGGAAATAAGCCGAAGACCCCCCTCAATGTCCGTCACCTTATCCGGGATAACTGGAAGAGCGGGATCTTTGCGGTCGGCCTCATGACTGCCTTCAATTTCCTTGGACACGGAACTCAGGATCTCTATCCGACTTTCCTGGAAATCGATCATCATCTCAATCCGCACGAGGTGGGAGGAATCGCTGTGCTATACAATATCGGAGCGATTCTCGGTGGGCTTTTCATGGGAAGCCTGTCCGAAAGGATCGGGCGGCGAAAGGCAATTTTTCTTGCGGCAATGCTTGCCCTTCTCGTCCTCCCGTTCTGGGGGTGGGCCCGGGGGGTGGTTTGGCTTGCGATCGCGGCTTTCTTCATGCAATTTGCCGTTCAGGGCGCTTGGGGGGTCATTCCGGTCTATCTGAACGAAATTTCTCCTGCAATAATCAGGGGGACCTTTCCTGGATTCGTCTACCAAACGGGAAATTTGCTGGCTTCGGCCAATGCAACCCTTCAGTCGAGCGTTTCCGTCTATCTCGGAGGAAAGCTCAATGTCGCCCTCGTCGGGGTCGCAGGAATTTCGGCCCTGGTCATCGCCCTGCTGATCATGGCAGGACCTGAACGGAGGGGAGAGACGCTCCATTGCCAGTGAGCTGATCGAATAAAGGGGGAAGGGTTCGACCGCAACCCTTCCCGGAATCAGACGTATGTCGCGAAAGCGGTCAGGGCTCTGTCCAGGGCCTTGTGCTTTTTTCGGTATTTTTCCAGAGAAATCCCTTTCGAATAGGCATCCCACGCTTCGCGGATCGACTGGCCGCCTGCCCTGGCCCCATCGGGGTGTCCGCAAACTCCTCCCCCGCAGAGATACGCGAAATTAGGTCCGAACAGGTCCGCATGGACCTCCATCGTGCCCGCATGCATGCCACCGCCCACGGCAATCATGGAGGATTTGATCCCCTCCATGGGGGTCCGACAGATTTCATAGACCGTCTTGAGATGGGATTTTTTCGCTTTAAGAGTTCCCGACAGAGCCGGGTAGAGTATGATGTCCGATCCAAGGATTCTCATGAATTTTGCCCACGCCCGGACCGACATTCCGTGGGGCTGCCAGAGCCAGTCGCTTGTGGCCATGTGCGCCATGATCGGAACCTTCGAAAGGCTGGAAAGTTCTTCGAGCATCGGAAATCCGCTCGCGGCGGGACTTAGCATGGCAATTTCCGATCCGGCCTTTGCGCCTTTTGCGTACCGCTCAATCATGGCTTTCGGATGGTCGACCGGATGCATCATGACCCACTTCGGTTCCCCTGTTTCTTCCTCTGCCTTTTTAGCCATGGCAACCGTTGCTTCAAGACGTTTGATATAATCCGCTTCGGGCTCCTGCAGGAGCTCATCGGATTTGACGACATCCATGCCCCCTACCAGACTTTCGTAGGCGATATGGGAAAACTCCTTTGGCGTTAGTCCCTGTGACGGTTTAAGAACGGTGATGAAGAGGGGACGGTTTGGATCTTTTCGCCTTTTGGCAATTCCGTCCGATCCGAACTGTGGACCGGGAAGCCGGGAAAGCAACGGGGCAGGGGCCTCGAAGTCGGTAAGTTCGATCGACTTCAGAATGTTAAGACAGCTGATCTCTCCTGCGATCGAAAGCATGAGACCGTAGGCGGAAGAGATTCTCTGGGAAGGGACCATGATCTCGATGACGGCTTCCTTCTTGTCCTGTTTTTTTATGACCGCCTTGGCCGCGAAGGTGTCTGTCCCTCGAGTTTCATAAGAGGTCTGCTTGACCCCCAGACTCATTTCTCTGGCAATGAGGCTTGCGGCACGGGGAACATCGTTCGATCGAATGGTGTAAATCGCCTTGATCAACTCCGTTTTCGACATGATGAATCCTTTATCTGAAAGTGAAGGGACACAAAAAAGGTGGGAATCGGCCTCTGTTCCAAATACAATAGGACAAATACACTGGACAGGCAATATCAATTCATGGGAAAGGATGTTCGGAAATGGGACAGGTGACGACCGCAAAAGTTACGGGGATTGAACCCTTTGCCGAGGACGTGAGGCTTTTTCGGCTGGTCCCCGATAATGGTCCATTTACATTTGTTCAGGGACAATTTATCAAAGTTTTCTGGGAGGGTGAAAAAGGCTCCTATTTTGCGATCGCCTCTCCTCCTTACGAAACGGTATTTCTGGAAATCCTTGTAAAGAAGGGAAAGGGTGTGTCCGAAAAACTTTTTGAGATATCTCCGGGAGCAACCCTTTCCTTTGAAGGCCCGCTTGGCTCGGGGTTTCCTCTGGATCCGCACAAAAACATGAATCTTCTTTTTGTGGGTGTCGGGACAGCGATTGCCCCTCTTCGCTCAACGCTCCTTGAAGCCCTTAGACGCCGGAACGAGTTCGGACAGATCGATCTCTATTTCGGGACGCTGACGCCGGAGCACCTTTATTTTGGCGAAGAGCTCGCCAAATGGCACGCTCAAGGGGTCAATGTCATCATCACCGTCACCTTTCCGAATGAACACTGGACCCGGCATTCGGGCTTTATCCAGCATGTACTAAAAAGTCAGTCCGATCCCCTCCACAAGACCGTGGCCTATGTTTGCGGGATGAAGGAAATGGTTGAGGAGACAATTTCTGTTCTGAAGGAAAGAGCCGTTCCGGAACAGCTTATTCTTCAGAATATCTGACAGGTCGTGCTCCTTCTTTTTCCGGGGCTCGGTGAAGGGCCCCGCTGATAAAATTGACGCGAGCGCCCGATGGCCTTAGGATTAAAAGAAGCAGAGAATTACCGCTTTTCTGGGCCGCGATCGATCCGGCCCCCTTTCGAGAGGAAAAGACCCCCTATGGACAGGACCGATCCTTACAGTCGAAAAAAAAAGGATATCGAAGATGAATCCGACCGGAAGGCAGACAAACAAGAGTCTGTCCTCCCTGAACCGTTTTCGGACCTGATCGGTTCGGTAGAGCGCCTGATCCGTCTTCTCGATGGTCGTGAAGAGGAAATGCGGGAAGCTTATCGGATCAAGAAAAAACTTCAGGAGTTCGAAAACGACTGGCAACGCATGCAGCATGAATCATCCCGCCTTTCCGAAGTTCTGGAAAAAGTCACCAAGCCGGCCTATCGCATTGGAACCTGTCTCGGTGTCACACCCGAAGGACTGGCGTGGATTTCTGTCGGGGGAGGCGATTATCAGGCAACGGTTGACCCCCGTGTGTCGCTCGAGTCCCTGAAAAAAGGAGAACGGGTGCGGCTGAATGAGGCTTTGTCCGTTCTGGGATCTATCGGAGCAGATTTGTCCGGTCCAGTCGTTCGCGTGGGCCGGCTGTTCGAGGATGGTCGACTGGAAATTGCCTCCGACCGTCCGGACAATACGCTTGGAACGATCCTTGAGCGCTCCGATGCCCTGAAAGAGGAACCCCTTTCGACGGGGGATTTTGTTCGTCTCGACAGTACATCCCGAATCGCTTTGGAAAAGGTCCGCAAGAAAGAGGAGAATTACCTTCTCGCCGAAGTTCCCACCGTGGGATGGGAGGCGATCGGAGGACAGGAAGAGGCCATACATGAAATCCAGAAGGCTATCCTGAACCCGATCCTTCACCCGGACGCTTATTCGCGATATTCCTTCAAATCTCCCCGGGGCTTTCTCCTGCATGGCCCTCCTGGGTGTGGAAAAACACTCATCGGAAAGGCGACCGCCCGGGAAATTGCCAGACATCTGACGGAAAAGGAAGGTCGGCCTGTAAAGGGCGTCTTTTTCCATATCAAGGGGCCCGAGATCCTGAACATGTGGTTGGGAGAGTCCGAACGTATTGTCCGGGAGCTTTTTGAGGAAGGGCGAAGGATCCGGATGGCGGGGGATTTCCCAGTCCTTTTCATCGACGAAGCCGAGGCAATCCTGGGAATTCGTAGAAGTGGGCGGGGATTCAATATCCACAACACGATCGTTCCCATGTTCTGTGCCGAGCTTGACGGTCTGGCCGGACCGGGTGGATTTCAGATGGTGATTCTCGCGACGAATCGTCCTGAGATGATCGATCCGGCGATTTTGCGGCCCGGACGGATCGACCGCAAGGTCAAGGTTAAACGGCCTACATCGGACGACGCTCTCGGAATCCTGAGAATCCACCTGGGAGAGGAAGTTCCGGTTCTTCTTTCTCGTGAATCCGGGGAACCGGTCCAGACGGCTCCTTCCGAGTCTGACCGTGAAGCGCTTATCCGGGCATTCAGGGACCGATTCTTTTCAAAAAATGATGAAAATGCCGTTTTCGAAGTGTTCCGGAGATCCGGCAAGCGATTGCCGGTCTATCGTTCCGACCTGGCGAGCGGTGCCATCCTCGGGGCAATCATTCTTCGGGCCAAGGAAAAGGCCCTTCTTCGGGAACTTGACCAAGGCATTGGAGGGGTGACCCTCGATGACCTGCTTTGGGCAGCCCAGGCCGAGTACGAGGAAGGGGATATTCTTCCACCGGCCGAGATTGCGCTTGAGTGGATGAGTCTGCTCGATATCGAAACTCAGGATGTTGTAGATGTAAGGAAGATTCGTATGCCCTTGTCGGGAAGCTCCGGGATCCAGTCCATCCGTTCAATCGAATAGGTGGGGACGGACTTGCATTCATCCCCTTCTGACCAGCGGCCCGAGATACGAACAGATGAAATTGTTTCGGGAATAGAGACGGAATTTGGCATCATCCGGAAGGATCGAGCCGAATCCGACCCCGTGAGGGAGTCGATGGATCTCGTGAAGGCCTATCGTCCGCCCTCCTTCGGGGCGTGGGCCTATGAAGCCGAGGACCCGAGAGCAGACGCCCGGGGTTTTCGGGTTGACCGTCTGGCACAGGATGAAGAAGAGGAAGCTTTTTCCCGCTCGGATCGACAGAGGAACTTCTCCTTCAGGGAATCCAAGAGCGACCGTATCCTCCAGAACGGGGCACGATTTTACAATGACCACACCCATCCGGAATATTCGACCCCGGAATGTCAGTCGATCCGGGACCTCGTTCTGTATGATCGTGCGGGCACAAGGATTGTCCAGTCCGCCAAGGAGTCCAGGGAACGTGAAATTGGCGGGTCCGGTTCTTTGGGGATCTATCGGAACAACACTGATTTTCATGGCCATAGTTATGGATGCCATGAGAATTATCTTCTCCCCCGGTCCATTCCCTTTGATCGGATTGTGGAGGGCCTCACGCCTTTTCTTGTTTCAAGGACTCTGTTTCTTGGGGCGGGAAAGGTTGGTCAAGAGGGAGAGGACGGGATGCGGACCGGGGGATTCCAGCTCTCCCAGCGTGCGGACTTCATGGAAGAACGTATTGGGGTCGATACCATGCACCGTCGCCCCATCGTGAACAGCCGGGATGAACCTCACGCCGCCAAAGGCCGGTTTCGCCGTCTGCATCTTATTTGTGGCGATGCCAATATGTGCGAGTGGCAGACGGCGATGAAAATCGGTATGACCCGACTCGTTCTTTCTTCCATCGTGAACGGGACATACGCCCGCAAATCCCTTTTCGCCGATCCTGTCCGGGCTTTTCGTCAGATTTCCCGGAGCGAAGATGGAAGAGGCAATCTGCTTCTCGAGGATGGACGCTTGATGACGGCCGACGAAATGCTGGAGGAATATCGATCCCTGGTGGATGATCAGGCCAGCAATGAAGAGGATCGCTGGATTCTTTCTGAATGGGACAAGGCCCTCCGGGACTACCGGAAGGATCCTCTTCTTTTGTCCGACAGGGTCGATTGGGTTGCAAAGAAAAACCTTCTCCGGTGGTTTTCCGAGGAGGAAGGAATTCCCCCCGGCGATCCCTGCTTTCAGAGTCTGGATCTGGCCTATCATGACCTTGACGAAGAACTGGGAATGTTCTGGCCCCTCGAGATGGATGGAAGCATGGTGCGGCTGACTGATCCGGAGGATGTGGACGCCGCGACCGTCCACCCACCTGAACTTGGTCGACCGCCTATTCGCGCAGCGGTCCTGGACCGTTTCCGGGATCAGATCCAGGATGCAGGCTGGGAGAGGGTGGCCTTTGTCGATGGAACATCGGTCGATCTCCCGCTGTTTTCTTCGTTAAGAGCGGAGGAAGTGCGGGATCTTTGTTCCAGAATAGGAAAACTCGAGGGGCCATCGGACCTTTTGAGTGCTCTTTCGGAGTGGATAGAATAAGGAGGATCTCATGAGTCGATTTGATGCTTCAGCCAACCTGGGAACACTGGTCCTGTCGGGTCAGCCTTCAGGTCTTGATGATCAGAACCGGATGCCGTTTCCTTCAAAAAAGGGAGCCGTGCCAGAATCACCCTCCCCACGCAATCTGGATCCAAACCCCATGAAGGACCGTATGATGGACCGGATGAGAAAAGTTGATCCAAAACAGTCGGAGCGTTATCGTCAGAGGACAGGGGAATAGTGGGCTGCTGTTGGAACAGGGATGATCAACGGACTTAGAAAGGATTGAGACTTTGATGACAGGGCATGAAAGGATCGGGGGCCTTCCCCCCACCAGACCGGGATATTTCCCCGATCTTCTCAAGGTTTACCAGGATCAGACGCTCTTGAAAGGGTCACGTCGGGAGGAAGGGGACTCTTTTTTGTCGGGAATCACTCATGGAACCACGATTCTTGCCTTTCATTACCGTGATGGAGTGCTTGTTGCGGGAGACCGGCGTGCTACTGCGTCAAACCGGATCATGTCGAACCGGGTTGATAAGGTCATCGAGATCGACAAATCATCTCTTCTGGCAATTTCCGGTTCTCCGGCAATGGCTCTGGAAATGGCCCGGATTCTCGACCACTCCCTCAAGTACTACCGAAGAAGCCAGTTGACCGAAATCTCTCTCGAGGGAAAAATCCGGATTCTGGCGCAGCTTTTGAAAGACAATCTCTCCATGGCTGTCGAAGGGATAGGGGCGGTCGTACCGCTCTATATTGCCAGGGATCCGGAGACAGGCTCCGTCAGGATCTATTTTTACGATATTCTTGGAGCCCATTTCGAAGGGGTCGAGTTTTCTGTGGGTGGCTCCGGGTCTCCGGAAGTTCAGGGGATTCTTCGGTACCTTGATCGGTGGGACTCTCGCCCTCTCCGTGAATACTCACGTGACGAGGCGATCGTTCTTGCCCTTCGGCTTCTTGAAACGGCTTCCTATTTCGATTCCGCGACAGGAGGCGTCAAAGGACAGGATCCGGTTTATCCGGTGATCAAGCTTTTAACCCCGGAGACTCTCGAAACCATTGACGATAGAACAATCTCAACAATATACAAAGACGAGGTGATACGTGTTCGATGAGCCCTACCGATGGATAGACGCGATTCATCAGAGGAGGGATTATATTGCCGAGCAGCTTGAACGGGCGGCTCCTGTTATTGGTCTTTCACTGCCTGAAGGAATACTTCTGGCCACTTTTCATCGCCAGAATCCCAAAATTTTCGAGATCTATGACCGTATCGGAATGGCCGGGATCGGCCATCCTGCCGATCTGGAAACTGTTCGTGGCATATTGCTCAACATGGCCCATGTGGAGGGATTCCAGCGCTCCTCCTCCGATGTCAGTATTGAGCGTCTGTCCCTGTTCGGTCTCGCTCCCAGGCTCAAATCAGCCTTTGAGGACATATCCGTCCCTCCCATCATCCTGGATGTTCTCCTGGCCGAAGTCGGGCGGACGATGTCCGAGGACAGATTTGTCCAGGTCAGCTTCGACGGGAATATCTCCCGGGGGACTGATATGGCCGTTCTTGCCCCAACGGATGAGATATCCGCCCGAATGATCCGCGCTCTTAAGGAAGCCCCCCGGGACATGGAGACCCAAAAACTGACGCTTGAAAAAGCCCTTCCTCGGCTCAGGGATATTTTTCTCCGGACACTTTATACCCAGGAAGATCTCGGAACCAATGATGACGGGGCGATTGTCAGTCCGGACCGATATGCCCTTTGCGATAAAAAGCTCACAGAGGAAAGAGCGTGGGAAGGAGTTTTGCTGGACCGTGACAATCCCACCTGTTGCCGACACATTCCTCTTCCCCCCTCGGAAAATCTCGCTTTGTCAGGGAAATCCCGTTGAAGTTCCTTTGCGGAATAGAGACGGAGTACGGCCTCCTGGTGCGTGACGGAGATGGCCGGGGATCCCCGATGATCCGGCAGGAGGAACTTTTCAGGCGTGTTAGGGATTATCTCTTCTTCGAAAAAAAAGCCGGATTGATCGACCTTCACCAGAGGGCCTATGACGAGCCTCCAGGAAACGGCGGCTTTCTCAAGAATGGAGGGCGCCTCTACATCGATATGGGCCATGTGGAATACGCTTCTCCCGAGTGCGGGACGATTCTTGATCTGGTGGCTATGGACCGGGCGGGAGACCGGCTTCTCTCCGAGGCGCTGGGGGAGCTGGGCCTTGGGGATGGGGTTTCCTTTATCAAGAACAACATCGATCACCAGACCCTGGCAACATTCGGATCCCATGAAAATTACTCCGTTCCCCGAAGCTTTCCGTTTAACGAGAAGGGCCTTGATCCTCTCGTCGCCTTCCTTGTCACCCGCCAGATTTTTGCCGGCTCAGGGCGGGTGGGGGCGTCCCTCATCAATGACAGCCTTATTCCGTTGAACGGCGAGTTTCCCTTTGTTCCCTACCAGATTTCCCAGCGGGCGGACTATGTCGTCAACAAGTTCTACCAATGGGTCCAGATGAACCGGTCCATCGTCAATACCCGTGATGAACCGCTGGCGGATCCGTTACAGTTTCGTCGAATCCACCTTCTTCTGGGAGATTCGAATATGTCCCAGTACGCATTGGCCCTGAAAGTCGGGACGACACGTCTGGTTCTCGGACTGATCGAAAAAGGTCTGTCTCCCCTTGTCCCGGTCGCAGACCCGGTGAGTGCCATTCGATCTGTCTCCCATGATCTGTCGATGAGGTGGATCGTCGGTCTTTCCGATTCGACGACCATAACGGCTGTGGATATCCAATGGATGTTTCTTGAGGCAGCAGAAAAGGCATTCAAGGGGGAGAATGACGATACGGACTGGGTCCTTAACGCCTGGAAGGGGATTCTTGAGGACCTTGAAGAAAAGGATCCGGGTCGGGTGGCCGACCGAATCGATTGGGCTCAGAAGTATCTACTTCTTGACTCCTTTAGGGAAGAAGAAAAAATTGCTTGGGATGACCCCTGGATGGAAAGCCTCGACCTTGCCTACCATGATATCAATCCCGAGGCGGGACTCTTCTTTCCTCTTGAGGAGGATGGCTCCCACAGGAGACTGGTTTCCTCCTCGGCAATTCGTGCGGCAACTGGGGACGGACCGGCCGGAACCCGGGCGCAGGGTCGTTCTGAAGCCGTCCATCAGATCATGGACCGGCAAGCGGCCGGCGGGGGCGGAGGAGACTATATCATCCAGTGGTTCGGGGTTCAGGTCGATGGAGGGGAGATACTTTATATGCTTGACCCGTACAAGACCTACCGGCAGGAGGTCTGCACCTATTTTTCAGAGCCCCCCCAAGAGAACGGTCCTTCTTCGTCTCCCTGATTCAGTCCTAGCGTTTTTCCGCTTGTGCGGTTTCTTTCAGGTTCTGCTGCTTCATATGATACGCCAGGAACGGATCCCACATGGCTCCTGTTGCTGTCATGGCAAAATCGGCTCCTGCTTTCCTGAACAGGTCGAAGTCATCAACAGTCATGAGTCCCCCCACCCCGATGAGAGAGAGCGGTAGCCCCAGTGAAGCGATACTCCTGGAGAGTCGCGACACAACTCCCAATGCTGCTGACCGGATTCCGTTTCCACAAATCCCGGATTTTTCTCTTCCGGGACCAGGAAGGGCGGCTTTGCCTTCCGGGTTTATGACGGTCGCCGAAAGGGTGTTGATTGCCGATATGGCGTTGGCATAATGGCCAATGGCGCAGATGAGGCTCGTGGCCTCCTGGTCGCTTCCCAGATATCCAACCTTGACGATGAGCGGGAAGTCCGGACCAATCGTGCCCCTGACGCTTTTGGCCACTTTTTCTGCGCTGTCCGGACTCTGGAAAATCTGACCTTCAGTCCCCTTGACATTGGGGCATGAGAAATTGACCTCTACGGCCATGGCCCCTGCCTCCTTGGCCATCATCGCTGCCCTGGCAAAGTTGGCCGCGATCGATTCGCCTTCACGTTCCGTCCCCACGACGCTGACGATTAAGACCTGACCATCCCCGATTTTCTTTCTGGCAAGGGCGATGTCATCCTGCCATACCGCAGGATTCTGGCTCGGCATCCCAAAAGAGTTGGTAATGGTAATGTCCCTCATCGAGGCGGGTTCCATGTTCGGTGTCCCGATCAGTGGTGTCGCAAGATCTGATGGAGAAAGGTCTCCTGTTGCCGAAACATAGAGACAGTTGGGGGGAGGATAGGAGGGATGGGCATGGGTTCTGACTGTTTTATAAACAAGAAGGTCAAACCCCATGGAGGCATAGAAGGCAATCCAGTCCGAGTTCAGTAGAGGTCCTGCCGGAATGCCCAAACGACTGTTTGCCGGAATTCCGAGAAAGGAGGCGGGAGGGACCTTCGGAATGGACGGAGGAATCCTTCCATGAAAGACCGGTCCCTCCCGATAATTGTCCTCGTAGGATCGGTTGATGTTGTAAACAGGTTCAGGAATCAACACGACGAACTCCTTTCGGATCGATGGCGGAAAAGATGATGGATGCTTCAATTTGATGTCGGGTCAAGACCTCTTCGATTCGTTGCTTGATCAGGGGGAGTCTCTCCTGATACGGGGTCAACGCCAATGTTGTCGATCCGGCTCCTGAAATTGCAAAGCCGGACGCGCCTGCCGAGAGAGCCTCTTGTTTCAGGTCGTCGAAACCCGGAATCAGGGTCTTACGGTAGGGTTCGATCAGAGGGTCGGAGACTCTTTTGCAAAAAAGATCCGCATCATTTCTGATAAGTCCAGCCAGAATTCCGGAAGCATTGGAAAGGGCCCCGATGGCATTGGCCAGAGGAACCTCCGCTGGAAGGATTCTGCGCGATTCAGAGGTCTTAAGGGTGATTTTCGGAATGATAAAAAGAAGATAGACTCCGGAGAGGGATCCGACGGGAAGTGCCGACCGGCTGTCTCCATGGCTGACAGTGACTCCTCCGAAGAGGCAGGCAGAAATATTGTCGAGGAAAATTCCGCCGCTGACCCCTGACTCCGCAACCAGAGCGGCCTCAAGAACCTCTTCCAAGGAACCTCGTCCTTCCGCCAGGGAGTGGGCCAGAAAAGCGCCTCCGACCGCAGACGCAGCAGAAGATCCAAGTCCGGATCCAGGAACACCCTTGTCGATTGTCATCCGGAATGGGGTCTTTATGGAGAGGCGATCAAGGAATGTCCGGGCAGCGATGCTGGCGGTGTTTTCTCTTGGGTTATCAGGAATCCTGGTCCATGCCCCGGAAACACGGTCAATCCTGTCGGACTCGAGAGTCGTATCAAACCTACCGGAAATGATGTCTCCCATCCCCGTCACGGCCATTCCCAAGGTGTCGAACCCTGGGCCTATATTGCCAACCGAAGCAGGGGCATAAACAGAAACTACGGAAGGGGCGCTATTGTCAGACATCGTCAGATCGGGTTCCTTAATTATGAGGTTGTTCGACGGAACGCCCCTATCTTATCACACCTCCCATCGGGATGGCGTGTGCGAATGAAGCCCTTTTGCGATGGGATCATTGCCGATCTTTTTTTGCAGAGAGAGTCAATGGAGGGGGAGAAGGGAAAAGAATTTGGGGAGCAACGTCCCGAGAAAAAGGCCGGCGGCTCCGGCCATGCCGCCTAGGAGAAGCATCTCTACCGCTCCCTTCAGAGGCATTTCATTGGAAAGATGGGATTTTATTCCTCCTGCAACAGTCAGGGCCAGACAGGAAAAGAGGAGGGACCAGGTAAAGGCTTCCCCAATCTTCTGGAAGAAAAAATAGGGAAGAAGAGGGGGGATTGCCCCAACAAGAAAGGATATGCCCAAAATGAGAGAGGCGGTAAGGGGGCGATCCATCCGTTCTTCGTGAATTCCAAGCTCCTCCCGGACCATAAAACGATGCCAGGCTTTAGGGTTGGCGGTAATCTGGTCTGTGATGAGGGAGGCTTCCTTGGCATCAAGGCCAAAGTCCAGGAATAGATTGTGGACCTCCGCCCGCTCAAGTTCGGGGACATGGTCGATTTCCCATTTTTCCCTTGCAACCTCTCTTTTGTAGATATCAATCTGGCTTCGGGCGGCGAGATAACCCCCGAAGGCCATGGAGAGGGAGCCTGCGATCGCGGTCATGACTCCTGCATAGAGGATGGAGGAATGGGAAAAGGCCGAGCCGGTCAGTCCTCCCAGAAAGCTTACGAGCGTCACCATCCCGTCATTCATTCCCAGGACAACATCTCTGGCCGAACGCCCCCGGAAGATATGTCCGGGTTCTGAAGGAAAAACTGGGGGGTTTGACTGATCGGGTTCCATAGTATTTATCATAAGGGAAAGGATGGGTTGATTCCACCTCTTCAAGAAAAATTAAAGAGGCCATCCCGTTGCTTATTTGTCAATAAAAAGGATGTCACAGAATGCTTGACAAGAGAATCTGTGAGGCGTATCCTTCGAGCTGTAATGCCCTCGGAAAAACAGATCAGCAGAATGCCAACCGGCATTTTGAAGGTCGAGGCACTTATTCCTAGCTAATTTTATTATAAGGGGGTCGTCGTGGCTCAAAGCAATCAGAAAGGGATCGTTTCCTACTGGCTGGGTGCGGCATTTTCGGCTGTTGGAAGCGGGTCCGTCGTTGGCTTTTGCCTTCAGGCATGGTTTGGAGCCCACAGGTTCGAGACATGGCGTGAATCCTATGTCTGGATCTACTGGATCATGGTTATTTCGACCATCGCCGGAGCGTTGATCGGCCTTTATTCCTACGCCTATCACCGGAAGCGGGAGGGTTGGTGAGCTTCGTGCTCCCGATTCTTTTTCCCTGCGAGTAAGGATGGGTTGGCTGGTTTTTTTATTACTATGAGGAGGTGGTGGTATGTGGTTATTCAGTGCGATTACGTCGCTCTCGAGTTCTCAGCTCAAGGAGCTCTCTGATCCGAGCCATTGTTGTGGAATGACTCCGGGAGGAGCCAGCCAGGGCGTTGCCTCTTTTGCCGCTTTCATGGGAACCGCAACCGCTATCGGAAGCATGGTGCTGCTTCTCGTTTGCATGGCTGGGCTCGGTTCTCCAATGAAGTTTGACGCTTCGCGCAAGAAGTAGAATCCTGGGGGAGGCGGAGGAATCGCTTCTTTAAAAGAGGCGATTGGCTCCTCGGATGTCCGTTAGGCATGACATCCGAAATGCCTGGTCCGCTATTGCGGAGGGCAGATTAAAACTCAAGAGCGTTAAGGAGTACGAGATGGCATTTCGCGAGTACAAATTTGGCGTGATGATGACCGGTACAGTCTTTGCCGTAACCATGTCCATCACGATACTGTTTCCTTCTATGGAGATGAGCAAGGTTCCCCCATCTGCCACAGCAATTCAGAAGGCCAAGGATTACGGTCCGGAAAGCGGATTCACGATTGAGGATCCCTTCATGACCGGCGAGAATCGACCGACCATGATCGGGAAAGGAAAGGTGATTTTTGTTCGCGAGGGATGCTGGTGGTGCCATACGCTTCTTCCCGAACAGACTCAGGATTGGCAGTACTTTGGGGCTCCTCCAAGGGTTTCGGACTTCGTCGGGGAGTCTCCAACAGTTTTCGGTTCGGACCGCAAGGCTCCGGATCTTCTTCATGTGGGAAGCCGGCTTCCGATCAAGGGATGGCACCTCGTTCATCATGCCAACCCAAGGGCGGTTCAGCCCATGTCTCAGATGCCATCGTTCAGCTACCTCTCCAGGAGAGACCTGAATGCACTGGCAGATTACATGATGAGCTTGAAGTAGGCTTCCGATTGGATGACCGTTCTGCCTGGCTGTGGCTTGCGTCAGGCAGAACGCCGAAATGTTCGGACAATTCGAATTGATGCCCGGAAGATTTGCATCGGGCTTCCGAATCTGTGAGAATAAGAGAAAAGGAGAGGCGTAATGGCCGATGTTGAAGAGTTATTGAACGAACGGTTTGATGGAATGCTGGAGGGGACCAACAACATTCCGGGGATCATCATTCTCCTTCTGGTCATGGTTGTCGTTACGGCGGAGCTTTTGACATTCCCCCTGTTTGGGGCCCGTCCGCAATTGCCTGGAAACCTCCATTACTGGTTGGTTCAGGGAGTCCCGGTTCTGAAGGCCCATACCTCTCCAAACCTGGCTCGTCCTTGGTGGGATCAGGGTTATGTCATCAATTCCATCTATGTGTCGGTCTTCTTTACATGGGTCGGCTTGTTAATGAAGAGAACGGAAGTCGCTCGGGATTTCTAAAATCCGGAGTCACTCTTTGGATTTTAATTCTGTTGCGCATTCTCTTTGAATAGTCACACTCCAAAGGGAGGTGTCCTTTGTGGAATGTCAATAGTCCTATCGTTTTTTGGTGTATTGCATTGATAATGCTTTTCTCTGCACTCATTTATTCCTTCTTTATCGATGACGTAAAGCCTGAGTAACTCAAGGCGGCGGTCATTGTAAAACGTATGGGGCGATTGCCAGTTGAGCTTATCGCCCCACATTCATAAAAGAGGCGGTTTCCTCTGGGGTACCGCCTTTTTTATTGCCTTGATTGTTGCACACGAAGAGCGCGTAAGGGTATAATTCGAGTTGCGAGGTGGTCATGTCAATCAAGATGTCTGTTTCTGTCGTTATCTTTACCTTTCTCACGGCCTCGGTCGTCACCTTTACGATCATGTCCCGCTACATCATCGGTCCCTTCAAAAAATTGAAACGTGGAGAGCAGGTCATCATCGCGATGGGTTTTGTCGGGATTATCAGCGTCATCTCTTTTGCTGTCATCCAGCTTCTTTTGAGAATCCTGGTGTAATCCGGAAATGAAAACTGGAGAAAAGGTTGTATTTCTGTTGTCCGGACTCATGGTATTGTCGGCGCTTGTTTTGTACGTATTGGCGCAGATGAAAATTGTAACCTTCTGGACAACGAATGATATTTACCTTTTTTCAAAGAAATCGAATGCCGGTTATCAGGTCTTTCAGAAACATGGATGTCGGGATTGTCATGTTGTGTATGGCGAGGGAGATTATGATGGTCCTGATATGGATGGGGAAGGAACAAGGCGTACGGCTGACTGGCTTCACCGATATATGGACAATCCCGGGGCCCTGGTTCCCGGAACTGCGCACAGCGGCAAATTTGCTCCCACCTTTGCCAAGCTGTCTCCGAAGGAGAAGGACCAGTTGGTAGACCTCTTGATGAGCCTCAAATCCTTGCCAGGATCTCCCAACTACCCGAAGCCTCCTAAGTAATGGAACTGAAACCGTGAAGGAGTCAACATGAAACTACCGGAAGGGATTGTCGCCTATCTCTGGACGGCGACCGGTCTGGTGTCTCTCGTCATTATTGTTTTCGGGATATACTGGTCCTACAAAAACGGTCAGTTTGACGAAAACATAAAGTACATCGTCTTCAATGAAGAGGATGGCGATGCCCAGAAACCCCCTCACGAGCAGGCTGAACCTCCGACGGGTTCTGCACCAAAAGGCAAATAGACTCGACGGTCATTCTGAACAGGGGAAGTGATGTGCAAAAGAAACTAAATATCCGGGACGCATCCGCAGGAATATTGACGGGATTCCTTTTTTTCTGGGTTTTGGACCGGTTCTTCGGACTTACGGAAGGGGCCTTCCACCACATTTTCGGAACAGGAATTCTCTTTTCATACCTGCTCGCTCCTCTGGCGATCTCCTTCGTTGTCGGATATATCGCCGGTCCTTACGGGAAATTCCTAGGACTTGTTCCCACCATGGGGTATCTTCTTGCCGCATATCTCCTTGAAATCATGCACCCTTCCGGACTCACCGTTGGGATTCCCGTTGCTCCGTTCATGATGATATTTTTTATTACTGTGCCCGAAGTCTCACTCCTCGGAGGATATGTTGGAGAGATCCTGCGTCGAAGACAGGGATTGAAAAAGGTCCCCAAAGACCGTCCGAAGACCAGAGGCCCGCAACGGGTTTCCTGATAGTCAATCTGAAATGAGGTGACCAATGAATTTAACGAGAGAGACAGAGCGACTGGACAGTCCGACTGACAAGCTCGGACTCAGATTTATCCTGTTCGGAGTGGCCTGCCTTTTTATCGGAACCTTGCAGGGATTTCTTCAGTCCACTCCCCGAATCCGGCACTGGGTGCATATGACAGGTCAGGCAGGTCATCTTGTTGATCCGTTGGCCCATGCCCATATCAATCTGATCGGGGGAGTGGTTTCGGTCGTCATGGCCATGGTTTATTACCTCCTCCCCAGGTTGTCCGGAAAGCCGATATGGAGCCACATGTTGGGAGAGTTGAGCTTCTTTTTCATGGTAGCCGGTGTTCTCGGCTTCTATACGGTTCTCCTGACATTTGGCATTCTGGAAGGAAACAGGATGCTTGACGACGGGGTCGTTTATCCAATTGCCCGTTCGGTGTATCAGCCCTACCACAAGATCGGATTTGTCGTCTCGGCACTGATGATGGGAATCGGCCACTGGACCTTTGTCCTGAATGTCTTTGCAACTGTCTGGGCCCGGGACAAGACCGTTGTCGTGGAGGGAGCTTCACGACCACTGAAAGAAAGGGTTTGAACGAGATGGCTGAAAGAAGAAGTGATGTGGCCCCTGATCTGGACAGTGAACTTCCCTCTGACAAACACTCCAAGGATACGAAACGAATCACGACATCCGATGAGGATGATCTCGCTCCTGCCGAAATGTCACCCTGGCAATTACCCTGGAAGGCTATCACCATCACTTTTGTTCTTCTGATCCTCATCGCGGGGGCTGTCCATGTTGTGGGCCTGGCATCCAACCGGATTGTCCGTCTGTCGACGGCCGGAATAAGAAAGCACGGGACAGCACCCGGGGAGTTTCGCCCGATGGGAGGAGTTTTGACCGAGGCATTGCCGGGTTCAGGAAACGCCTCCAAGCAGGAGACTGCCTCTCAGATGCTGGCGGCCGGAAAAGGCTTGGCTCCCACGGCCCAGATCAAGGTCGACGCTTCGGGATACCGCATCCCGAGCGGGTTTGTCCTGATTCCGGCAGGCCCATTCTGGATGGGCTCGGAGGACAGTTATGCAAACTTCGATGAAAAGCCGGTGCACAAGGTCTATCTTCCACCCTATCTGATCGAAAAAACTCTTGTGACCAACCGGGAGTACAAGGAGTTTGTCGATCAGGATCACTATCTCGCTCCGGCCAACTGGAAAAATGGGAGCTATCCCCAGGGGCGGGGTGACTATCCGGTAACCTTTGTCTCTCTTGCCAATGCGAAAGATTATGCCCGTTTCCGCAGGGCTAGGCTTTGCAGTGAAGATGAGTGGGAAAAGGCGGCCAGGGGAACAGACAAGAGAATGTGGCCATGGGGGAATACTTGGGATCCGAGAAGGGCAAATGCAAATTACACGGTGGGGGACACCTCTCCGGTGAACCGGTATCCGATGGGTGAGAGCCCCTACGGAGTGCTCGACATGGCGGGAAATGTGTTCGAATGGACCAATACGCCTTATCGGCCGTACCCGGGGAACACGGCCAACAAGGCGAGATTCTATTCCTACAGGGTCGATGCTACGGGAGCCCTTCATCCTGTCGTCGGAAAGAGCTACTATGTCCTGCGGGGTGGATCCTGGAAAAGTGATCAGTACAGTGCAAGGGTCAGTGCCCGAAATCCGACCTGGCCGATCTACGCCTCCGACTTCTTTGGTTTTAGACTTTGCATGGATGCCAATCGCTGATACTTATCTGAAAGGAGAAGGGTATGACTCGGGAAGAGGGAATCAAGGACTACATCATGAAGTTTTATTATGCCTGCCTCCTCTATGCGATCATCGGGTTCTCCTGGGGAGCTGTGATGGGAGGGGTCGAAACCTTCAGGAATTTCGTCCAGGCCGGTGCCGGAGGGCCATCTGACCTCATCGTCCTAGGCCATACCCATATCAATCTTCTCGGCTGGGTCGAAATGGCCATCTTTGGATCCATGTACTACATCGTCCCCCTTCTCTTCAAGGGTCCCCTTTACAGCTACCGACTCCTCAAAATCCATTTTTGGATGCACAATATCAGTCTGGTGGGAATGGTTCTCGCCTTCTGCATTGCCGGTTACAAGGGCGGCATGATTCTTCTTCATGGAAACGTGGCGGACATTAAACCTGTCGAAGCTCCATACATGGAGATGGTCGGGATCTTCGGAATGTTTGTGCTCCTGGCCAATATCATTTTTGCCTACAATATTTATATGACCGTTCAGGTGGCCAAGGGTCGGAAGAATCTCCCTCTGAGCGAGAGAGAGGAAAAATCTGATGTCGTTCTGGGAGCAGTCCCGACCTATCCGTCAGGCCAGGTGCGCCAGTAGGGTGAGGGGAAAAAGCGCAAGGAAGTTCATTTCTGGTCTTTACAAACCCCTGATTCTGGGTTCAATATGGGGAGGAGGAGTACTCGTTATCCCATCCGACGGGTGGGCCTATCTCCCGCGATATGTGCATGTTACTCTTGGGTTGCCTTGGTTTGCCTATTTGTTCTTCCTCCTCGGGGTCCTGGTTCCGGTCTTCCTGTATCTTGGGATATCCTGGTATTTCAAGAAGGAACTTGAAAAGCCCGGTCATGGAAAAACCTCCCGGGACGAGGATATGGAAGAATAGGAGGCGTCAGGCGGCTCCAAATATTCCTGACAGAACGAGGGTCCCCATCCATGGAGCAAACGCAACCGCTTATACCCATGCCGAAAATTAGTTCCACCCCAGTCCCATCCCGAAAAATACGTGTCACCCAAGTGCGCTATGCCGTCCAGACAGCCGTTGTGATATTGCTGATTCTTCTCCCGTTTACCGGATTTTTTCATATCGACCTCTCCACGGGACGTTTTGTCATAGCTGGATACCAGGTCTGGTGGAGCGATTTTTTCCTGATTCTTCCGTTCTGGATTTTTGTAATTTCCGCCATGGCGGCAATCTATGCTGTCCTTGGAATGGTTTACTGTGGATGGGCCTGCATCCAGAACACCTTCTCTGAATGGACAAATGCCCTGGCCCGGATCGCTTTTGGATCCGAATCCCTCGGACCGGGGTTCGGAGAGGTCAGGCTGACCCCCGTCCGGCAGAAAAAGGGCACTCTCCTGAAGAAGGGGATGCAATGGACATTTTTTCTGGGAGGGGTCCTTCTGTTCTCCCTTCTGGTGTCCGTGCTCATCACAGCTTACGTGATTCCTCCGGCCACGCTGGGCCGGGACCTGATCACGGGTCGGGATCGCACTGCCTATTGGCTGGTCTTCGGGATCGGCGGAGTCATGTTCCTGAACCTTCTCCTTGTCCGTCACTACTGGTGCAAATGGGTGTGTCCCTATCCGCTGTGGCAGCACATGTTCAAGACGGACGACACGCTCAAGGTGGCCTTCGACCATAAAAGACGAGGGGAATGTACCGGATGCAACCTTTGTGTGAACTCCTGCTTCATCGACATCGATCCGAGAGATACGAAAAACTATACCCGATGCATCAATTGCGGGGAATGCGTCGTCGCCTGTGAGGACTATTCCGCCAAGAGAGGCCTCCCCTCTCTTCTGACCTTCCACAAGAATGGCGTTTACATCGAGGCCGATGGCACGATGAAAGGCCGCCGGCTTTCTCCGGGAGTGGTCCGTTTCCTGACGGCTGGAACGTTCAGCCTGTTTCCGCTGTCGCTTTTCATCTATGGAATCGTGACTTATGCGCCCTACCACGTCAATCTCAGCCAGGTTCCGGGACGTCTGGACCAGTTTGAGGTGGGTCTCTACAACAAGACCCCAAGGATCGAGAGATTTGTCCTGGAAGAGAAGGGGCTTCCGGATGACCGGGTTACCTTTGATCAGAAGACCGTGACACTGCCTCCAGGCGATCACCTCAAGGTGCATTTTACCGTGACACAGGGAAAAGATCTGGGGCCGGGCCTGCATAACTTCACGGTGAAGGTTAGGGCCTATACGCCAAAACCAGAGGAATTCATGCAGGATACGACAATATACATTGTAAAAAAGGCCTGAAAGAGGGGGATCTCCCCCTCTTCGTGGTACGCGGAAGGTTCGGTTATTCTTCCCATGGTTTCCGGAGAGAGACGAGTAGAGAGTCGATCGGGGTAACCGGAACCGACTTTTGAATCCCGGTCTTGAGGTGCTTGAGGGAGATTGTTCCCTGTTTGATTTCATCTTCGCCGATCAGTCCGATGAACAGCGCCTTTTCTTTTTCCGCCATCGTGAAGGCTTTTTTTAGCCGGATTTGCCCAAAGATTCCGATGGAAGGGGTTCCTTCTTTTCTCAGCGCTGCGAGAAGACGGTGGGCGACAGGCCGAGATTGCTCGTCCATGGGATGGATGGCGAGAACGACGGTCGGGTCTGATTTCTCGGGAAGATTATTGGCGATCTCCCTCAGGAGGTAGAGACGCTCCAATCCCAGAGCAAGTCCGATTCCTGGAACATCCGGACCTCCCAGTTGGCTGACAAGTCCGTTGTATCGCCCTCCCGCGGCCCATGTAGATTGGGCTCCCAGCGCATCGGAGACCCATTCGAAGGCTGTCTCTGTGTAGTAGTCAAGCCCCCGGACAAGGCGGTGGGACAGGGTAAAGGGAAGATGCAGGGTCTCCAGACCATGAAGAACTCGCTCGAAGTGATCACGGGAGACCGGACACAGGTCATCGACAATGTGGGGAGCTTCTTCAAGAACTGGCTGACAGGAATCGACCTTGCAGTCAAGCACGCGAAGAGGATTGGTCAGGATTCGTCTGTTGCACGTCTCGCAGAGAGATTCCTTGTGCTTTCCAAGAAACTCGACCAGTCTTTTCCTGTACGCCGGGCGGCAGGCCGGACATCCCATGCTGTTGATCAGCAGTGTTGATCCCGGGATTTTCGTGTCTATCGCATATTGGCTGACAATCGAGATAAGGTCCACATCATCGTCGGGATCGGCCGATCCGAGAAGTTCGGCGCCGGCTTGGTGAAACTGCCTCAGGCGGCCAGCCTGGGGACGTTCGTGCCGGAACATGGGACCCTGGTAGAAAAGCCGTTCAATGCGGCCTGGTTCGGCGAGGCGATGTTCGATGGCGGCTCTCAGCAGCGAAGCGGTTCCTTCCGGGCGCAGGGCAAGGGACTCTCCTCCCTTGCCGGAAAAGACGTACATCTCCTTTTCCACGATGTCGGTGGATTCTCCGATCGAGCGGGTGAAAAGGGCTGTCGATTCAAAGATGGGAAGACGGACCTCCTGATAGCCCGCCCGCTCGAAAGTCTGGCGGACTTCATCTTCGAGTCGTCGAAATGTTGTCGATGAAGGGGGAAGGAGGTCCTTGACCCCCCTCGGAGCCTGAAATTTCATGTTTATCCGATCTGATGAAGGGCATAGGTCCGTTGCCGACGAAGCGACGTGTCCAGGGAAAAAATTGTGAGGCAACAATCAGCCAATGGAGCATTCTAGCAAAGGTCGATGAGAAACAAAAAGAGTGCCCGTGCGAAGATCTTGAAAGACCTCTCGGAAGGGTTTCAGCAAAGAACCATTCGGGGTGACTATATGGACGACCCGAATTTCCGGGCGGCCTATGGGGAATATTATGGAGAGGTCGGATTCGAAAAGGGTCTGAGTCTGTCCTTTGAAATATTGGAACGCTTGGGCTCCGGGGTATTCGGGGGAAGGACGCCACTTAGGATCCTGGATCTCGGAACCGGGACTGGAGCCTTTTTGAGAGGAGTTCTTGCGGGTCTTGAAAGGATTGGGGCCTCCTTGCCCGAGTTGGACATTCTTTGTGTCGACCGATCCTTGTCCGCCCTTCAGGATCTGGAGAAAAACTGGAAGATACGAGAGGGGGTCCGCTTCCGGGTCAAGGCGGCGTCTCTTCCTGGACCCGAACTCGCCATAGGCTCTTCGGAGACCATCGATCTCGTTCTTATGGCCAATGTGTTGGCCGAAAACGAAGACCGTCTCCCGGAATTCGCGTTCATGTTCGACAGGATGGCGGGACGGATGAATGAAGGAGGGATCATTCTTCTGGTTGAGCCGGCTGACCGAAGGGCGTCCCGAGCCCTTTTGCGCTTGGGAGACCAGTTGATGGCCATCCGTTCTGACCTCCGGATTGTGGCGCCCTGCCCGAATGAAAGGACCGCGTCCTGCCCGGCTCTCCAGAATATTGATAACTGGTGCCACGAAGACAGGCCGGCGCACTTTTCAGGAGATCTCAGGAGGTCGGCCCTGATGCTGGGACATGTCAAGGATGCACTCAAAATGTCTTATATGATATTCCGGAAGGGAACTCCTCCCCCTCTGGTTCCTTCACTCCGGCTTGTCTCGACTATAAAAAAGGAAAAAGGGCTTGTCTGGGGAGTTTTCTGCCGGGGGGAGGATCTGGTGCCCATCCGTCTTTTGAAGCGGGATCGGTCGGACTCGACGAGACCTTTTTACCGGCTTAAAAAGGGAGATTCTATCGCATTGCCTTCATTTTTGAAGGATAGAACGCTGAGCTTCCGGACGGGATCAAGGGCAGACTGGCCGGAGGGGGAGGCGGTTATCCGTCTGACGGGACCGGACGGGCATCCCTATCGACAGGAAAGGGGGGATGCCCCCGGTGAAGAAGAATAGAAGGGAGGAGGACTGAGTGGAGATCGTGCCGGTTCTGGCTCCCCACAGCCCGGATCTTCTGACATCATGGAAAAACGGGTCGAATCGTCCGATGCTGGGTTCTTTCGTTCGGATGAGGCAGGAATTTGAGCGCCAGGGGGCCGGATTTACGGCCGTGGTCGCCTACACACCGGGATGGCAGACCAGAAACATCACTCTGGTTGACACAGCGCCGGAGCATCAGTCCTCCCGCGATTTCTCGGGATTCGGCCACCACTATCAGTACGATCCTCCGGGCGCCCCCGACCTCGCGGATGAAATCCTCGAATTGGCCCGGGCGTTCAAAATGCCCGCAGCGTCCGGTATCCATGGAGTCGACCATGCGATTTCGGTCCCCCTGTTTTTCCTCCTTCCCGATGGAGAAACTCCTGTCATCATTATTTCGCAATCCCTTTCAGGAGTTCGGCAAGCTGTATATCTCGGTGAAATTCTTCGTAAACTGACAGGACGACGACATGGCAGGATCCTTCTTCTGATGTCCGGTGTCTGGTCCCAGAACCCAAAAGAAATGGCCAGAGGTCTGGAAGACCGGCTGGTTTCGGGGTGGGTCGAGCGGATCCGGAAGGATCTTTCCGGAAGTCCGGATCCGGACTGGTCGTTCCTTCCCGCTCTCACCCGGGAGGTATTAGACCGGATGGATCCCCCCGGGAGGCTGAGAGAGCTACATTTGTTGAAGGGACTCGGTGCCAGAAACGCAAAGGTCTGGGAATCCGAGCGCGCCTTGGGCCTCTTCCAGATTCTGATGAGCTTTGACCCGATCGAGTAATTGCTGTCATTTGAAGAGTCATTCGGACGACCCTCCCCCGGCTGTTTTCAGTCAAAGGGTGGATCCGGAAAAAAACTCATCGGCCCAGTCGGTCAGGAGTTCGATCCTGAGATCGACCGGCGAACCTTCGAACTCCTTTTCAAGGACAATGGGGCGGCTTTCTTCCGGACTATGGGGTTTGGATATCTCAGATGGCTTCCCGGAGTTCATCATCACTCTCCTCCTCTTGAATCTCATGACCAAAGAAGTGCCGGATCTATCCGACATGCCTCTTTGCGGACTACTCAAAGCATAATGCGTGCCAATAGTCTGGGTCCGGATAGGAGCGGTCTGAGGATGACCATCAAGGCTCCCTCCCGATTTTCTTAGGAAATCGGAAGGGACAGGTTGTTGGGGGGAAGGGGGGAGAAGGTCTTGTATTCATTAGGACATTTTTGTCTATTTTAATTCGCATATAGAAAATTAGAATCATAATTGTTTAATATTGTCCGCTCTGGGTTTCTCTCCCCCAAATCACTTGAACGACGGAAGTCTGTCAGCCATCCCCGAAAAGGGGGCATTGGAGGGAATGGACCTCCGGAGTTCGGCTCTTAGTCTCCTCTTAACCCCGTCCTCCCTGTACCGATGACCTGAGACTTCGGAAAAATCATGGGCGGACGTAAATCCGAAATTCCCCGATTTTCACGGATTACCGAAGCCCCAGAACCTCAGAAGCCCATGAAAAACAAGGATCGACCGGGTTGACAGAAAGTCCGGGATCTGATTCATAAATCTCGTGTTATCCGTGACTTCCATCGCAGTTCCCTGTCCAGAAAAATTGATTGCATCTCCTGAAAATGGATCCGCTGAAAATGAAGATGACCTGGATCATCCCGTAATGTGGCACAGCCGGCCTTCATATTTTTCAGGAGCGCATTTACCTGTGGGACTCCTCTCTCCCTGTCAGAAGAGCGTGTGAGTCTGGCCTTTTTTATTTATTTTCAAAATATTAATGAATTAGGAAGTATTTTATAGTAACTTGTCTTACGGGAGATTCTGGCCTTTGTGGGGCTTGGCTGTCCTGATGACCTCAACTTTTCCGTCAGGTCACCGATAAGATAGTCAGGATGTGGGACTCCCGGAAACCCATGAGTTTCCAATGACGATTGCATCGAACAGTATCAATGGAGGTGGGCATGGCTTGGTTTGACGGGAGACCCAGATCAGCATCAATCGAACATCAGGAGAATGAAAGTCCCGATGAGGTGGGGTTCTTAAACGACAGCAGGGTGATAAAGAAGATTCTCGATGCGGTTCCCAATCTGGGAATTGCCATTGCGTCGACCGAGGAAGGCCCCCAGAGATCGGGTCACAAAATCATTTACATGAACCGCGCCATGAAAGAAATCATCGGGAGAATGGAAGGGGAAATGAAGGCGAGTTTCGGCGTGTCTGCGAAGGATGTCATGGGAGGCTCCATTCACCGCTTTCACAAGAATCCGGACCGGATCAAGAAAATTCTGGGCGACCTTCGGCCCGGAGAGGTACGAAAAAACCAGGTCATGGACATCGGGGGGATCAGTCTTCTGTCGACGACCGAGGCGCTGACAGATCCGGCGTCCAACCGGACGGTGGGATTCATGACCATTTTCAAGGACATAACAAGCGATATTCTTCTTGAGTCTTCGATCAACTCCCAGCAGAAGTCCTCCGAGACCCTTTCGAAATCGATGGAAGATCTCGATGCGGGGATCCGGGAAATTGTGCAGGCGACGGGAAAGGTATCCGAAGAATCAAGGAAAACCCGCTCGGAAGGGGAGGAGGGACGGAACACCCTGAAGGATCTCCTGGCCCAGGTCAGGGAAGCGGGGGAGGCCATGCGGGCCCTGGTGGATGTGGTGAACGGGCTCAACTCCCGAAGCCAGGAGATCGGAAAGGTCGTGGAAGTGATCGACGATATCGCGAGCCAGACCAATCTGCTGGCCCTGAACGCGGCGATCGAAGCCGCCCGGGCGGGGGAGCAGGGCCGGGGTTTCGCGGTGGTCGCCGACGAGGTGAGAAAGCTAGCCGAACGGACCATCCGGGCCACGAAGGAGATCGGTTCGACCATTCGGGAAACGCAGAACGATACGACCCGGACGTCGACACTGATTCATGGGACGCTGGGAAAGGTGGAGGAAAGCCAGAAGAAGGCCGATGTCGTTGGAACGGTGTTCGAGTCGATTGTGGGGCATGCGACGGTCCTTTCGGAAACGTTGCAGTCGATTGTCGGCGTGACAGAAACCCAGTCCCGGAGTGTATCCGGGGTTCGTAAAGAGCTTGATGAGCTGGT
>JAYWMN010000081.1:0-3343 GCA_035873205.1 Nitrospirota bacterium
ACCCAAGCCAATCTGACCAAGGCTGTTCTGGTCGACTGTGACCTGACCCGGGCCAATCTTACGGGGGCCACGGTCTTCGGAGCCTGTTTTACCCGGGCCATTCTGGCCGATGTCATCCTGGAAAACGTCTGTCTCCTGAAGGCCCGTTTTTCCGGATGCCGGTTTTCCGGAATCCCGGGAAACTGAGGTTTTTATTTGATATTCGGTTTTTTTTCTCCACAAATATCGATACAATCGTCAAGGTTCGGTTTTCCTTCCGGAGCCGCTCCGGATTGTTCACGGCCCTTTGGACCGTTTTGTCCGTCGTTTTGCCAGGCATTCAAGTGGTGTCATCTGTTCGGAATCCATATAGGAGGTCGAATGAAAGAGGTCAGCGTACTCATGATCGGCGCAGGACGGGTAGGATCGAGATTCTACGAAAAGTTCAGGGCATTGGGACCGAAAAGGGTCAACCTTCTGGGGGTCTGTGAACGGGACTCCCAACATCCCTTTCTTCATCGCGTGGGCCAGGACGGAATTCCCGTCTATACAGACTATAGAAAGGCGATCCGGGAGCTGGGAAACAGGATCGATATCGTGTTCGATACGACCAACGTCGCCCCCGTAAAACAGGATATCCGGAACCTTCTTGCGGAGAGCGAAAACCACCACACCGTTCTGATTCCTCTGGTCGTCTCCTACCTGCTGTGGCATATGGCCGCTCCCGAAGAGGATCTTGTGACAGACCACGCTGATCCGGGCTACTGATCCAGGGACCGGACTGTTGCAAGGTGACAGGATTTTGAAAAATTGGATCTTTTTCGCCATCTGGCGATGGACGCCGATAGTTCGAAAATGGCAATCAAGGGTCTAGAGGGTGGCTCCATCTTCCAGACTGCACGCAGCCAGTTGTCCAGCGTGACGAGGGGTATCTTCACCTCCAGAGTGTCGGTCCGATTTCGGAAAACCCGGCTGTGTCTTTCTGTAGGCCTTGACCCCCTCGTGGCTCCAGGTGCCCGAGGTATCGTCGGGCCCGACGAACTTCCCCCTGTTTGCTCATTGTCTCCATGGTCTCTCATTTGATATTTAATGCATAAAATATCCTCTTGGGCCCGAAGAAACTTCTGTAGGAATGCTGGGACCCTCGTTTCCCATTTATGAGGATTAAACGGACACGCTTGTTTTCTGGAAAGCAAGAGGAGAAGGACCGCGGAGGGATTTAAAAACGATCAGGGAATCCATTGGGGATGAATGCTTTCCGGAAAAGCAGACAGATAAAATCCTGACAACAGAACATCATTTTTCTTGTCGACGATCATTCATAATGGATCCACATGCGGAGCACTTTGACCACTATTTCATTTTCCAGAATTTGATAGACAAGACGATACTGAATATCGGTCCGGCGTGAGCAGGCTCCAACAAATCTCCCACGAGCTTTTCATAGGGAGGGGATTTTTGGAAGGGAATCTCCCGAAGAATTGTCAGGAGTTTGGAAGAATGGGGGTTTGGAGCGGGGTATTTTTTAACATTTCGGTATTTTTTGCTTGCTTCGTGAAGAGCCGCCGCCACATCCTCAGTCGAGGTCGGTCACACAATTTCCAATGATTCCTCCATTCCCTCATTCCAGGAAGAGACAAAAGAGAGGGTTTCCTGAATAGCCATCCAGTCGTCCTCAGAAACAAGGTCGGCATTGTGACGTTTTCCCGTGATCAGGATGGGCTCATGCGTGGTTGCCGCCTTATTCAGAAGTTGATAGATATTGGCCCGTGCCTCGCTTGCCGTCAATACGCCCATCTTAATCCTCAATGGTTTGAAACGTAGCGAACGCTTTTACATTCTTCCTGTCAAGTTGCTGGTGCAGTGGCGTCTGTCGCCATTACTTTCTGGAGGTTCCGGACAGAAACCTGTTGAGGGCGTTGGCAAAAGCCTGACGGTTGGCAACGCTGAAGGTGGACGGGCCTCCGGTCACGACCCCTCCGCTTCGGAGTTCGGCCATGAAATCTCGAACGGACAATCGTTCCTGGATATTCTCGTCGTCGTAGACCTCCCCGTGGGGAGAAATCGCATGGCCTCCCTTTGCGATGACCTTTGCCGCAAGCGGAATATCCGCGGTGACGACAAGGTCCCGTGGTTCGGCGTGTTCCGAGATCCACTGGTCGGCCACATCGAGGCCTGCCCCCACCACGATGCGCTCGATGAGGGGAGACGAGGGAACCCAGAGGGCCTTGTTGGCCACAATGGTCAGGGAGATGCCCGTTCTTTCGGCCGCCCGAAAGAGAATTTCCTTGACGACTTTGGGACACGCGTCGGCATCGACGTAAATTCTCAAAAAGTGCTCCAGGTTGGAGGGCGGAGGTCAGCCCATCTGTCCGATGGGGTGGGGGCATGAAGAGTGCCGGTCCTGCCCCGTTGCGGAAGGACATTGTCCTGAGAGTACAGAAGGGAGCGTCTTATAGCAACGGGGCGATGGTTCGGGAACCGGTGTCGAGATGAAGAAAGGTTTACCGGGCCGCCCAGACAAGGTCGGGTTGGGCTCCGATATGGGCCGTCAGGGTGGCCAGGGCCAAATCGAGGGAAAGATCGAGGGTCTTCCCTGTACTGAAACGTTTGATCCTTAGGAGATAGTGGCCATCTTCGCGGAAAATTCCCAGGATCTGGATCCGTTCATCCCGGTGGAACAGGTGGCGGGAAAGCACTTCGTCGATCGGACCCTGGTCGAAAAGACCGTGATGGAGCAGTCGGCCCGATGCGTCAAAACTCTGGACGATGATGCCGACAAAGAATTTCGGGGACCCGAGAAAATGAAAGACCATTTTCCGGCTTCCGGCAAACTCCCTTGTCCGGGGGATGGGAACGGGAATCCCCGAAGGGCCCGTCGAGAGGACCAAGGTGCGAAGATCCACACTGGAGCGGGAGGAGGCCTGGGCTCCAGAGAGGGACCGATCCGTTCCGGCCAGAAGAAACGCACAGGCGAGTAAAACGGCAGTGAGAATTTTTCCGGGACATGTCATAGGGGCGCTCCTTTTTGATGAGTGTGGGTCGTCCTCGCAGGAAGAGGTCGATCCACGTTGCGCAATCCCTGTGCCAGTCAGATTCTCCGGCGGGAACTTTCCTTAAGGGCCCGGAAAATCGGTCTTCGTTGAAAGATTTCTGAGGGAAGGAGAGCATCGGGTCGTTGTCGGCTGTTCCGTCGATGCAACAAAAGGGCGTTCGTGTTTCACGGAAGGAGACGATCAGGAGACGGGGGAGGGTGGATCCGGCCGGTTTCTCAGGGGTTTCTATGGTTCTGGACCGCCCTTGCCCACGCTCCTTCGTAGAGAATATGCTCCAGGGGTTCCCGTACCCTCTCGCCCGTTTCCCG
>JAYWMN010000091.1:0-45291 GCA_035873205.1 Nitrospirota bacterium
GCCAAGGTCCTGAAAGGGACAGTCTTTGTGGATGGAGTCGAGAAGAAACCGGAAACTCAGGATCCGGAACAGAAGGATGCAGAATGCGCCGCGTAGTTCCTCACTCTGCGAGGCTATACACTAGATTTGACAATAACTCAACCGTAGACATAGCCAACCCTCTTAGAGTCAGAAACGTCCAGGCTGGTTCTCGATCCCGGCAAGTCTTCCTTTTTCAATGCCTGATCCTCCAGGATTGTAAATTATTGTAAAGATTGTAACACGAAACCGCTCAGGAAACCCTGGCAAAAGAAAAATCGGTCCGCCGTTGCACCACAGGAGTACAACACTCCAGTTCTCCGGAAACACATCACTCCGAAACTTCGGATGCAGCGTCAAGGGCCCAGCAAGCCACGATCCTCAGAACCACAGTGGCTACCAGAGCATGAAATTCATTCGTGGGATTATCGGGAATCCAGATACAGATTGGTGGGGTTTGTTCTTTGTGAGATCCTGGAAATGGCTCCCCGGGAGGGATTCGAACCCCCGACAGGGTGATTAACAGTCACCTGCTCTGCCGACTGAGCTACCGGGGAATGAGGGAGGAAATAATAACAACTACCCAAACTTCGGTTCAAGATACGTGGTCCGACATGAAAAATCAAGAGATTTTTTCAGGCCGGAGGTCCGCCGAAGAGGACAGATCATTCCTGAAGTATCTGCTCAGATTAAGGCCCTGATTGGTATAATTAGAACCGATTCCCTGCCCGTAAGGCAGGTCCGGCTGGCGGTCCATTCGCTCATAGCGCAACTTGAAGACAGGCTGACCGTCAACGATCCTGAAGGGAACATCATGGGGCCGGACTTCAAGGACCCCCCGGGCCCCCTCACCGGACATCCCGAATCCCGGATCGAAGAATCCCGCATAGTGGGTCCGAAGCTCTCCCGCAGAGGCATCGAACGGGAGCATCTCGGCTGCAAGATCGAAGGGTACCCGGATCTTCGAATGGGAGGCAAAAAGGTAAAATTTTTCAGGCTCAAGAACCATTTCTCCCCGGGGATTTTCACGAATCGGCTCCCAGAAGTCGCTGGCTTTCTGGTTTTCTCCGTGAAGGAGGGTCAGGATGCCGGCATCCTGCCTTGCCCGATACCCGATAATCGGATCACCCTTCAGACGGACTCCGAGGTAGAGTCCTTCCTCAGTGATGCGATCTCCCCAGAGGGGCGAATCTCCAGCCGAAGTCTGATTTTGGTAAAGGGAGATCTGGCGATGGCGGATCCCCATCTCCGCATCCGTCAGAAAACTTCGTTCATTGAATATCCGAAGTTGGCAGAGTGCAAGTCCAGAACAGATCTTGAGCGTAAAGGACCGTGAAAAGACTTCGAGGTAGAGCCGACCCGAATACCCGGGAGGAACATCGTCAAAGCGGTCCCCCCGTTCCGTCAACACTCTGGTAAATACGTCGAGACGCCCGGTAGAAGATTTCGGGTTAGCCTTGGCCGAAAGATGAGGCGGAAGGGACAGGGACTCGGCCAGAGGAATGAGGTATACGGCCCCTTTTTCCAGGAAAGGAGAGGTTTCCAGGTCGAAGGAATAAAGGGAAAGTTCTGGCAACAGGTCTGATACAGAGGCTTCGAGAGGGAGGAAGCTTGAGCGCAGCCGGTAGGCCGTCCCTTCAAGCCTCAGGTCGATGGACGCAGGCTGGACCTGACGACTTCCCCATGCGATCGAGGACGACAGATACCCCGAATCGATCAGTCCCCTGATCTGACAGTCACTCAGTGTTCCCATGGCCACTCATCCTGTTGGTCCAGCTCCTTGTGGATCTTTTCCCAGAGATCCCCTTCCTGCCGGTTCCATCCATCGACAAAAACATGCTTCGAAAGGGGCTGGCGATAGGCCCAGTCCTCTGTTTCAAGCATCGGCCGCCTGGGAAACTCCTTCACATACCCAAGGCACAGCAGTCCGATCGGACGGACATGATAGGGAAGGTTCAGAATTCCCTGGACATCTTCTCTGCGGAATATGGTCACCCAGCCCATCCCGATCCCTTCGGCCCGGGCGGCCAGCCAAAGATTCATGATTGCACAGGAAGCGCTGTAGACATCCGTGTCCTGGTCCGACATGCGCCCAAGAACAAACGGCCCTTCCCGTGCCGGATCGATGGTCACCGCAATAAGCACCGGAGCGTCGAGAATCGCCTCCACCTTGAGCGACAGAAATTTTTCCGAACGGGGAGACTCAAAGACAATGGCGGCCGCACGCCTTTCCTTGTCCACAACTCTCTTCAACTCTCTCCTGATGGCAGGATTTTCAACCAGGAGGAAATTCCAGGGCTGCATGAAACCCACAGAAGGAGCATGGTGGGCGGCTTTCAACAGCCGGACCAGAACATCCTGCTCAACCGGATCCGGCAGGAACTCCTTCCGGATATCCCGGCGAGTATAGATCGCATGGTACACTCCCATCCGTTCCGCGAATGGAAGCGACCAATCGGGGTGCCCTCCTTCAATCCGCTCATCCGTCATAGAACTCCTCTTTACTTTCTGGGTTCATTGAATCATCAGCCCGCAGTTCCGGGCATACGCCTTCTTCCATCCCTGAGAATCCCGGAATCCTTCCCGACAGAGATACCGGTTCTTTCTCCGCCAGAAATCGGACCATCCGGCCGAGCCGCCGATTTCTCATCAGGCAACTCATTTTCTCTGGTCGCCATGGCCTCAGACCCGCGATCCGATTCCCGGCTCTTTGTTTCCTTCGAACCGTTGCCAGATTCTACATCAGGATAAGTAAAAATCTTGTTCTCGTAATTTTTGAGGACAATATCCTCTCCGTCTTTTCCCAGAAGATAGTCGTCAGGCAAGACAGGAATCTTCCCTCCTCCCCCCGGAGCATCGATAACAAAATGGGGAATGGCCATCCCGGAGATATGACCCTGCAATTCCCTCATGATCGCGAGCCCTGTGGAAAGAGGTGTCCTGAAATGGTTGGCTCCTCGGGTAAGATCCGCCTGATAGAGGTAGTAGGGTTTGACGCGAATGCGCAACAGTCCTTTAAAAAGAGTTTTCAATATTTCTGCGTCATCATTGACCCCTTTCATCAGAACAGTCTGGCACCCAAGCGGGATGCCGGCATCCGCCAGAAGGCGACAGGCCTCGGAGGATTCCGGAGTAATTTCTTTCGGGTGGTTGAAATGCAGGTTCATGTAAAGAGGGTGGTATTTTTTCAGCATGTTGCACAGTTCCGGGGTCACACGCTGTGGAAGCGAAGAGGGAACCCGTGTTCCGATCCGGATGATTTCGAGATGAGGAATTGCCCGGAGCGAGGAGAGAATGCCTTCGAGAATCTCATCCTTCAGCATCAGGGGGTCTCCTCCGGAAAGGACCACGTCCCGGACTTCCGGATGGTTCCGGATATAGTCCACTCCATCTTGGATCTCTTTCTGTGTGACCACCCCTTCCGGTTTTCCCACAAGCCGCTTCCTCGTGCAGTAACGGCAATAAATAGGGCACTGGTTTGTCACAAGAAATAGGACCCGGTCCGGATAGCGGTGGACGATCGCCGGAACGGGACTGTCAGAATCTTCCCCCAGGGGATCTACGGGGCTTGCCTCATCCATCCATTCGGCAGGGTCGGGAATGACCTGCAGTCCAATGGGATCGTTGGCGTCTTCAATCAGTCCTGCATAGTAAGCATTAATCCGGACAGGGTAAAGGGATTCCACCTCGGAGGGACCAATCCCGTCTCTTTCAAATTTCCATCGTTCCGGAAGCTGATCGCTCCGCCTGATTCCATCGACAAGAAGTTCCTGCCACTTTTCCATTTGCACCTCTATGGACCAAACCCGAACCCGGACATCAAAAGGGAGAGAAAAGAAGCCCTATTCGCTGTATGGGGGAAACAGGCGGTTCATTCCGATCAATATTATTGTGAGATTAGTTTTTAAATTTTTCCTCTCCGGATCCTCCGTCGCCTAAACCTGCTCTTCCCGCCCCACTTCCGGCCATGCCGGAGAAAGAATGGCCTCGCTCATTCCATGAATGAGCTTCTTGTCCTTGGGACAAGCGGTGACGAGCACCCCTCCTGTCTTGACCCGGTCCCGGTTCTTCCCCGAAACAAAATAGTAGGGACAAACCCTGAGACGGTAACCTTCCTCCCTTTCGACGGACGTAAGAGAGTCGAAGCCGGTAAGAGGTAGCACCCGGGTCGCCCGGAATGGCTGGAGAACACTGGGCACCGATTCAAATGAGGCCATGGCGTGTCTGAGAGAATCTGCCCAGGCCTCCTCGGAAAGATCATGTCCTACAACAACCCCGCGGCTTCCCCAGGAAAGGGGAGAAAATCCGGATGGTTTAATAATGAATCGGCGCTCCTTTTGAGTCAACACGAAAAGTCCTGAAAAATCTCTTAACAGGCGCTCCCCTGTTGGGATGGGAGGAGAGAGAGAGGCCGAAAGAGGAATGGGAGCCGGGTCCATGATCCATGTGGGCGGAATCAGTCGGTCAAGGAGGGCTCGGGATATGTCAGGAATTTCCTTTCTCCAGAAAGCCTCCAGAACGGGATGGTGCCAGAGGGCCATGGAGGATTTTTCCTCGAGCCACGGCTTGACGGGTGGAGTGATCCGAACCTTTCCCCCTTTTGCAAAATACAGCATGATATCGGCCTTGGGAATATTCGGGAGATCAAAAAGCTCGAAGAAGCGATAGATAATATTGATGCGGACCGGCCCTTCCGGGCCCAGGACGAAAAGCCCCTGCTCATCAAAATGCAAATCTTTGGGGTGAATGCAGACTGAAAAAAAATACCCTCTGGCGAGCCCTTCCGCCAGAAGTGTCATCTCGCTCCGATACTCTTCCGACTCGTCCGACACGACAATCGCCAGAGAAGGATCGGCCACCTGTGAGGCAATCATGGAAGCAAACCCTTCGAGAACGCCTTCAGGCCCCCCGATCATTCCTCCCAGTCCGATGTCACGATACAGTCGGGAAAGGGCCAGAAGCAGTCCTGGCCCCCCGGGAACCGAATCCATTTCGGTCAGGGAAGGGCCTTCGGGCGTCAGAAGAAGGTCGGGGCGAATAATCTGTGGAATGTCGGAGCGGAATTTCTTCGATCGCGCGAAAGAGAGGAGGTCGCCTGGCTTTCCCTTCTCCAGGTAATACCGGGCGAGGGCACTTTCGGAAGACGCTTCCTGGTACAGCCGGTCCAGCGCCTTGTAGAAGGAAAGCAGCGCTTCACCCAGATCGTCAAGAAAATCTTCATCGATCCCCGGAATGACCACATCGGACGGGGAAAGCCTGAAAGGACGCTCGAAAAGTCCCTGGCTTTTCAAACTTCCGATAAAATTACGATACAAATCCCCCCCTCCCCAATCGCTCCGGTCCGGTTCTTCAGTTCGTCTCGGTCAAACGCCACACAATCAGGCCAACATCGATATTCCCTGCGGAGAAAGGGGTCCGCCCATCACCGATTCAAGATCCTCATACAGCCGGCCCTTTTTTCTGTTCCGGCATCCCGTCCTGTGATACAATGATGGACTGTCATTTGGCTGTCAACAGAGTGAGTACGTCCATGATATCAGAACCACCGGCCATTTGTTTCTTCTTCAGGGGGGATGTGTGTTCCTCATGTTTTTTCCTGTCCGGACCGCTCCAGAACAGGCCATTCAGGCGATACGCCTGGATTCTATCTTCCATGGCGGGCCTCAAGGGGGTCGTCCCGTGAGAGGATCCGGGTCGTGACGATCTCCCCTCTCGAAATCCTTCTCATGGAAATGGCGAGCGGGTTCTATCTGGGAGCTTTTCTGCTTTATCTCGCAGAAATCCTTCTTACGCGGATCCCCCGGATTCCGTGGGCACCGCTGACTGCTGGCATTGGCGGAGTCCTCTTCCAGTCCCTCGCGATCTTTATAAGGTTCGGCTTCCAGGGCCATGTCGCCCTCCTTTCCCTGAGGGAGGCCCTCTCCTTTTTCTCGTGGTCTCTCGTCCTGACATTTCTCTATCTCGAACACCAGACCAAAGTCAGGATTCTGGGCCTCTTCATTTTTGCGATCGCCTTCCTTTCGACCCTTATGGTCATAGGGATTTCCTTCCACTCACCGATGTTTTCCTCGCAACAGTCTATCGGGCTTCTGCTCTCCGCCCATACAATCCTTATCGACCTGGGGCTTGCATCCGCCTCCCTGGCCTTCATCGTCTCCTTGCTCTACATCCTCCTTGACATGTTTCTTCGAAAAAAAATCTTCAATCGATTCTTCAGCCGCATTCCCTCCCTTGAGACGCTGGACCGGCTCAATACAAACTTCAGCGGCCTCGGTTTTGTTTTCTTGACCATCGGATTGATTTTTGCCATCATCTGGTCATGGGAAAAATTTGGAAGGGCTTTGCCGTACGATTCGCGTGGGCGCTTGGCCTTTATTGGAGCCATTCTTGTATGGTTTGCCTACATGGCCATCGTCCTTTTGCGCTGGCGCCGGAGATTTCTGGGGAAACAGGCGGCCTACCTCTCAATCGCCGGGTTTCTGATCTTTGCGGCAACCATGCTGGCGCTCGCCTTTTTCTCACAAGGGACCCACTTTATTCTGTAAGCCTCTCCACTGGAAGGAGCATGGCCTGGTGATCAAAGGTGATTAAGATTACTCTTGCCGGAGTCAACCACAAGACTGCTCCCGTTGAAATCCGGGAAAAAATCGCCTATCCCAAGGAACACTTCGCACCGGCCGTAAAGGCTCTTGCCAAAGAAGAGAATGTTCTCGAATGCCTCATCGTTTCCACATGCAATCGGGTCGAGATTCTCACCATTACCTCAAACCTGTACCCGGAGCCGGAATTCTTTACCCGGTTTCTTGCCAAGACGCATCCCTCCCTCTCCTCCGTCCCCATCCGTCCCCATTTGTATTACAAGGTCGACGTCGAGGCGGTCGAACATCTCTTCGAAGTCACCGCAAGCCTCGACTCCATGATCATCGGAGAGCCGCAGATCACGGGACAGGTCAAGGAAGCGTTCGAGCAGTGCCGAAAAGAAGAGGCCATTGGGCCCTATATCAATCAGATTTTCCAGCGGGCAGTCAGCACGGCCAAGAGGGTTCGCTCCGAGACAGCGATCAGCCATCTTCCGGTCTCCATCAGCTATGCCGCTTGCCAACTGGCCCGAAAGATCTTTCAGGAGATGTCCAACAAATCGGTTCTTCTCCTCGGTGGGGGGGAGATGGCCCAGCTCACGGCCCGCCATATGAAAAAAATGGGGGTCTGTTCTCTGACGGTCATGACCAGGGATCCTGTCAAGGGAAAGGCTCTCGCTGAAGAATATGGCGCCTCCTACGCTCCTATGACCGCCTTGGGCGATACCTTGGCGGTGGCCGACATGGTCATCTGTTCCACAGGGGCGGACACTTATCTTTTGACCGTGCCGATCATGGAAGCCGCCATGGAAAAGCGCGGATACCGTCCGCTTTTCCTGATCGATATCGCGGTCCCCAGAAATATCGATCCGGAAATCAGCCGCCTGTCCAACACCTTTTTGTACAACATCGATGATCTCAAGTCTGTTGTCGAGTCGAACCAGAAAGAACGCGAGATGGAGGCCTTTGCCGCCCGGGAGATCGTCCGGCAGGAGATCGCCCAGTTTCAGAAATGGCGCGCCGATCGCTCGACTGTCCCGCTCATTCAGGCCCTCAGGCAGCACACGGAAAAAATTCATCAGACTGAAGTCGAGCGTTTTTCGAGGACACTGGACGCTCTTCCCGAAGATGCAAGGAAGCAGGTTCTGATCCTGACCCAGTCCCTCATCAATAAAATGCTCCATCCAACTTACCAGACACTCAGAAATTCCTCGAACATCGAAGAGTCGTGGGAATGGATTTCCCGCATCTATGGGCTTCCTCCGGATGCGATCGTCTCCGCTCCCCCCCTGGATTCTCAGGGAATCCCCCAACAGTCCGAGAGTTCATCCGGCGATAAATCCGTCCTTGACTCCCCTTACTCCAACTTTCCGATTCCTGGCGAACAGTCTTGCTGACACAAGATCCGTTCCCCCCGGTCATAAGAATCGGCACCAGAGGTTCGGAACTGGCCCTCTGGCAAGCGCGTCACGTCTCGAAACTGATCGAGGAAGCATCCGGCAGCCCTTGCGAACTGGTCATCATCAAAACGACCGGGGACATGATTCTTTCCGTTCCACTCTCCCAGGTCGGGGGAAAGGGCCTGTTTGTCAAAGAGATCGAGGAGGCCCTTATAGCCCGGTCGATTGACCTTGCCGTCCACAGCATGAAGGATGTCCCGGCCTTTCTGCCAGACGGCCTGGTTCTTGGGGCGATCCTCAAGCGGGAAGACCCGCGCGATGCCTTTGTTTCCAACCGATACTCCTCGCTCGAATCGCTCCCTTCAGGATCAAGGATCGGAACCTCTTCCCTTCGCAGGATCGCACAACTCAAGCATTCGCGCTCCGACCTCGAGTTCCGCTCCCTTCGGGGAAATGTCGGAACCAGGCTGAGAAAGCTCGATGCCGGAGAGGTGGATGCGATCATACTTGCCTCGGCTGGCTTGATTCGTCTGGGATTTTCCGATCGCATCAAACAACTTCTTCCACCCTCCCTTTCGCTTCCTGCCGTAGGCCAGGGAGCCCTGGGACTGGAATACCGAAGCGACGACCAGAGGATTGCCTCCCTTCTGTCGGCGATCTCCGACCCGGAGACGACTGTCTGCGTGCAGGCGGAGCGGGGAGTGCTTGCGGCATTGAACGGAGGATGCCAGCTCCCTCTGGCCGCCTTTGCCGTTGTCTCGCCCAATGGCCTCCTCGAATTATCGGCCCGGGTACTTAACCCTGAAGGAACCGTTCTCCTCGAAGAAAAAATCTCCGGTCCTTGCGAACGGGCCCGGGACCTTGGAATCGATGCCGGGAACCGGCTTCTTTCCAGAGGAGGAAAAGCCTTGCTGGAAGCGATCCCCAAACACTGACAAGGCAAATCCTTCCCCTTTTCTCGCCGAATCTCTTGATGATCCGCTCCGCCTCACTCATAATGGACTTTCGGTTTCCACATACAAATAAAAAAACAATTGATTCCATCATTGATCCCTTAAGGAGTGCTTCACCTGTGGCAAACGAAAATCGGTCCGGACCTTTTACTGAACGCCTGCCGATCGTCTATCTGGTAGGTGCCGGTCCCGGTGACCCCGGTCTTTTGACCCAAAAGGGTGCCGATGTTCTTGGACAGGCCGATGTTGTCCTCTACGACCATCTGATCGCCCTCGATCTTCTGGACCTCGCTCCTCCCCAGGCAGAAAGAATCGACGTCGGCAAAATCAGGAATCACCCCAGAATGACCCAGGCCGAAATTGAGTCGACCATGATCGCCCATGCCAGGGCAGGAAAAATCGTTGTCCGGCTCAAAGGAGGGGATCCTTTCGTCTTCGGGAGGGGAGGAGAAGAAGCCCAGGCCCTCAAGAAAGAAGGGATTCCTTTCGCCATCGTTCCAGGGGTCTCGTCTTCCATTGCGGTCCCGGCCTATGCGGGAGTTCCGGTCACCCATCGCGACCACAATTCCCGTCTTGTCATACTGACAGCCCATGACGATCCTTCGAAGTGGAGTCCGGAGGACCTTCTCGCACTGTCCCGCCCCAATCAGACACTGGTTGTCCTGATGGGCGTTCTTTACTTAAAACAGTTGGTCAGACGGCTGCTTGAGGCCGGACTTTCTCCGGAAACCCCTGTCCTTTTGACTCGCTGGGGAACCACTTCCCTTCAGGAATCCTTTCAGAAGACTCTTGGAACCCTCTCGGTTTTTTTCGACGAGTCGAACATCACCCCACCGGTGACGACCGTCATAGGTGGGGTCGTCTCCCTGAGGAAGGATGTCGAATGGGTCCACCGTCTCCCCCTCTTCGGAAAAAGAATCCTCCTGACACGCGAAAGTGACCGGGCCTCGATATTGTCCTCCACCCTGCAAGGTCTCGGCGCAACCGTCCTCTCATGCCCCACAATCTCTGTCTCCCCACGCCTGTCTCCCGACGGGGAAAAGCGGGTCGGACATCCGGAAAACTACTCCTGGATCCTATTTCTGAGCCCCAACGGGGTTCATTACTTTTTCCGGCAGTTTTCCACCATGAAAAAAGATCTCCGTTCCCTGTCAGTGGTCCGCATCTTCTCCATGGGACCGGCCACCACCCTCGCTCTCGAAAATATGGGGATAAGACCAGACCTCGTTCCTTCTTCCTCCCATGGACCGGGTGTGATTGAATGCTTTGCCAAAATCCCCTTCTCCGAAAGAGGCACAAAACCTGTTCTGATCGTCCGTGGGGACAGAGGATCCGGAGTCATCCCGGAAGGCTTGGCCAAGCTGGGCTATCAGGTCGATCTTGTCGGAGTTTATGAAAACACCCTTCCGGTGCTGCCCGACTACAAGAAAAGCCGCATTGAGCAGCACCTCAGGGAGGGATCCCTGGATCTTGCCATCTATTACAGCCCATCGGCCTTTCATGGGATGATCGAGCTCTTTCCGGATCAGAAAGAGAACGTATTGAGACTGCCTTCACTTGCCATTGGACCGACCACCCAAAGTGCGCTGGTCGAAGGGGGGGTTACAAAAATGTCCGTGGCAACCCAACCGACCTCCACGGGAGTGGTGGAAGCAACACTGGATTTCCTTGCCTTGATCGGGAATAATTCTTAGTCGTCAATCACCGGATTAGCACTTATCCCTCGATATCCGCGAAGGATTCAGGCTTTGTAGAAGCTGAAACAACAACGATCTTCCGGAATGGAGAAAGACTCGTGAGCCATCCATTTGAACGCCCCCGACGCCTGAGAGGATCCTCTAACATCAGGAATCTCATCCGCGAGGTCGACCTGAACCCCCAGCATCTCATTCTCCCCCTGTTTGTCACATGGGGTTCGAACAAGAAGGAACCGATCGGATCGATGCCCGGAGTTTTCCGGTATTCGCTAGACCGTCTCCCGGAGGTTCTCGAGGAGGCATGGAGCTCGGGAATACGCTCTCTTCTTTTGTTCGGCATTCCAAAGGTCAAAGATGACATCGGGTCCGAAGCGCTCAATCCCGATGGCCCCGTCCCGCTGGCAATCGGAGTCATCCGTTCCTTCAACCCGGACTTCGTCATCATGACCGACATCTGTATCGATGAGTACACGACCCACGGCCATTGCGGTCTGGTTTGCGGAGAAACGGTCCAGAACGATCCGACCCTCGACATTCTGGCGAAGATGGCCGTTCTTCACGCCCAGGCCGGTGCTTCCGTAGTCGCCCCTTCGGACATGATGGACGGGCGAGTCAGAGCCCTTCGTTCTCTCCTGGACCAGAATGCCTTTACCGAAACGCTGATACTTTCCTATGCCGTCAAATATGCCTCCGCTCTCTATGGTCCCTTCCGGGACGCCATGATGTCCGGTCCCCAATTCGGTGACCGGGCTTCCTACCAGATGGATTATCGAGGCACGAAGGACGCCCTCAGGGAAGCCCGTCTGGACGCCGAGGAAGGAGCCGATATCCTCATGGTCAAACCTGCACTGGCCTACCTCGACATCATCTCCCGGGTGTCGCAGGCATCGGACCTTCCGATCGCGGCCTACCAGGTCTCCGGAGAATACTCCATGATTTGCGCGGCAGGACAGAATGGATGGATCGACCTGGACCGTGTGATGATCGAAACGCTTACAGCCATTCGCCGCGCGGGAGCACAGATGATCGTCACATATTTTGCGATTGCCGCGGCCCGTCTCCTGACCCGTTGAGACAATGCTGACCCTGAGGGGAGATCTCCCCACACTTTCACGCTACAATCTTTCCGGTCCATATGTCATGACGATTGGAAACTTTGACGGGATTCATGCCGGGCACCAGGTTCTGATCAAACAATTGATCGAAACCTCTCGAAAAACGGGCGCCCAGTCCCTGCTGCTCACATTCGATCCCCACCCGCTATTTGTCCTGTCTCCCGACAAGCCTTTTCGCATGATCATGTCCATGGATCAAAAGGAAAAAGTCCTCTCGGACCTGGGTCTTGACGTGCTGGCCATACTCACCTTCACCTCCAGTCTCAGCCAGTTCTCCCCCCGGGATTTCGCCCTTTCTGTCCTCCGGGACCTCTTCCATCCCTCCTACCTTTTCGTGGGAGAAGGCTTCCGGTTCGGCCATGGGCGAACCGGCACCATCGAGGATCTCCGGCATTACCTCGGACCGGATGGAGTCCAGGTCTCCGGAGTTCTTCCGTACGAAGACCACGGGATTCGCGTCTCCAGCTCCCGAATCCGGAAAGCGGTCGATCAAGGAGAGATGGAGGAAGCGGCACGCCTTCTGACAAGACCTCTGGAGCTTTCAGGACCTGTGATGGAGGGAGAAAAACGGGGACGGACTCTTGGGTTTCCCACGCTTAACCTGATCCCTCCCGATCACCGGCTCATTCCTCCGCTGGGGGTCTACGCGACCCGGACAGAAATAAACGGCCTCCTTTACGACGGAGTGACCTATATCGGGACGAAGCCAACCTTTGGAACCCATCGCCCGGTCATCGAAACTCACCTTTTTTCATTCAGCAAAGAATGCTACGGGGTCTTCCACCGGGTTTTCTTCTATCGACGCCTTCGCGGAGAACGCTCTTTTTCAAATGTCGAAGCCCTCGTGAGCCAGATTGCCACCGATGCAGCAGCAGCGAGGCGAACTCTTCATGATCACCCCTTCACCGGAACCGCTCGCTCCCTTTGACGAGATTGTCCGAAGTTTTCTTCTCCATCACGGACTCCTGCCAGAAAATGGCCATCGTCCGAGTTTCGACGAATGGGCAATCGGCCTTTCCGGAGGGGGGGACTCGATCTTCCTTCTCCATTTGCTTCTCAGACACCGGCCCTCCCACCTCCGGATTCAGCTCCTTCACTTTGACCATCATACGGAAGAAACAAGAAACCTGTCGGACCGGATCTTTCTTTCGGAAATCTCAAAGTCACTCGAGCTTCCACTTCTGCTCGGGGAATCCCCCTCACCGGAAAAGAGCAGGAGCGGGGTCTCGGAAACAGTTCTGCGACAGGAACGGCATACTTTTTTTGAACAATACCTGTCCGATCACCCTCACTCGGCCCTCTTCCTTGGACACCAGGCCGATGACCGCATCGAGACCATTCTGTCAAACCTATTTCAGGGAGGCGGACCCCGGTCCCTGATCGGGATTTCCCCGACGACCGGGAACCGGATTTTCAGGCCGATCCTGACCATTCGGAGAGACGATATTCGCGAGGCGCTGAATTTAGCGAATATTCCCTATGTCAACGATCCCAGCAACCAGGATACGTCGCATCTCCGAAACCGGATTCGCCATAATCTGAGACCCTTTCTCGACCAGTTTTTCCCTCCTCACGGAACGAGACACCTCGAACATCTCGCCTTTCTCATGGAACGGGAAATCCCGGACCTTCCACCGGATCATCCCCTCCTCCTCTGTGAAGAGGAGAGCGAGGGACATATCCGTTTTTCTCTCTTCCTTTACCGCTCATTGAAGCCTTCCCTGCAGGGTCTCTTCCTCCGGTGGCTGATGAAACGGCAGGCCGGATACGGCCTTCCGGTTCCCCCGGAAAGAAATCTTCTGCGCACGCTTCAGGAGATCCGCTTCCAATCGGAAAATCGACCATTTCCCCTGGGACAAGGATGGTATATTCATGTTGTTTTGGGACGGGCAGTTCTGGTATATCAATATTCAGAATCCTGGACACAGAAAATTGCCGTTCCGAATCGGGAGGGAGAAAATCTCCGGATCCGTCTGCCCCGGGGAGGGACTCTTTCAGTATTGCGTCTCTCTGCCGAAGAAGTGGCCAACCATTTTTTGGGCAGATCCCCCGGAATGAGCTGCCTTATCCATGCCTCAGGTCAGCCGGAGGAAGGAGACGGGACTCTCGACATTACCTACTGGCGACCAGGGCTTCATATTCTGCCAGGCAAGGAAGACAGGAATCCCCTGCTTGTCTCTTCGCTCTGGCGCAGCAGGAAGATTGCGGAAGTTTACCGTCGCCGCTGGCCAATCCTTTGCCAGGGACAATCGGCCGTCTGGATGCCTGGATTATTTGACCGGAGCTCTCTTCTGGATCCGGGAAACAATGATGTGCTGGGCCTTCTCACCTACCAGGAACGGGAGCGATCCGAGTGGAAAAAATTTTTGGGAAACCCCTGATCACCCAAGAAGAAATCGTTCATCGCATCAGAGAGCTGGGCCTTCGGATCACGCGGGACTACGAAGGAAAGAATCTTGTCCTGATCGGCATCCTCAAGGGAGCCTTTGCCTTCACTGCCGATCTGGCCCGCTCCATCGGCATTCCCGCCCAGATCGACTTTCTGATGACCTCCTCGCAGGCCTCTCTCTCCGGAACGGGGACAACCCGGGTCCTCTCCGAACCTTCCCTCGATCTTTCAGGTACGGATGTTCTTGTGATCGAAGACATTGTCGATTCAGGAAAGACAGCCCATTTGATCATGGATACCCTGTCCCGACACAACCCCGAAAGCATCCGATTCTGCACCTTGCTGGACAAGACGGCCGGAAGGGATGTCTCCTTCACCCCCGACTATATCGGCTTTTCGATTCCAAACCGTTTTGTCATCGGATATGGGCTGGACTACAAGAACAAGTACCGGACACTCCCGTTCATCGCCGTCCTGGAGCAAACCTCCTGACCAATCCCCCAGAAATAACCCGTCAAGGAAGACCCGGTGTTTTGCCTTTTCCTTCCCCGGCCAAGTTGATTGAAGAGGGTTATGGTCCATGCTAGAATTAGGAATTGTAACCCTTGAAGGAGGAAACATTTGATGAAGCCGTTCTATAAAAACCTCGCCCTTTGGCTGATCATTGGCATTGTCGTTTTTCTTGTCTTTGACATGTTTCAGTTCCGTCAGCCGTCGTCCCAGAATCTGATTTACTCGGATTTCATTTCCAAGCTGGAGATGAACCAGGTCAGTGAAGTGACCATAAAGCGCAACCATATCAACGGCGTGATGAAAGATGGATCGCGCTTTCAGACATATGCCGCCAATGACCCGCATCTTGTCGAAGAGCTCCAGAAGCGGAATGTCCGGATCATCGCCATTCCTCCAGGTGAAAACCCCTGGTACATGAGCTTGCTCATTTCCTGGGGCCCGATCATCGTTCTTGTCCTGCTCTGGGTTTTCTTCATGCGCCAGATGCAGTCCGGCGGGAACAAGGCCATGTCCTTCGGAAAATCCCGGGCCAAGATGATGACCGAAGACAAGAAAAAGATCACTTTTGCCGATGTCGCTGGCGTTGACGAGGCCAAGGAAGAGGTTTTCGAAATCGTGGAGTTTCTCAAGGATCCGTCCAAATTCCAGAGGCTGGGCGGTCACATTCCGAAAGGTGTCCTGGTTGTCGGTCCGCCAGGAACAGGAAAGACCCTTCTGGCCAAGGCCATTGCCGGCGAAGCCGATGTTCCTTTCTTCCACATCAGCGGTTCGGACTTTGTCGAAATGTTTGTGGGCGTCGGCGCCTCCCGGGTCCGGGATCTTTTCGAACAAGGGAAGAAAAATGCGCCCTGCATCGTCTTTATCGACGAGATCGACGCCGTCGGACGGCACCGTGGAGCAGGACTGGGCGGCGGACATGATGAACGGGAACAGACCCTGAACCAGCTTCTTGTCGAAATGGACGGGTTTGAGAGCAATGAAGGAGTGATTCTCATAGCGGCCACCAACCGGCCGGATGTCCTCGACCCGGCCCTTCTCAGGCCTGGCCGCTTTGACCGTCAGATCATCGTCGGAAAACCCGACCTCAAGGGACGGACAAAGATCCTCGAAGTGCATACAAAAAAAATTCCCCTCGACTCCTCGGTCAACCTCGAAACCGTTGCGAGGGGCACTCCAGGCTTCTCCGGAGCCGACCTGGCCAATCTCGTCAACGAAGCAGCCCTTCTGGCCGCCCGGAGAGACAAGAAAGTTGTGGAAATGAGCGAGTTCGAAGATGCCAAGGACAAGGTTCTCATGGGCGTCGAACGCAAATCCATCCTGATCACCGAAGACGAAAAGCGCATCACGGCCTTTCATGAAGCCGGCCACACGCTGGTCGCCAAGCTGATTCCGGGAACCGATCCAGTCCACAAGGTGTCGATCATCCCGAGAGGAAGGGCCCTTGGCGTGACCCAACAGCTTCCGACCGACGACCGGTACACCTACGGGAAGGATTTCCTTCTTAACAATATCGCCATTCTGATGGGCGGACGGGTGGCGGAAGAGCTTGTCACCCGGTCGATCACGACCGGAGCCGGAAACGACATCGAGCGCGCCACCGACCTGGCGAGGAAGATGGTCTGCGAATGGGGAATGAGCGACAAGCTCGGCCCCATAACCTTCGCACAGAAAAACGACGAGATTTTTCTTGGACGCGAAATGTTCCAGCGTCGGGACTACAGCGAATCGACTGCTATCGATATCGACAGGGAAGTGAGCAGCATCATCTTCGATGCCTATGCAAAGTCAAAGAACCTCATCTCGGAACATATCAAGGCTCTTCACAATATTGCCGAAGCGCTTCTTGAAAAAGAAACACTGGATTCACCGCAGATCGATGCGCTGATCCAGTCGGCCAATGCGCCAATCTGATCTGAAAACACCTCTGAATCTCAAACAATGGACGGGGGTTCGCCCCCTCATCATGGGGGTCATCAATATGACCCCCGATTCATTTTCCAGGGACGGACTGCACGGGAAATCGGAGCAGGTTCTTGATTGCGCCCGTCGAATGCTCGATGCCGGCGCCGACATTCTCGATATCGGAGCCGAGTCCTCTCGGCCCGGGTCAAAACCCGTTGAGCCGGAGGAAGAACGTTCCCGCCTGCTTCCCGCACTGGAAAAGATAGCCGGTCTTCGGGTCCCGATCTCGATCGACACCCGACGCCCGGACATCTTCAGGGAAGCGATGGACTATGGCGCCGTCCTGATAAACGACATCGGTGGTCTCGAGGATCCGGGATTCATTTCTATCCTTCGGGAGAACGAAGAGATCATGGCCGTTGTCATGCATAAGAAAGGCCTTCCCGAGACCATGCAGAGAGACCCTGTATACCATGATGTTGTCTCCGAAGTCCGGGATTATCTCGAAAAAAGAGTACGCCTCCTTGGAGAGGCGGGCGTTTCTCCCGACCGGTTGATCCTGGATCCCGGCATTGGGTTCGGAAAAACCGCAGAACACAATTTCACACTTCTTCGCCATATGGACACATTTGCGCAAATGGGTCCCCTCCTGATCGGCCCCTCCCGAAAGCGCTTTCTCGATGGTCCCCGACATGATCTTGCCCCGTCTGAAAGAGATATCCCGACAGCGGCAGTCATGGCATGGGCCACCTTGCACAATGCCTCTCTCTTCCGGACGCACAGGCCGGATATTGCCGTGCTTGTCCGGCACACGATCCGCTCCATTGCAGGCGCACAAAATGGATAAGCTCTCATGGCATTCTTGGCGCAATGTCCTTGACATCCTCGCGGTATGGTTTATCCTCTACCAGATTCTTCTGCTGATTCGTGGGACCAGAGCGTTTCAGATGGTCATCGGAGTGCTGGTTTTCCTTCTTGTTTTCTTTGTCTCCGGATGGCTCAAGCTTTATACGCTAAACTGGCTGATCACAAGTTTCTGGTCGCAAATCGTCCTCGCGTTGCTGATCCTCTTTCAGCCGGAAATTCGAAAGGCCCTGGCCCGAGTCGGAAAAAGCCCGCTTCTTCTGGGCATTCAGCTGGGGGAAAACTCTCTCGACATCGAAGAGATCGTCAAATCCCTTCAGACCCTGAGCCGGAGAGGTATTGGCGGGATCATCGTCATTGAACGAAATACCGACCTGACCGAAATCGTCGAGGTCGGCGTCCCTCTCGACGCCATCATCTCCAGCGAGCTTCTGGTCAGCCTGTTCCTGCCCTATTCCCCGATCCACGACGGCGCCGTCATTATCCGGAAAAACCGTATATCCACAGCCGGGTGTTTCCTCCCGATCTCCCTTTCGCCCGATCTTTCCCGACAGTATGGAACAAGGCACAGAGCCGCCATCGGCATTACCGAGGAAACCGATGCCGTCGCGCTTGTGGTCTCCGAAGAAACCTCCCAGATCTCTCTTGTCGTCGCAGGACGAGTGGCTCCGCAGATGGATATGATTCTCTTTCGCCAGACAATGGCCCGACTGTTCCGGAAGGAAAACCGCATTCCCAAGAATCGCAAGATGCATTCGTTCAGAAAAAAAATTACCGCCGTGGCCACCCGGATTCCCGGACTTGGCAATCTCCTGAACCTCATGGCTTCTTCCCGAAAATCGTCAAGGAACTCCCCATGACCCGATGGGATGAAATAAAAAGGGCGGTTGGAAAAAATCTTGTCCTGAAATTTCTTGCGCTCATTTTGGCCTTGGCCTTGTGGTTTCATATCAGCCGGAAAGGGCAGGAATATTTTTCCCTCACCCTGCCTGTGACAGTCGCCCATCTTCCTTCGCATCTCGAACTAAAAAGCTCCACTCCCGACCAGGTCACACTGACTCTCGAAGGACCTCCGGGTCTGGGAAGCCGGATTCGAACGAACAATCTCTCCATCCTTCTTGACGGACGATCCTTCAAACCCGGCCGACAAAGCATTCATCTGACACGCTCCATGATCACACTCCCGACGGCGGTTTCCATCGTCCGGTTTACCCCACGGACTGTCTCCCTTGTGCTAATGCCCCTTTTCAGGAAAACCGTTCCTATTCTTCCCCAATTTATCGGCCAGGAACATGGCAGAATCACTCCGCTGATGGTCCGCATCAATCCCAACCAGGCCATCATCGAAGGCGATACCACCTCCCTTGCCGGCATAAGGTTCCTCAAAACCCGACCTATCGAGCTATCCCAGCTGACCGGAAGCACCCAGCAGACCTTCGATATTCCTCTGATGCCACCGAATTTCAGTCACGTCCGGCTGCTTTCTCCACTCTCGGTCGTTGTCACGGTCGATCCCGTCAAGAAAACTCGTTAGGACCAATCTCCCTCCCTGGTAGAAAAAGCCTCCGGCCATCATGGCTGACAGAACGCCGGGACCTCATGGCAGCAATTCATAAATATAAATTTGATTGACTCCAATTTCACGACTCCCCCTGCGCCGCCTTCTCCGTGTTCTTCCCCCCGTCTCCCCCTGTTCCGGCCTTCCGGAGGAATCTTGCGCTGACGACCAGTCGGAACAATGTCCAGACCCGGAACATCCTCGATGGGGTTCACCCGAAGGAAGCCGCCGCTCATCTCTTCCAGAGGCCAGGGGACAGGCGTTACGAAGAGACCGGTCCCGAAAGCTCCCGGTTCTGAACGGACCCTTTCGGCTCCTTCCCCGCCGTTCTTTGTGTCCCTGTTTCCCTAAACTTTGAATTCCTGAGACTTCATGGAGAAGAGTGTTTTGACTGCGAAAAATCTGCTATCATGGCGAAGGCCATAACGAATCGAGAGGGGGGAAGTGTGTCGATCAACAAGGCGAGGCTCTTTGGAACGGACGGCATCAGAGGACGTGCCAACATCCATCCGGTAACGGGCGAAATGGCCTTTCGGCTTGGACGGGCGGCCGCACACCTTTTTGTCAGGGCAGGCGAGGAACACCATATCGTCATAGGAAAAGACACGCGCATCTCGGGATACATGCTGGAAATGGCGCTGACTTCCGGCATCACCTCGATGGGCGTCAATGTCATCCTGGTCGGTCCGTTCACCACCCCTGGCATCGCTTTTTTGACCCGAAGCCTCCGGGCCGATGCCGGTATCATGATCTCGGCCTCCCACAACCCCTACGATGACAACGGGATAAAATTTTTCTCTTCCGAAGGACTGAAACTCCCGGACGAGCTTGAGGACCGGATCGAAAGTCTGGTCATGGATCAGGAAATCGACCACATCCGACCGACCGGATCCCTGATCGGAAAGGTGTCCCGCCTGTCGGGAGCCGAAGGCCGATATATCGAGTTCGTCAAGAACACGCTTCCCCGAAAGCAAAAATTCGACGGAGTCAGAATCGTCCTCGACCTCGCCAACGGAGGGGCCTACAAGGTGGCCCCCATGGCCCTTCGGGAGCTCGGAGCCGAGGTCATCACGATGGGAGACCAGCCCGACGGAGTCAATATTAATGACAACTGTGGCGCGCTCCATCCCGAGAATCTGGCCAAACGGGTGATCGAGACCGGCGCCGACCTCGGGGTGGCTCTTGACGGGGATGCCGACAGGGCCGTCTTTGTTACCGGATCCGGAAAAATTCTGGACGGCGACCGGATCATGGCCATCGTGGCCCGTTCCCTGAAAAGGGAAGGGAAGCTCTCGGGAGATACTCTGGTCACGACGGTCATGAGCAACCTGGGGCTCGACGAAGCCATGGCCCGGGAAGGAGTTGTCATCCGCAAGACCCAGGTCGGGGACCGGTATATTCTCGAAGAGCTCGACCGTCTGTCTCTTTCCTTCGGAGGTGAACAGTCCGGCCATATCATTTTCAGGGACTTCCATTCGACCGGAGACGGACTTCTCACCGCCCTGCAGCTTCTGTCGATCCTTTCCCGCGAATCGGTCTCCCTCGACGATGCGGCTCATGTCATGGAACCCTATCCCCAGCTTCTGAAAACGATTCCCGTTCCATCCAAAGTCCCGATCGAGACCCTTCCGAAGCTCTCGAAGATCAAGAGCGATGTGGAGGGGGAAATGAAACAGGGTCGCGGACGCCTGCTTCTACGATACTCCGGAACGGAGATGGCCATACGGATCATGCTCGAGGGCCCGGATATCGAGGTGTTGAACCGGATGATGTCCGGGCTGATCCAGGCTGTCTCCGAGGATTTTGCCTCTGTCCACCCGGCCTCCTGAGTTCCCCCGCAGGCGACCATGACAGTCCGGGATTTCTTTCCGGCATCGATCATGGCGATGTCGGGTCTCTTCCTGTCCGGATTTTTTGAGTATTTCCCTCTTTCCTCACTCCTCTTCCTTCTCCTCTGTGGAGTTCTGGCAGGGCTCTTTCTGGTCCGGGGCAGGATCTCCCTCCTGTTCCTTGCCGCATCCTTCATTCTGGGGATCTGCCAACACCCCCTCCCATCGCCCCCTTCCCCGGCCAGAAAACTGTCTTCTCCTTTCTCGGGGTGTATCCGGAATCTTCCGGAGCCTTCACGGAACGGCTCCTGGGTCGACATCAAAAACTCCGGACGGGATGCGGGTCTTCCCGGATCTTTTCGTTTGCATGTCCCAGAAAACCGTCAATCCGGAGGTCTTTTTCCAAAAGACTGCCTCTCCGGCACTCTTACACCGGTGTCGACCCCGTCTCCTTCTCCCTCCATTTTCCGGAAAAACACGCCGACCTACGAGATCGCCCCCTGGGATACATTCCGGGTGGTCCACAGCCCTTCCCCCCTTGACCGGCTGATGCGATCGGCCGCCAGGACCGGTCAGATCCTTGCAGACCATTTACGATCGACTTACCCCCCGGACACCTCCGCACTTCTGTGCGCCCTCGATCTTTCAAATACCATGCTGATCACTCCCGAAACGCTGGGGGACTTTCAACGGGCGGGCGTATCCCACCTCCTGTCTGTTTCAGGAGAACACATGACCCTGCTTGCCCTCTTTCTGGGAGGTATTGTTTTCTGTCTCGTCAGGATTTTGCCCTTGCCTCTTCTCCGGAACCTGCTTGTCCGCACTCCGCTGATTCCGGTCCTGGCCGCATCCACGCTTCCTGTTCTGGCCTTCTATACAGTCATGATCGGAATGCCCTCGGCCGCTGTCCGTGCATTCCTGGGGTTTCTGATCCTCTCCCTCCTGAAAATATTCTTTGTCGATCTAGAATTCAGGGATATCCTGGGACTCTCGACAATGATCATGCTATTTGCATTTCCAGATCTGGTTCACTCCCTCTCCTTCACCCTGTCCGTCCTGGCGTTGTGGGGAATCGTCCTCTTTCAAAAATGCCACCGCCCACCGGACGGGGCTCCCAGCTCCGGACGCCACAGCCTTTATGGAACCCTGTCTGAATCCATTCTTGCCGGTCTCTCCATCACCCTTCTCACCGCCCCTCTTCTGGCCTCGGTTTTCAAGACGGCCAACCCTTCGGGAATCCTCTCGAACTCGGTCATCGTTCCCATCGCCGGAGACGTCCTCCTTCCCATGGGCTTTCTCGACCTCGCAAGCTTTCTCGTCCTCGATCATCCCGCGCCTGTCCTTCCTTTATTTGTCACCCCGGTTTCCCATATCGTTCTCGGACTTGTCCACGGCTTTGCCAGCCTCCCAGGAGCGATCTTCGGGACTCCAGAGCCGTGGCCGGCGGGACTTTTTGTATTTTACCTGACGGTTGCAACGATTCTGCTCCTCGACGGCCGGATGCCCTTCCCCGGAGTCATCGTCGCCTTGGGCGCTCTTTTCGTTCTTTCCCTGGCGATGGGCAAACAAAGCCCTCCCTGTCCCCTGAATCCGGCCCTCGAACCCGCCTCCCCACGACAGGTTCACTACCTGCCCCGCACCGAAAGGTCGAATCTCGCGGCCCTGTTCCGGTGCAACGCCCCCGATCCCTGAGCACAGACCTCTCCGTTCAAAGGGTGTACAATGGGACATCGCCCCTCTGTCCACTCCAACTTCAAGAGAAGGAGACTTCATGTCGACAAAAGATTCCGGAAAAGAGGAAATCGACTTCCCTGACAACGTACCCCTCGAAACAATGAAAAGGAAGGCCTGTCCCATTTGCGGAAAACCCATGAGATGGCTTGACGGGGATTTTATCTGCGTTGCCTGCAATGGAGGGGAGTACGGACCCGAGGAGGGATAACGGCCGGACTCTTTCCCGGGACAGGGTGGTTCGGCGCAAGGCAAACCGGAAGACCTTCAGGGGTCCTTCGATCCCCCCAGAACAAGCTGATCGAAAAAGGCGAAATCCACAATCCGGATAATTCCCTTTTTTGACAGGTCGAGCTTCCCGGCCTTTTCCCACATCCGCGTGATCCGGATCGTGGTTTCAACGGTTGTCAGGCACATTTGCGCCAGAATCGACCGCGTGATGACGAGGGAATCGCGGCCGACGCCTTGTCTTTGGGGAGGTCCGCCCCCCCCACGTCCAGAAAGGGCCACAAGAACCTGGGAGAGCCTGATCTCAATCGGAGTATTTGCATACAAAAGGCGGGACTGGTACATCTGAAACCTCTCCCCGAGCTCCCTGTTGACTTCCCGCCTCAGCTCGCGATCCTGCTCGAGAGAGGCCTGAAGGGTTTTCTTGGAATATCCAAGAACCCGTGAAGGACAATCGCTTATAGCTCCGGCCGGATAGGGAAAGTCGAAGATGACCGCAAATCCTGCCACAAATTCCCCGGGAAGCAGCCTTTCCAGGACCAGAGGGTTGCCGAAAGGACTCTCCTTGACAAACAGGAGCCGGCCTTCCATGACGACATATAAAAAATCAGACGGATCGTTCTGGTGAAACAGAATGTCGCCCTTGTGATGAAGGACGACCTCTCGCCCTGAGGGCGTCCTGGCCATCCAGTCATTGAAGGTGGGCATCGGTACAACCATTTTTCAGTCCCTACAGCAAGAGAGACACCAGAACACTGCCGATACTGATCAAAAACGCCGACAAAAGAGCTGCCGAAAATGTCTGGATCTCGAATCCGGGAACGATGGACGAGACAAACCAGAGAAGAAGGGCATTCAGGACAAAGATAAAAAGACCCAGTGTCAGGACCGTGATCGGAAGAGTCAGGAGAATCAGGAGAGGCCGCACAAGGATATTGAGGAACCCCAGGACGACGGAGACGACTACCGCCGTGCCATACCCCTTGATTGCCACTCCGCGGATCATGTGCGACACGGCAAATATGACCAGAGCATTCAGAAGAAGCCTCAGAAGGATCATAAGCACGTCAACCTCGTCTTTCCTTTTTCAAGTCAATCAAAACCGATGGGATATTGCATGAAATACTGAGAACGGCTATTGTTCACCCGTCGGGAATCGTCATTCGACCCTACGTTCCCATTATAATAGCAGAAAGAGGCGGTCGCCGCCCAATCACCCCGGCCCCGAGCACCGGAAGGGGCGAACGAACGACACAGACCGGAAGGAACCTCTATGTCCTTTATCGCTTCCCGGGTCCGCCACCAGATGACCCGGCTCAAGACCCTTTTCGGCTCCTTGCAGGGGCCCTCCCCGGAAAGGTCCCGATTCTTTCCCCATGGACTTCTGGCTCTGGTCGTCGGTCTTTACGGGCTGAAAAATGTTTTCCCGATTCTCGATCAGATCGAGATCATTCAGAACCACCTGAAAGCTTTTGGCCCGGCCGAGGATTTTGCCCACCTTCCTGTCATTTTTCATATCCCCGGGGGAATCCCCCAGACGGTGATCGGACTTATCCAGATTCTCATGTCCATCGGCCTTTTTCTTCGCTCCCGATTTTCCTGGATCGTCACACTTTTCCTCTCCCTCGTCTCCCTTCTGGTCATTTTCCGCCAGACTCCCCTCCCCGAATTCTCCCTGGGCATGACCCTTCTCTTGATCGTCGGACTCCTTCTGTCCCGCCGGTCCTTCGACCGCTCGAGCCTGACAACCGGCACCTTGTTTTCCCTGCTAAGCATTCTGCTCCTCATCGCCTACGCCGTCTTCGGATCCTTCATCCTGGGGAAAGGCTTCAACCCTCCGATCACGAGCCTGGTGACCGCCTTTTATTTTTCCACAATCACGATGGCGACGGTCGGATACGGAGACATTGTCCCCCGCACCGATGACGCCCGCCTTTTCGTCGTCTCGCTTGTTCTCTTCGGCATCACCGTCTTCAGCGCATCCATATCGTCTGTCTTCATTCCACTGATCAATGAACGGCTCCGGAAAATTCTCGTGCAGGAGAAAAAGAAAATGCCAAGGAAAAATCACTACATTCTGGTCGGGACAAGCAACCTTTCCAGAAATGTCTATCGTGAACTGACCTCCCGAAAACTTCCGGTGACAGTGATCGTCCCCCGGGAAGTAAAAGAACCTCCCTTTGATCAGGCCGATCAGGTCATCGGGGATCCCGCCGACGGAGAGACTCTCAGGAAGGCAGGCGCCCAGGAAGCGATGGCCATTCTCTCCCTTCTGGAAGACGACCCGGAAAATGCTTTCGTGGTCCTGGCGGCCCGGGAAATCGGATCAAAAGCCAAAACGGTCGTTTCCGTGCGCGACCGGATCAATTTTTCAAGAATCCGGTCAGTCTCCCCCGATATGATCCTCTCCCCGGAGGTCATTGGAGGAGAGCTCATCGCTATGGCCCTAAACAACGAGAAGATGGACGGGGAGGCCTTCTTCAAAAAGGTCCTGTTCCTGGACAAGCGCATGGAGGAAACCCCGGAACCTTCATCTTAAACGATTGGCAGCCAAAGTCCCTGCATGAGCGCGCGTCAACGCTCCCGCCCTTTCCGGGGATTGCAATACAGGAGGCGCGATGACAGATTCCATCAATTCGCGCATCCGATCTTCGTCAGGGGGAGCGGACGAAAACGGGATCTATGCCCATCGCGGACAGAGGGCGAGCACCCGACCCATTCGCTTCCGGAAGGTCGACTTCTTCCGAAAAAAAGGCCGAATCCTCTGCAAAATTCACACGGAATAATCCCGGAGAGAATCGCAGGAGCCTTCCTCATCCCTTGCTTGACCCCGTCAAAGGGCCGGGTTATCGTCATCTCAAGAGAAGAATCACAGACCGAAAAGAGAGGGTCCGATGGCCGAGAAAAGCCGAAGGCAGTTCCTGTGGTTCCTGGCGGGAGCCCTGGCTTCCCTTTGTATTCCCTTTCCCGGTCTTCGAAGGTCTATTGCCGCATCCAACCGAGAGGCTTCTGCCATGTCCGAAAGTCATCCAGAATCTGCGCCGAAGCAGGTTGTCGTCGTCTCCTTTTCCGATACCGGTGAGAATCTTGGCAAGGAGACGGTCCCCAAGGTCCAAGATGATCCGAACTGGAAAAGAATGCTCTCTCCCCTTTCCTACGAGGTCACAAGGGAACACGGAACGGAGCGTCCTTTCTCGATTCCGGGGTACAACCGGACCGATGCGGGTCTCTATCGGTGCATCTGCTGCAACAATGCCCTCTTCCGGTCCGACACAAAGTTCGACTCCCATACCGGATGGCCAAGTTTCTGGGCCCCGATCGCCCCCGAAAACGTCGTCCTCCGGGAGGACCGAAGCCATGGCATGAGCCGGACAGAGGTGCTCTGTACCCGATGCGATGCCCATCTGGGTCATCTCTTCAACGATGGTCCCCCTCCAACGGGCATGAGATACTGCATCAATATGGTCGCGCTGAACTTCATTCCTTTCCCTCCAGTGGCGGGGGACGGATCCTTCAGCAGCAAAGGACCGTTAAAATGACCTCCCTTCATTCTGCTTTGGCAGGAAGCCTTGTCGCCATGATTGGCCTTGTCGGATGCTTCGGGGATTCTGGAGCGAGCGAGGCTCCCATCCCGGACTCCCAGACCACCTCAAAATCCGGGGGGATCCAGAAAGCCGTTCTCGCGGGAGGATGTTTCTGGGGAGTCGACGCCGTCTTCAAGCATGTCAGGGGGGTGACCCGGGTCCTGTCCGGATATTCGGGGGGATCGGCCGAAACCGCACGCTATGACAAGGTCAGCATGGGGTCGACCGGCCATGCCGAATCGGTGGAAATCACCTTCGACAGCTCTGTCGTCTCCTATGCGACTCTTCTCAAGGTCTTTTTTTCCGTGGCCCACAATCCGACGGAACACAACCGTCAGGGGCCCGACGTCGGAACGCAGTACCGATCGGCAATTTTTACGACCGATCCCGAACAGCAACGCGTTGCGGAAGCCTACATCGCCCAGCTGAACTCCTCCGGGGTCTTCAAAAAACCCATTGCCACCCAGGTCCTCCCTCTCATGGCGTTCTATGCGGCCGAAGACTATCACCAGAACTTCCTGGAGACCCATCCGGACTATCCCTACATCGTGTACAACGACATCCCCAAACTTGTCTCTCTAAAAAAACTCTATCCCGACCTGTGGCAGGACCTCTGACCACGAACCCGCTCCAGGTCTGTGAACCGATCTGCCCGAATTGCCCCTTTTCCCGGGAACGCTGGTCACCCTTCCGGAAAATCGGATCCACCGGGGACCCGCAGATTCGTCCGGACAATCCCAAGGGACAGAAATCAAGACCCGGTCTCCTGAATCCTCCGGGAAACGGGTCAGTCTGGGAAAAAGAATCTGTTCAGGGAAAAGAGTGAACCCTCTCGAAAAATCGACCCCACACTCCTTCTTCCGGTCCTGAACGACTCGCAAAACAGAGGCTTAGGGCCTACCCCCGCACGGCTCATCTAAACGCTCAAAGGCCCTGCCCCATCCTCCCGTCCCCATGGTATCGGATAATTCTGGAGGAGACGCTCCGACCCTGGTCAACTGCTCCCGGATGACCGCCTCCCCCCCCGGGTCCTTTCGGATCCGGGAGTTTCCGGGAAAGGGACTGAGTCGATGCCACACCATGACGGGCATCGTTGGCCGGAACCGGGCAAAACGACATTCAGACCAATGTCTCGGGAAGACCCGACCCGCCAGGCAGCCGGAAAGAGGGGTCAGGACGTTTTCCGTTATGTCACTTGAATTTTGACAGGGCCCGGGCGACTCCTGTTTTAAAGTCATTCATGACCTTGTCCGCCGTGACCTTAATTGTTTTCCAGGCCTCTCCGCTTGACTCGTCCAACTCCTGTATCTTTTTTGAAAGCTCACTCTGTTTCTCCTTGAGCTCTTCGAGCTCCTTCGCGTATTTGAGATTGATATCGGCCCCCTTGTTTGTAGCCTTTGCGGCGAGCAGGTTGATCTGGGCACTCCACTCCTTCAGTTGGGCATCGAGCTTTTTCTTGTAGGCATCCTTCGTTTCCATGACTTGCTCCTTGGGTTAACAGACAAAGTCCAAACCATCAGGGAATTCACCTTCCGGTTCCCGGAACAACCAGGGAAGATCCAATTCCTTTCCGGAACACACGCTTCCATGTCGTGTAACCATACCACAGGGATTCAGAATTGACGCTCCACGAATGATTCCTGCCATTGTGTAAAATGCGGCGATGTCCTTCCCCGAAAGAGCTCAGAGCCCCGCAGTGTATGGAAGAATAAGACAAAAATGCTCGAATTTACCGGACTCAACCATCAGGATATATGACGCGGAACAAGGGAGGGACGTTCGGGAAGAGCGATGCTTCGAAGGATCCTGGGTAGGGCAATCCCTGGAGAGACGGGAGCGTTTCGATTCCGGACCGACAAGAGAGCCTTTCAGAGAGAATTCTCTTGGTGAAGGCGGGGTTCGAATCCCAGAAGAGAGTGACTCGTGGGCCGAGGGAGGATCGAACTCCCTATCACTGATCAAGAGTCTGAGAAAACACAAGAACAATCCTGAAAATTCGGGGATTTGCCCAAAATCATCCGGATCCTTCCGGTAAAAAAAATACTTATTCAGACAATATGGGGGGCAAAAAAAAAGCACAAAGCCCTGAACTGGCTCTTGTGCCCTGAACGCAAGTCATCATGAAACATGGTGGGCCGAGGGAGGATCGAACTCCCAACCCGCTGATTAAGAGTCAGCTGCTCTGCCAATTGAGCTATCGGCCCGCAGTGTTTTTAGCAGATCCACTGATAAAATTCAACCTCTGACGAACAAATCGGTCCATCCGGGCTGGAGTCAGTATACCGGCAGCTCCTCCGAATAGGATATACTGGCAACAATTGATCGAACAGAAAAATTCCTAACAGACTCCAAGGAAGGACAGAATTATCGCCTTGCATAACCAGCCTGATCAAACCCGACTCGTCTGGCCCGGCAGGGAAACTGCCGAAAAAGAGATCCATTCGGCCCCCTCCTGTCACCTCGAACCGCAGGACGGGCCTTTTGATCCGAAGAGTCATGCCATCCTCGAAGGTGACAACTTGGAGGGACTCAAGCTTTTGCTCCCCCATCTGGCAGGAAAAATCGGAGTCCTCTATCTGGATCCTCCCTACAATACGGGCAATCGACTTCTCTACCACGACCGATATGGGAGGGGTTCCTCCGAAGGTTCCCCCAAAAAAATCGACCGACACGACGCCTGGCTGTCCATGATTTACCCACGGCTTTTCCTGGGGCACAAATTCCTCAAGGAGACCGGAGTCCTCTTCATCAGCATCGATGACCGGGAAGTCCACCATCTCAGATCGCTTCTGGATGAAATATTCGACGAAAAGAACTTCGTCGCGACAATCACCTGGCGAAAAAAAGTCGTCAGGGGGCGGGGCAACAGGCATATTCTGCCCCAAACGGAATACATTCTGGTCTATGCGAAAAACATCGACATCCTTCCTCCATTCTCCGAACCCCTTACTCCCGAAATGAAGAGCCAGTACCCGTTCGTCGACGAAAGGGGACGTTACAAGCTGATCCCATTTGCCAAATCCGGGACGCGACACTCCCCCCGGCCGAATCTGCTCTATCCCGTCCCCGCTCCCGACGGAACCCTGATCGAATGTCCCACTCATCAATGGCGCTGGAGTCGCCAAACCTTTGAAAAACGCATCGATGAAATCCTGATCAAGGAAAACCGTAACGGACGCTGGACCGTCTATACGAAACAGTATCTGAGCCTGGAAGGTGTGGAGCGGAGAAAGACCCCGGAATCCTACTATGACCGGGCCACAACAACAGACGGCACGCGGGAAATGAAGGACTTGTTCGGAAAGGTTCTTATCGACTTTCCCAAGCCCTCCCGACTGATTCGGGACCTGATCGGATGGGCCCAGCCACCAGGCTCGAGAGAGCCCGTCATGGATTTCTTTGCCGGATCGGGGACCACAGGACACGCTGTCCTGGCGCTGAATCAGGAAGACGGTGGAGAACGGCCTTTTATCCTGATCCAGTCAGACAGCCCAACTCACTACGCCGGGTTTCCGACCATTGCCGAAATCTGCCGGGAGAGGGTGCGGCGCGTCAGGCAGGCGATCGAAGCCGCCGGCGGAGATCCCCTACCCCTCCAGAATCTCAGGATCCAACCCTCTATCCCTTGAATCCGTGCTGCAAGACATAGCGATAGAACGCGGGCTGAAGCCAGCGGGACCGTTCCTGGGGAGGAGAGACAAAGGAACTGATCCTTTTTTCCATGATCCGGGGGTGGACTCCCTTGAAGGGTTTGAGGAATGCATAATGCTCCGGCATGAAATCCTCGGCTGAAAGAATCCGGACATCCTTCTCTTCGGGTCGCCCGTCCCAGTAGTAGTCCACCTGGACCTGTATCTTCTGGCGCAAGAGGGTCTTGGACTTGACCCACCCGTAGTGGTAGATCCGTCCATCGGCATATCTCCACAGACTCTTCTGGTGTTTTCCGATAAAGAGCTTGTCCTCGACCCGGGCAAACCCCAGGGCGTCCCCCACCGAAATCACCTTTCCCGGACGGACGATCCGGAGCGCCCGCCGATACGCCCAGGGATCGGTCCGGAAATAGTCTCCGACAAAATGGTGATACCGGAACATGAGCCCCAAAAGACTCGTGTCGTTTCTGTACTGTTCCATGGAGGCCCGGATTCCGGCATAGTCGTTTTCATGGAGAATCTCGTCGCTTTGAAGATAGAAGGCCCAGTCGGCATCGGGACGGCAGTGGGAAAGGGCGATGTTGGTCTGTTCAGCGTAGACAAGCCCCTCCCGGAGATTGTTCTTGTCCCAGACCGACTCGATGACCCTGATCCGGGGATCATCGATCCCCCGGACGAGCTCCAGGGTCCTGTCTTCAGAGTCTCCGACATTGACGATCATTTCATCGACAAGGGGTAGAAGGGAGCGAATGGATTCCACAAAGGGATAATCCAGTTTTTCGACATTACGACAGAAAGTGAAACCCGAGACGATCAACAATTCTCTCCTGTTCGCCGATAAGGACAGTATCTGGAAGTAGGCGTCCAATATTCCGTTGGACTGTTTCCCCATGCTACCATAGCAGGACCAATGAAAAAACTCTTTCGGGGAGGCCCCGGAGACACACAGTCAGACAAAGACAAGGAAGCGCCACAAAACGGACCCGAATGATTCGGGGGCCATTCATTGAGGAGACCCAGAAGGGAACAGAGGGGAATCGATCCCCCCTTGTTCCCCGACAAACCATGAACTCCGTACGACATGCCTCCCATGAAGGATCCTTTTACCCGAAGGATCCGGATTCCCTTTCCAGCGCTGTCCAGGCGCTTATTGAGGACGCGGACCCGAAGGACGTGTCTCTTTCCCCCGACTCCATCCGGGCCCTCATTCTTCCTCATGGGGAATACCGTCGATCGGGACCTGTTGCCGCCTCTGCCTACAGGGTGCTCGCCAGACGGTCCCGTCCCCCCGAGAGAGTCGTCATTGCCGCCCCTCTCCACTATTACCCCGAATACGGGGTCGTCCTCCCGACAGCAACCGGCTACAGGGTTCCGACGGGACTGTTGCCGGTTGACAGAAAGACGGTCCAAAAGCTCGCTTTCTACGCCGAAACGCTCTTCTCGGAAGAGGCCCATGCCTACGAACACTCCATCGAAGTCCATGCGCCTTTCCTCCTGGGGATCTGGGGAAGCATCCCCATTGTGCCTCTTGGATTTTCCGATATCTCGACCGAAGTCCTCGCCCACATCTTCGACTCCTTTCTCTCCGACCCCGACACGCTGCTTCTTGTCAGTTCGGATTTTTCCGACTTCCTGAGCTATGACCAGTCGAAAAAGATCGACGCCGAATCCTTCGACAAGATCCTTCATGGCCGTCCTGTCGAAATCCTTCACTCCTGCGGAGCGATTGGAATCAACGCACTCCTGAAGGCCGCCAGCAGTCACCGGTTCGAATTCCGGCTTCTCGATGCAAGAAACTCCGGGGACATTACCGGTGAGAAAAAGCAGGTCACTGGATATGCCTCTTTTGCCATTATCGACCGATCCTCTCCGGACCCATGACGCCGGTCCTTCTTTTTCTCCTTCCTGCTGTCCTCCCCCCTGGAGTAATACGGATTCCCCGATTGTGAACGACGGGCAAAGCACGCGCTTTGTGGCGTTCCTGATCGCCTCCAGAACCGCCAGGAGTATCGGGCAAGGGGCTCTTTCCGCTAACTTCGTTCTGGAACTCAAGCATCTGGGGTGGTCAGCCCCGTCAATCGGCATGATCCTGACCGGAGGGATCGTTTTTTCAATTTTTGCAACACTGGCCATCGGACCAGCGAGCGATCGGCTCGGGAGAAAGAAGTTTCTGGCGGGATACGAACTCCTTCAACTGTTTTGTGCCCTTTTGGGTTTTCTTGGCGAAAGGGGAACTCCGTCAAACCTCATCCTGGGATTCATCGCCATCGTCGGAGGGTTCGGACAGAGCACGGGGGGCGGGGCGGGGGCTTTTTCCCCGGTCGAACAATCATGGTTGGCCCGCCTGCTCCCCCAAGCCAGCCGGGGTCCGGTCTTCAGCCTCAACACAGCATCGGGGTTTATCGGAATGGCCCTGGGGGCTCTATCCGGTCTTTATCCGCTCCTGTTCCCCGGGACCGACGGCCTCCGTCGCCTGGCAACCGCCGTGTTCCTGATCGTGGCGGCCGGAGCGGTGATCGCATTCCTCCTGATCCTGATGGTTCCCGACTCCCTGGACCGTCCCGAAACACTCTCGAAGGAAACTCTCCGGGAAGAGTGGTCTCTTCTCAAAACGCTCATCGGTATCAACGCCTTAAACGGATTCTCCTTGGGACTCTATGCCCCGCTCATGGCGTACTGGTTTTCCGTCCGTTTTCAGAAGGGCCCGGAATCGATCGGACTGGCCATGTCCGGAGGATACTTGCTCGCGGCCATTTTTTCCCTTTTCGCGGGCAGGATGACATCGCGATGGGGGACGGTCCGCACGGTCATCGCCGGAAGAGGACTGGGACTTGTCTTCACCTTGATGATTCCGATGATGCCGACATTTGCCCTCGCCGTCGGAGCCCATATCCTCAGGGTCGCCTTGAACCAGAGCACGATCGGAGCCCGACAGGCCCTCTCGATCGGACTTGTGGGCGAAGGCCGGAGAGGTCTTGCCGCAAGCCTGCACAACGTGTCCATGCAGATCCCCCAATCGATCGGACCAGTCGCGGGGGCGGCCCTTCTCGCCCACGGCTGGCTCGGCCTCCCGTTCTTTCTTGGAGCTCTTCTTCAGGGCGGCTACCTCACCTTGTATTACCGGGCCTTCAACAAGCGGGACCCCTCTCCTGCGGACTGAGCGGCAACTCCGCCTCCGTCCATGGACAAACCCTCTCTCCCCCTATAGAGTAAAACCATTTGGTAGCACTATTGGCCCGAGCCATTTGAAAGAGGTGATTCGATGCTGAAACGACTCGTCCGGATCCTGATGGGAGGGACCCTTGCACTGCTTGCGAACCTCCTGGCACTGTCTCCTGGGGGGGCATCCCCGGCAAACAGGATCGACATTCAGGAAGGCAACTGGTCCTTCACGACTCTCATCGTCATGTCCGGGTTCCCGGGAATTCCACCCCGGACCCTCCAGTTCGACGACTGCCTGACCCGGCAACACCTTGTTCCCCTGAAAGCTGTCAAGAACTGTGCCATGAGCTCTCCTGCGATCACCGGAAACACCCTGTCCTACCGGATGCATTGCGCCACCGGGAATGCCACGGGACGATTTACCTATGGAAGGAAAGGTCTGACCGGCCTCATCGTCGTTATGCTCAACAGCCCCGGGAATCCCCGGATCGAAGAACATATCACCGGACGATACCTGGCGCCCTGCCGACAGTCGTGACCGCAGGGATCGGTCAGAAAAAGGATTCACTGGCTGGGAAATCCCGGAGTGTGGAACGGGGAGGAGAGGGAAGGAAAAGGGCGGGAAAGAGATTCCCGCCCCGCAGGAAATCAGGCGTGCATGGGGTAGTCGATGTACCCCTTTGCTCCTCCCGTATAGAAGGTTCCCTGATCAGGCGAGCTCAGGGGGGCACCCGCGGCGAACCTTTCGACCAGGTCCGGGTTGGCGATGAAGGGAACGCCAAAGGCCACCAGATCGGCCTGGCCGCTTAAGATGACCCGGTTTCCCGACTCCCTGTCGAATCCGGTGTTGGTCATCAGGACTCCTTTGAAAAGAGGCCGGTAGTGCTCGGTCACGTTCGCCACCATGTTCGGAATTCCGCTGACATCGGCGGCTTTCTCCCGAAGGTGCAGATAGGCGAGGCCGGTTCCCGAAAGGGTCGAGATGACATGATCGTAAAGCGCCTTCGTGTTCGAGTCTGCCGGAATATTCCACACATTGGCGGGAGAGAGTCTGATCCCGGTTCTGTCGCGACCGATGGCAGAGGCGACCCCGTTCACGATTTCGAACAGAAACCGGGCCCGGTTTTCGATCGATCCGCCATACTCGTCTGTCCGACGGTTTGAAGAATCCCGGAGGAACTGCTCGATCAGGTATCCGTTGGCCCCGTGAATCTCGACCCCGTCGAACCCGGCTTCCCGGGCATTCCTGGCCCCCTGGATGAACTCCGACACAATCTCCTTCACCTCACGGGTCAACAGTTCCCTGGGAACGACCGTCTTTTTCAGCCCCAGGGGCGTATACGCTTCCGTCTCAGGATTGATGGCCGTCGGAGCCACAGGCAGCGCTCCTCCATGGAAGTCCGGATGGGAGACCCGACCCACATGCCAAAGCTGGAGAAAGATCACTCCCCCCCGGTCATGAACGGCCTTCGTGACATTCTTCCACCCCTCGACCTGTTCCTTCGAATGGATTCCCGGGGTATTCAGATATCCCACCCCCATCGGACTCACCTGGGTCGCCTCGGAAATGATCAGGCCGGCCGACGCCCTCTGGCTGTAATAGGTCGCCATGATGTCCACCGGAACCTTGCCGGGATTTTCAGCCCTGTTTCTGGTCATGGGAGCCATGACCACACGGTTTCTGAGGATCAGAGGCCCCATGGCAAGGGGGGCAAGAAGCGGCTGCGATGACGGTTGGGACATATCTTCCTCCTTGAAGTTTTTTCCTTTTTTTAAATTGACTTATCGCGAATAATCGATACATAAAAACAAAAGACTTAAATACTTATATTTCTTCCTTGAGATACTTGCTGATCCCCTTGAGCGATTTTTCGTTTCTTTTGTAATAAGTCCACTGGCCCTGTCGGCTGGCAACGACAAGACCAGCCTTTTGCAGGATCAGCAGATAGTGGGAAACAGTCGACTGGGAGAGTCCCGTTTTTTTCTGGAGAGCCCCGACACAGACACCCAGGGTCATCGAATGATGTTTTTCTCCGTTCGGTCCATCCGGAAAATATCGTTCGGGATCCCCAAGCCATTTGAGAATCTTCAGGCGAGACTCGTTGGCAAGCGCCTTGAAAATATCTACGGGTTCCATGGTTCTATTATATCGAATATCTTCGAATTGTCAATATAAGGCAGGAAAGTCAGGTCATGCATCCAGCAGTTTCTCCGCATGAAAGGACGAACGCACAAGCGGCCCGGACTCAACGACGCGGAACCCGACCTCCTTCGCCTCGAGGGCGATTTCGTCAAATTCCTCGGGATGGAGATATCGCACCACATCGAGATGGTTCCGCGACGGGGACAGGTATTGCCCGATTGTCACCATGCTCGCCCCGGACTCCTTCAGGTCTTCGAGGACCGACCGGATTTCGTCCCGACCCTCTCCCAACCCCACCATGATCCCGGATTTTACGGGAACGAGGGGATGCATCCGGGAAAATCGGCGAAGGAGCTCCAGAGAGTGCTGGTAATCGGCTCCGGGACGGACGGTCTGGTACAGCCTGGGCACCGTTTCCATATTGTGGTTGAAGACATCGATCCGGATGCCTTGAAGGATCTCAAGGGAGATCGCCAGAGAACGGCGAAAGTCCGGGACAAGTATTTCGATTCCCAGGCCGGGAACCTCTCTTCTCAGGGCCTCGACCACCGAGACGAAATGGGCCGCTCCCCCGTCGGAAAGGTCGTCCCGGTCAACCGAGGTGATGACCAGGAAGCGGAGGCCGGACTCCTTGACCATCTGAGCCACACTGTAGGGTTCCCCGGGATCGGGAGCAGCGGGTTTTCCGTGATCCACGTCACAAAAAGGGCAGGCCCGGGTGCAAATGCGCCCGAGGATCATGACCGTCGCCACCCCTTCCCGGAAGCAAGTTCCGAGATTGGGACAGCTCGCTTCCTCGCAGACGGTCCGGAGCCCGTGCCTTCGCAGGCGATCCTTCATCCTCGTCACCTCGGGGCCCCATGGGGCGGGGACCCTGATCCAGGGAGGCTTGGGGGAATGCTTTCCGTTTCCCTCAACAAGCAAGTCGGGCATCATCTATGGTATCCTTGCTGAAATGTTTTTTTGTATCGCCACTCCATGATATCATGACAATAATGATATCAGGAGGCCATTCTTCTCGGAAGGAGGCAAAATCTTGAAAAAGAGTCCTAAGGCCCCGAACGGATCATCCGGGACTCCGAAACGATCCTCCGGGATGTCCACCCACTCCATGGCAAAGACGGCAGAGCGTCGGCCCAGGCAGTCAAAACCGGAAGCGACCGCATTCCAATCCCAGAAAACATCGCAGGAAAAAGATTCCGCTCCTGTTGTGGTCGCCGGCCTAACGAAGTTGACGCGGGGGGAGCTCATGGAACGGGCCGGACAACTCGGCCTTCCCGTCTCTCCTTCCGACCGGAAAATCGATCTCATTGATCGCATCAGAAACAGGGTCTCCGCTTCTCCTCCTGCAAAAAAAACAGCCAAAGCGGCCCCCGGAAAGACGGTAAAACTGGCAACAAAAAACCGGACGCCCGATCCGGTTCCGATGCCTCCCTCTGTCCCTGCAATGACCGGACACCCGGACCCGGCCGACCAGTCGGCGAGGGACGAGACGGCTCCCGGGTGGAAGTATTTCCTCGATATTCCCTACGAGCCATTCCGCAGGGAGTCGGGGCACTTCATCTCGATCCTCCCTGTCGACCCCCATCGGATCATGGCCTTTTTTTCTGTGGACTGGACGATAGACCCGGAACTGTCCCGGAATATTCGGGAATCCGGAGTCGTTCTCAAGATCAGGGACATTACCGGAGCAATGAACGCTGGTCGAGACGCATTCCAGCAGGGAGACCTTCCCGCGGACCACATTTTCGACATCATGGCGGGAACAACCGACCGCTGGGCCATCCCGCTCTGGTCTGCCCACAGGTATATCGAAGCATGGCTCGGATATTATCAGGGTTCGAGATTTCATGTTCTTGCCCGGTCAAAAAGGATCCGGACTCCCCGGGGGGCCGCGTCGCAGCGTCGGGGAACACTGTTTCACCTGAAGGAAGAGCCTCCGTTCCCGATACCGGACACCGAAGCCTCCTGGGAATACTCGATCTCCCGAAGATGGATCAAGCTTCCGACATCACGGGAGATTCCCGGAAGAAGCACCACCCCCTGACGATCCGGGGCCCATGCCAATCCGCACCGTCTAAGAACGCTCATCGCACAAAAATAATTCACGAAGGAGAATGATTCATGGGATTGCTCGATCGAATGAAAACCATATTTCAGGCCAATGCCAACAGCGCCCTCGACAATCTTGAGGACCCGAAAGCCATGATTGCCCAGCAGCTCAGAAATCTGGACGACAAGCTCCAGAGCGCACGGGGGGAACTGGTCAAGTCCATGGCCGAGGTCAAGCTGATCGAACAGAAAATGCGCGAATCGCAGGACCAGATCACCCTTTATGGCGAACGGGCAGAAAAGGCCGTGGCGGCAGGGAATGACGATCTGGCGCGCAAGGCATTGCTCGAAAAAAGCCGTCTCGCGTCCGATCTCGCCGATCTGACCCGCCAAAGGGACGACCAGCGCAGCATCGTCGATGAACTCACGGGCGACCTCGACAAACTGGCCGCCATGCGGGACGATTTTGCCCGCAAGCAGTCCAACTTGAACCTGAGGGAGGAAAGGGCCAAGGCCAAGGAAGAGATCAACGCGGTCCGGGCGGAGATCGATCCCCATCATATTGGCGAGGAGATGGGCCGTATGTCGGACAAGATCGCGCGAATGGAAGCTCAAGCCGATGCGACAAAGGATTATGCCGATCGCCAGAAGGGATCCGATCTCGATGCCGCCTTCGCCGGCCTGGACCAGAAAAAGCCTGATATCGAAGCCGAGCTGGCCGCTTTGAAACAGAAAAAATCCTGAGGGAGGGTCCATGCGCCAATCGACAGCCCTCGGCATTCTCCTCTCGTATTTTCTGATTTTTCTGACATGGATCGCCCCCGCCCATGCCGGCCAGGAATCCTTCACTGCGGGGCTTAAGCTCTATCATGACGGACACTATGAAAAAGCCTTCGGCCTCTTCCGCGACCTCCACCGCCATCAACCGTCAGGAACGGGGAAATTCCAGTATTTCATGGCCTTGTCGGCCCATCATCAGGGTCTGGAAAATGAAGCCCTTATGGATCTCGAGGGAGCCATCCACACCAATCCGGCACTCACCTTTACAAATAACCCGAACCATGTCCGCTCCCTCCACAGGAAGCTTCTCCACAAGGTTCAGGAAGGCCAGAGTCCGGTCCCTCCCCCTCACCCGGTCTCCTTCGCCCAGGAACCGGTGCGGGGATCGAGCCATATTCTTCCCTTTCTGGCCCTCTTCGGCGTCGGTGCGGTCCTCCTCATCCTCGCAGTGAAAAGGTTCTCCCAGAAAAAAACGATGTCGGACACCCATGACAAGACCGACATGGAGGAAACGGCAGGACGGCTCATGAAAGCCGTCGACAAGCTGATCGAAGACAAAAACTATTACCTCCTTGATCACCCGGACCGGAAGGAGGTCGTCGAAGGGGCGTTTCGGGCCCTTGACCAGCCCTACCGAAATGTCCTCAATATTCTCCGGGAGCCGGAGACTCCCTCAACAAACTGGACCGAAAGAAAAAACAGGTTTGAAGAGGCGCTCGCTCCTGTGGACGCATCGATCACCAATATTCGCAGGGTGCTTGGGGAGGGCCCGGAAGACCGCTCTTCCGCCGTTTCCTCCCAGTCCGGAATTCCGCCCGCACCTCCCCCTCCGGACGCGGGCAAGGACATCCCCCCCCCCCCACAATTGGAGGGGACCGGTGCGTTTTCTGCGGCCGGGATGCAAGGGACGGGCGCACAGTTCCCCTGGAACGGCAGGGAAAGGTCGCCTACGCCCGAGCCTGCCCCACTTGTCTTGCTGAAATGGAACAGAACTACCAGAGAACCGGAGCATACCAGCCGCCTGCCTCCTTCTATGCCGGAGGCACACCCTACATGGGAGGAGGACTGTCCTTTGGAGACCTGATGCTCCTCGACTGGATGACCCATGAGGGGCATCACGATTCCCAACCGGTCACCATGCCCGACTCCCACCCCCAGGGAGACTGGAACGGTGGAGGGACGTACGACCGGGAGGACCGGGAGAACGGAGTTCATGGAGGAGGCGACCGCTCCTGATGCGACTTCTGTTTTATGCGACAAACGGTCTGGGGCTGGGCCATGTGACCCGACTCCTGACAATCATCCGGGCCATCCGAAGACAGGATCCCTCCCATGAGATCCTTTTTGTGACCCGCTGCGAAGCGGGGCCCTACCCGAAAGAAGACGACGTGTTCACCCTGCGGATTCCGGGACCCTCGAGGGCCAGAAGTTCGGGTCTCACTCCCAAATCCTACTACCAGATGGTCCATCTCCTCCTCTGGCAGGCTGCGTCCTCCTTCGACCCTCACCTTCTCGTTGTCGACACCTTTCCCGCCGGACCGGAAGAGGAGCTGACCCCCCTCATGAAATGGCCCATACGAAAGGCCTTTGTCTACCGGGACTCGCGGGCCGATGCATGCAACAGTCCGGACTTCAGGAAGTCCCTCGACCCGTACCAGACAATCCTTGTAGCCCACGATGCCGGAACGGTCCGGTTGCCGGACTTCCTGAAAAAAGATCCCAGGGTCCATTTCACCGGCGTCATCTCCGACGGAACCGGACAGACGGACGACGGGGAGAAAAAAAGGAAAGAGGTACGCGACCGGCTCGGACTCTCCGGCGAACCGACCGCCCTCGTGACGATGGGAGGAGGGGGCGATCCGGAAGCCATGAGGATACTCCCGACGGTCACCGGATGGTTGAGGAGAAAAGGGGTTCCCTTCCTCGTCGCGACCGGCCCTCTTCTCCGGGAAATACCTCCCTGCATCACCGCCCGGGAATGGTTTCCGGCATGGCCGCTCGCACCCTGGATTCCGGGATTTGACATGGCCGTTTCCAGCGCGGGCTACAATACCGTATCGGAACTCAGGTCCGCGAAAATCCCCTCTCTGCTGATCCCCTTTGCCAGAGACCTCGACGACCAGGAAAAACGGGTGTCCGAAGTGCTCGGCGAAGGGTGGGCGATCCAGGCCCCCTCCACCTCCGAGCACGACCTTTTCGACGGGCTCTCGCGATTGATCGAGAAAAGCTCTCACCCGACAGAAAGGGGTCTCCCCTCCCCCCAGACAGGGAACACGGCCGATCGTCGAAAGGGAGCAGACAGGGCGGCCGAACTTCTTCTCTCATATTTGCCCAGGAAAAACGAACCCGATTCCCCCCTCACCCCTTCCGACAGGGAGCCCCTCCGTGCCGCCAGTCTCTGACATGTTTTCTTTCTCTGCATCGAAACGACTGGCCCTTTTTGTCCTGGGCGGAATCTGGCTCATGACCGGTACGGCCTCCGGAGACAGCCATTCTTTGTGGAAAACGGTGAAGAAGGATTCGGAAGGTCTCTACCTGACGCATATTCCCGGGATTTTTTCCATCCATACAGTCCGGATGGAGCCGGGGGTCGCCTATTCCGGGACGATCCGGGATCCGGGAGGATGGGTCCACGTGACCCGCAACCACGACCCCGGGAGGGAGATGGTCCTTGAACGCCTGTCTGACGATAGTCTTCGATTCCTGATCGCCCCTTCCAACAAGCATCGTCCGGTGGGGTTTTCTTTCGAAACAAGCACGGGATGCTTCACGCTGAGAGCCCGGCAGACCCCTACCGGGGCCATTCCAGGCATCCACCTGAACGGGTTCGGACCTCCCGTAACGAAACTTCCTGTCATATTCTGCGGAAACGGCCCCCATATCCGGGTCGAGTGGCAGGGTCCCCTTCCCAAGGTCAGGCCGGACGCGTCAAATCTCAAGAAAAGGTCCCGAAAGGATGCCCATTAAAACAGTCTCTGATATTTGCGCTGATTTTGCTCGACATTCTGCAGTATCCCTTTTTCGTCGAAGCGGATCCGGAGAACCCTGATGTCTGTCTGGGAGCTGATGATTCCTCGGTGGACCACATGCCGGTAAGTCCAGAGATCCTCTCCAAGAAGGCGCGTCTTTTCGTCGGGGGGGCCCAACATGCGAAGGACCTCCTTCTCTGTCGTCTTTCCGACCTTGAGGGAGAGAATGTCGTGATTGCTGATGGCTGTGCCTTCCTGCCTCGTACACCCGGGGAAGGCGACCAGAAGAAGAGAAAAAACAATCAACATCGCTCCGGCAGTTCCCCCCGCCAGACGCCCCAGACTGTTGACAAACCCTTTTTTCATGGACCCTCCTTGGATTTTGTGGCGCTCACCTTTGCGGCTATCCTCCCGACATGACATCCGGCCCGCTCCCCTCCGGCAAGAACGGAAGGAAAAAAACCCGAAGAAAGCGAGCGATAGCAATAGGCCTCACCCTCGTGGCACTCCTTCTCCTGAGCCTTGGACTGACGGTCTCATGGCTCGACAAGAAAATTCTTGCACGCGTCTCGGATGTCCGGAACTCGCGTCCCATCCCCCTGTACGCGAACCCCCTCGTCCTCAAGGCCGGAGAAACCATACCGGTCTTTCGGGTATGGCACTATTTGTCCCTCGCCCGTGAAGGGGGGACCCTCTCCGCCCTGCCCACCCTGGACCGGGCCCAAGGCGTCCTGCGCCTTCCAGAAGAGGGGGGGCACTCCCTCGAGGTCACCTGGGGAACGGACAACAGGATCGCCTCTCTCTGGAGACTTTCGAAGGAGGGGAACCCGATCTCCCTGCAAAAGGTCGCCCTTCCCCCCATTTTTCTGGGATCCCTCGAAAACGGAGAGCTGGTCGAGTACCGTCCCATCGATTTCGACCATATTTCCCCCGCCATCAAGACGACCTTCCTCCTGTCCGAAGACCAGCGGTTCTTCAGCTCTCCGGCCCTGGATTTCCGGGGAATCGGCCGGGCCTTCTTCCACGATATCCGTGCCCACAGGTTCAAAGAGGGCGGAAGCACGATCACCCAGCAGGTGGTCAAGATCCTTTTTCTGAGCAGAAAAAAATCACTAACACGAAAGGTGATGGAGGCAGCCATGGCTCTCCGGATGGCCGCCCTTCTCTCCCCCCGGGACATCTTCGAGCTCTACTTGAACCACATCGACCTGGGGGGGTATGGAACAGAACGGATCATCGGGGTCGAAGCCGCCTCCCTCAGGTACTTCGGGAAGCACGCAAACCAAGTGGGATGGAAGGAAGCCGCCACGCTGGCCGCTCTGGTGCGAGCTCCGACCTACTACTCGCCTTTCATGCATCCCAGCCGCACGATGACCTTGAGAAATCACATCCTGTCGTTATTATACCGCCATCAGCTGCTGAATCAAAAACAGCGGAAGACTCTCATGGCGTCCCCTCTCGGGCTGGTGGAGCCAAAAGGACTCTTTCATCCGGTCGGCCCCTATTTTCTCGACTATGTCGCACGCAAGATGCGGCAAACCCCTCTTCCGCTCACTCCCCCCTCCCTTCAGACGACGATGGATCCGCTCCTTCAGGAGGAAGCCGACCGGATCGTTCCCCATTTTCTCGCTCTTTTCGAGAAACGGCTTCCTCCCAAGGTCCGGAAATCCCATCCCGATGGACTCGAAGCGGCCCTCGTGGTCATGGATCCCCGGACCGGAGCAATCCAGGCCCTGGTCGGAGGCCGGGACTTCGCCACCTCCCCTCTCGACCGGGTCAGCCGGTCGAAGCGTCAGCCGGCCTCCCTCTTCAAGATTGTTCCCTATCTGACCGCTCTGACCCCTCCCGGGAATGGCCCTCCACAGACCACTCTGGCCACCGTCCTGTCAAACAAGCCAATGGCGTTCGCCATTGGACACCGGGCCTGGAAACCCCGGAACGACGAATACGACTCTGCCGATTCGGTTCTTCTTTACAAGGCCATCGCCCACTCCATGAATCTTCCGGTTCTCCATCTCTCCTCAATCCTCGAGAAGAGCCGGATGGTCGAGACGGCGAAGAGGCTCGGACTCGACACCCCGGGCGTCACAAGGATCCCTCTTTCCTATCCTTTGGGAGTGGTGGCCCAAACCCCCCTTCAGATGGCGACGGCCTACTGCCGTATCGCGAATGGGGGTCTCGATGTCGATCCTCACGCCCTGGAGGGGGACTCTCCCATGGACGGGCCGCTGGAGGAGGCATCAACGCGCCTTTTCCCGGCCGGACCGGTCTATCTTTTGAGGAGCGGACTGGAAAAGGTCCTGGATGAAGGAACGGGAATGGCCTTTCTGAACACTCACCCGGATCGGGAATCCTGGGCCGGAAAAACCGGAACCTCCAACCGGGGGCGCGACACCTGGTTCGTGGCCCTCTCCTCACGGGAGGTCGTTCTGGCGTGGGTCGGGTTCGACGACGACAGTCCGACTTATCGCTTCGGCGCCCAATTGGCACTGCCCATCGTCTCCTCCCTCGTCTCATGGGAAGGACAGACCCTGCCCCCGCCGCACATCCCAACCGACATCGTCTTTGCCCCCGTCGATCTCAAAACTGGCCTGAAGGGGGATCCGTCCTGCGGCCCTTCCGTCACCCTTCCCTTCCTGACCGGAACTGTTCCTGCCGAAAGCTGCCTGAAAACAGTTCCGGCGCCTCCGGAAAATCCGATCCTTCACTTCTTTCACCAGTTCTTCTGAGTCGGGCCGGTTCGGGGCGAAGCAGACAGGAATCGGTTCGCAAATGTCTGTTTTGGGCAAAAAATGAATCCGGGGTCATAACAAAGACAAATCCCATGGGGGAATGCGAACCGGGAAACAATAACGAGAGAATTGTTCCGGTCTGTCTCGAAAATGGCGAAAAAAGCAGGGGCTGAGGCGATGTCAGTGTCCGGCGGGGTTCTTGGCCGCCCAAAAACTGAAGGCTCAGCATGACAGAAACTCACCCCCATATGGGAGATGATTTACGTCGAGTGGCGAGCAGAAGGAGGAGGGACCTGAGAAAATCATTTCTCGGGCAAGACGGCATTGAACAGATCGTATTTCTTGCCGGAATAATATGGACGACCGTTGTCACTCGGGAAGATCGCCGGAAATGAAAAGGCCCCCGAAGGACAGGGGGCATGAGGGAGGGAGTTGGAGGAAGGTATTAGCGGGAAAGGATCAGGCGGCGACGTTTTTTCTCCGGTAGGCCATCACTCCCATCAGGAGAATCCCTGTCCCAAAAAGAGCCAGTGTGGAGGGTTCAGGGGTGGCGGCAAGACTAGTTCCGGGAATCGAGCCTGACTCAATTCCAATAAAGAGCGTTCCGGTGTTAGCAGCGGCCAATCCCCCATCAATACTCCAATTGAGATCATTAAAATAATAAATTTGGTTCAGGGTGTTACCGGTTGTGTTCATTACGTCACTGCCAGATGGTAAAGATATTACGAGTCCATCGGGACCATATTTATTGGGATATTGTTGACAACCGGGAGTACAGAAAGAAAACATTAAACCATTATCGCTCGCGGTGTTTCCGAAGGTGATGCCACCCGAATAGGTAGTCGTACTGTTTGATGAAATTTGAAAGGTGCCTGGTACAGTGACAAGAGTTTCAGAACTTGTAGTAGTACCATTAGGTAAAGAATAATAATTAAAATTAAAATTCTGTGCCTGATAGGTTGTTGATCCACTATAGGAATTTGTAATCCCGTTGATTGTATACGAATTCGTTGGAGTGGAAAGACTAAGAGGAATGGGTAAATCAAAAGAAAAATTCCAACCGTCCGTATTATTGAGGTCTGCAGAAGGTAAGCCAGAAGAAGAATTAAACCACTGTCCCCCTCCTTCGATTAAATAATAATTGGCATGTGCCTTCGGAACGTTTCCAAGAAAAATGGCGAATAACATGGTAGCAAATAGGATCACACGTTTCATAAGGCTCTCATAATATTTCATTTTGCTCCCCTCCAAATTCAACCCCAGATTACAAGTCTGCACTAGTATCTAATTGCATAAGTTAGTAATCGTATTTCGAAGCTGGTCCCCCTTGACCTCCCGCTTCCTCCAGACGAACGGAGCGGCATTTTGATTGTAGGCCGACATGAACTCCTGGAGAGCCTTGATCAGTCTCTCCCTGCTCGGGAAGCGGGCTCCCGTCAGGGCC
>JAYWMN010000094.1:0-20080 GCA_035873205.1 Nitrospirota bacterium
GCCAAGGTCCTGAAAGGGACAGTCTTTGTGGATGGAGTCGAGAAGAAACCGGAAACTCAGGATCCGGAACAGAAGGATGCAGAATGCGCCGCGTAGTTCCTCACTCTGCGAGGCTATACACTAGATTTGACAATAACTCAAATGCGATCCGGGATTGGAGAATATCCCTTCCTTCGCGCACTGGTTCTCGCCACTCCGGAGATGTCAAAACCTTTCGAAGGATTTCATCGCCAATTCCACGACGCTGCATCTCAAAAACGGCATGGGCTGTCACAATGTAGTTTTTGATCGGATCGTTCAACAAGGTTGTGTTATCATCATTGCTACTCCAGAAATCGGAGAATAGAACCCTCTGCCAAGTATAAACTCAACCCATTCTGGATCGGACGGAATCCCATTCTGAAATTAGCTGATCATATGAAAAAAATTCCGGATACAACTTGAATCCGGAACGCTTGAGAATTTCAAGATTGTTTACGAACTGTCCAACTCCACCAAACACCTCGCTGACTGTTTCCGAAAGATCTGTAATATTGACGCCATTTTGTGAAATAGCTTTGAATGTGTAAGCTGCAAATCCTGCATCCAAACGCAAAACCCCCTCTGCTTGAAGAAGTGCCTTTTTCCAATCGTCCCTAAAGACAAGAGGAATGTACGCAAACAAGGTGATAAATTCTCTAAGGATTGGTTGACTTATTTGAAAAGAGTACCCCAAATAAAGCAATTCATAACAGTGGTAGAGAAAGATCCAGAATTTTTTTGCAAGAGAAAATCCTTCCGGGTGTGTTTCGGCGTTAGAGACAAGACAGCGCAACGCTCCTTTTCCAATTTCCAAGAGGTGGAGAGATGCGCTGAGACTATCGTGCTCGATCCGAAATCTTGCCGACAATCGCTCTGGGAAAAGAGAGCGCCAAGCGTCCTTGAATGCCTCAAGCGGTTCTGGAAGCAGCACGAGGCGATATCCGATGAGATTTCCGATCCAGTCCGGAAACTGGCTGAATGCACTGATACCAAGCGACATGTTCTCGTTTCTTCTTTTCAGGAGATCAACATACCAGTCCCATTGACGTTTAGTATCTTTGGAATCCAAAACGCAATAGGTCAAAAGAGCGGAGGTCTCATGATCCTTTCCTTTCCATTCTTCAGGAAGCCAATTTAACCCAATCCGCTTCTCCCTAAATAGCTCTCCTATGACATTAAGAGCCATCAAGTAGGGGTTTTCAGGATCACCGAATTCTTTGGAATTGAGTTGGTTACCGACTAAAAAAATACTAAAACGTTTGAGGAGAAATTCTCCATCCTCCCGCTTCAGGAACCCTCCAAAAACTTCTCTAAACCAATTCGGCATTTCCTCTTTACAGAATTCATCAAGCTCAACAGAATTAAGTGCTGTAGTCTGCTCGAACCCAGTACGCTGTTGGGAGGAATATCTTATTGAATTTTTGAGTTCAACCGCGTATTGCATGATAAGTTGGGGAAGAAAAATGGAAATGACTTTCTTTGTCCACTTGCTCTCAGGCCCATAAGCTGGAGAGGCATTAGCAATCATTTTTTGGATCAAATCCTGATCACGGTACACTTTTGTTTCCAGAAGAACTGTTTTGATGATTTCGTGTAAAGGAAGACGCTCGACGAAATTTATAAAAGTCGGAACATCAAGAATGCTCAAGAGATCGAGTTTCATCTCCAATAAAACAGGAATTCTGAATGGACGAAATTGTTCTTTCCAACAAGAAAATGGATCCAGATTGGATAGGAGCTTCTGTTCCTTGGTCATTTCTTTCAGTGTTTCAAATGGAACTCCTTGATTGGTGAAACATTCTAATGGCTCATTTTCCTTTTCGAGCAATCTGACCCATCGGTTTTTTAAAGATTCCGTGCTGCTCAGTTTTTCCTGAAACACAGCAAGAAAGTTCTCCCACGCCAGATGATTGATCTCCAGGAAAAAAGCTGCCTGGGCAAATGTCTTCAGGGAAGGCCGACTTATGATAGAACCCCCTAGCGCTCTGCCCAATAACAACGAAGCGGCAACATCCTCCCATACCTCGTCCGAAGCGCCTTTCGTGCAGACCCGGTGTAAAGCGGCCAGAATTTCAGGTGATCCCTTCTTCAGATGTTTCGTTGGGGTTTCATTTTCGGAAAGGCGCCCCAGGAGGGATGGCTCTTTCCGCTTCTTTTTTTTCAGTAAATTCCACCAATCCGAAAGCTCTTGAACGAATTCCACTGTTTCCTTCGACTCATCAAAAAATTCCCGAGCTTTTTGTTCGACAGTCCGAAGTCGTTCAAGATAGGAATCGGGGCGGGTATCAAAGCGAGGATCCATCATAGTTTTCTCCATATTGTTTCGAAGACTTCCCTGAATTCTTCTCCACTCCAGCCTCTCGTGACAGCCCCGAACTTGGGATACGCACCACCCACCGTCGAACCGAAGTGCCAAAGTTCAAAATCGATCACCGCGAATCGGTCGTGAAAATCCAGATCCGAATATTTGATCTGAACATATTTGGCCAATGAATTGTCTTGTGACAACTTCCAAGAAGAAAGCTCAGTAAAAACATCCCGTTTTCCTACGATGATCTTTGTCTCAACCTTAGGATTTAGTTTGAGATACTCCCAAACTGACCGAATTCCGACTCTTTCATCGAAGTGGGGGTCAAAAATGATTCGGCTCATTTTTGCATCCACAATGGAATCGAGAAAGGGCTCAAGGGCCTTCGATTCCCAAGAGCTTTCCTCCACTGCCCTTTCTTTGCCCTGAATTGGAAAATGTGGGGTATCAGGTCCGCCTGTTGTCCAGATCCAATAAATCTTGGGCTGAAATTTTGGTGCAACCGGCGGAACGATCGGAGAAATAGCAGAAGGAATCATGGGTTGCCTTTCCTTGATCCCTTACGAGAAGAAACAAACTCTTCGAGTTTTTTTGAGCTATTCTCCCAAATCCTATTGATATTCAACAGAATGACGTCAGGGTAAGGAAGGCGGACCATGACCGTCCCTCGCAACCCGAACTCATTAAGCGAAGATCCCAGCACCCATACCTGATCATCGATAATCAGAAAACGATCATGGATTTCCGGCTTATTTCCTGGCATAACCCGAACATCCACTTGATTAATCTTTCCTGATTGAGAAAGACCATCCAAATGATTCAGAAGTTCTTCACCATTTTCTTTATTATGCCCCTTTTTCTTGACTTTCAAGTAGGCTGCCGAGCTTAGAATTTGGATCGTTACCTGTGAATTAGTCGTGGCAAGAGCAAAGCTCTGAAACTCTCTGACCCCCAAGTAGGGATCGACAATCCGTACGAGTCGTGTTGCACGGCCGATCAACTCTCGAAGTTTATTTTTTGCGTTCAATACATCATCAAACCAATCCTGTTGCCAGGCATACTTATTTTTTTGATCGAATTCAACGATATCTTTGATGATTTCAATTGTTCCCGAAGGAAATGCTTTATCTCCAACTACGATCGGATGTCTTGAGGTCGCAACATGGGTGGTATAGACCTCTTCAGTTTGGGCCAATTCTCTGTCGGGAACATAAATCTTTCGGGCTTGTGTCACAATCCCCAGGTTGAAATGAACGGAACGAATAAACATGCTTGGACCCAAACTGAAGAGCACACCCCTCTGGGAGCACACCACATCCCACCCCAATTTGTAGGGATCGTAACCGAAGGAGACAGTAACCACATTATTGTCTGGGGAGCAGGAATGAATTTGCCCCATTCCGCCGGGACGGAATTCGCGAAATATGATCGAGAGAGTGGACAGGTCTGCTCCCGGAAACGGCATCAGACGAATATGCATCCTAGTTCGATCAACATCAAAATGATGACCCACATTCGAGAAGAGCGGATTGGGCAAAACAAGATGGCAGGAACCGATATGAATGGGACGAGATTCCAGGTCGAAATGGAGCTTTTTCATCAACCATTCCCGGCATCTCTTTCTTTCTTGAGGATTGAGTGAGCTCAGCAGATGCGAGCGTTGAATTGGAACAAGTTGATGCCTCCGGACTCCCCCTGGCCGAAATCCCCAGAATGGACTAGCTTCCCAAAAAAAATCACCGACAGGCTCACATTGAAGATGCGGCCATGCCGGTTCCTCACCGTATGCGGAGCATTCTAAATTCCAAGGCTGTTCCTTCCTTTTAATCTCACCGGATAACTGCGGAATATGCACCGTCTTTTTCTGACGAAAATCCTGGTAAAGTTGCAGAGCATCATTGACAGGGAGGTGAACGCGCCTAAAATGAACCGTGTAATTGGAACTTCCCCCTAAACGGTACTCGGCATCCTCTTCGGGACCTTTTTCAAGCCAGGGAGGAAGGAATTCGATCACACAAAACACAAGATCGTTTCTCCCCCCGGGATCTTTTTTCCTGAGGTAGATGAGTGTAACTTCTCCAGAGACATAATCCCTCTGAAGTAAAGTTATATCTTGCAAAGGTGAAGGATTGGGCTCAATGGTGAGCGGCATTTTTTCTGGGAGAACTTCTTTTTTCATTAGCGATCTCATCCTTTTCCAAACAACCGATTCCACGCCTCAAGAATCAACCGTCTCGTCCAAAACTCTCCATACTTCTTCATCTCATTCTTTTTGAGCCCCGGAAAGGTCACACTCGGAAAATCCTCCCCATAGACATCCATCGGATCAAGGATGTACTCGAGTTCCTTGCGATCAAGTCCATATTTCCGGGCAAAAAAGGCATCGAGCTCCGCACGGAGAATCGCCCGCCTCTCCGGATCCCAGGGGAAGGGCCCTCCCTCATACCCCAGATCCCGGGCAAAAGGTCTAAGATCATGGGAGGTATACACGAGTTCCAGAATTCGCGGTATGAGAAATTCTTTCTCCTCCTCCGAATAATCCTCTGGGGAAAAAACAGGAAATTGTTTCAAAATAAAAAAGCTGAGAGTTATCCCTCCAACCTTTTGTCGTGAAGCGTAATCAAGAATCAAAGAAGACAAGTTTCCAAGCAAACTGACTATTTCTTTTTCAGGTCTATTCGAAAAAATTAGAGGAAATTTGTGCCCCACCCCCACCCTCGGGATCACCCCCGGAATCACTGTCCGCTCATCCGTAGAGCGAGCAATTTCCCTCCACCCCAGGAGCCATTCACTTTTATTCCCAAGTGAATCCGCCACCCGCTGAATTCGTTCATTGACCTCCTTTTCCGGAACCCAATACCGGGGCCTCACCTGATAGTCCGGATCGGCCTTTTCTTTTTCCGTTAATTCCCGGGTTTCCTTTCCGGTCTCATCATAGGTCGCCCACCGGTGGTCATAGTGGTGAACCATCTTGGCCTCATAGAGGGGAAGATAGACTTGTCCGTTGGGAAGTCTCGCGGACATTCCGGTAAACATGGCGCCAGAATTTCTGAGGTCACTTAAGATCTGAAAGAAGCCACTGTCACTGGTCATATTAAATAACCCTTGACGAAACTTCACCCCCCACGGGTTCCCATTCTCCTCATCCTCCCGGATGAAAACCCCAGACTTTTCGTAAATCTTCCGCGTCAATTCTTTATCGAACTTCGTCCGGAAGGTCGGAGTCGTTCCCGTATTGGGATTGAAGAGCCGGATTTCCTTCCCGGAAAGGGAGTATCGGCGTCTCTCGTCCTGAAGATGGTCTGTATTTGTGGCAAAGAAAAGAAATTCAGCAGGCTTCGTCGTCTGCCCCATGGTGAGAAGACTGATTCTTTGGCGAGAATCAACCGCTGGGAAAATCCCCTCCCGGTTTTCAAAGTCATACAGGGAAACGAGCCTGTCGTTTTGAACAAGGTGATCAAAGAACACTTTGGTCGTGTCATCCGTGGCGATGTTGGTCGGAACGACGATCCCGGCCCGGCCCTTTTGGTTCAGAAGATTCAGGACGGTCTCGGAAAACAGGGCATAAAGGTTCAGTTTTCCAGAATGAACAAGCTGAAACCGAGATGATTCACGAAAAAAAACATTAGAGGCTTCGAATGTTCTCTTATCTCGTAGGTATTGTTTCCAAAGGAGAGAATCTTCCGTTTTCAGAGCTTGAATTTTTTTCTTCCTGGCTGAGCCAGGTAATTGAGCGATGTCTGGAGACCATACCGAAAAATATTCTTCCTCAGAAAGTTGGGAGACCTCCCACGGAGGATTCCCCAGCACCACATCAAATCCTCCCTTGGCAAAAATGTCCGGGAACATGATCGGCCAATGAAAGAACTGGAACAATCGGGCAGTCTCCGTGATCGCTCTTTGCATATTGACGTCAATGGTGCTCTGGACCCTCAGCCGATTGAGGTCATCTGTGACGGGGATGACCGAATGGTATTCAGATGTTTTGGGGAGAAAAAACGCCGACGCAAAGAGATCGGCCTCAAGCCGCTCCCCCTCATGAAGGGCCTGTTTCTCATTCCAGAGGTGTTTCTTCCGGGCAATGTCGTCCAGGGTTTCTTCGGGAAGCAGATCGAGATCCGGCTCCGCGGAAGAGGGGGTCGCGCTTCCTCCAGGCTTGAAGGGAAGGCGACCCTCGCTTTTCTTAAGACCCGGCTTGTTCCGGGCTTTGATTGGCCTGGCCAGCTCGGGATCATCTCCGGAAAGGGCGGCATAAGCCTCTTTGGGGATCCCATTTTTCAAAAGATCGAGCGACAAAAGCCCCACAAGGGAATTTCCACACAGGATATGGTTGTCGAGAAACCCCAGGGGCTTTCCCGGTTCGACCGTTTCAAGCCACAACGCGGTCCGACAGAGCTCCACCGCCAGGGGATTGACGTCCACACCAAAGATCGTGTGCTGGACGACCTCCCGGAGAGAATGCCGACGGGTGGTTTCATCGGGGGTCTCCGAGTCGGCGTCGATCCGGGCCACTTCAAGAGCCAGCCTTCGGGCCGCCGACAGCAGAAAATGTCCGGAGCCGCAGGAAGGGTCGATGATCCGAAGGGACAGCAGACCTTTTCGAGGATGATCCGGATGATTTTCAAGGGTCGTTTGGATCACCGGCTCTAGGGCGCTTTCGATCAACTCCCGCACGAGACTGTCCGGCGTGTAGTAGGATCCGGTGCTTTTCCGTTGGGATCCGGACGACGAGGCTCTCTCGTTTTCGGATTCAGATCCGAACCCAACGTACCCAAAGGTCCAGGGCATGCGATCGAACCGGATAACGGGATGAAGTTCCAGAAGACTCTCATAAACACTGCCCAACTCCTCGGTGTCCATGTCCCGGTAGTTGATTCGGGCGAGGGTGTCCCCGGTTTTGAAAAAGGCGATTTCACGAATGGCCGACAGAAGATGGGCATTATCGATCTCGGACGCTTCAAGCAGAGAACACTGCTCCTCGGCAAAAAGCCCTCCCAAAGGAGAGAGCCCAATCTCGGAAGCTCCGATCCGAAGTCCCTCAAAGACGATCTGAAGGCTCTTCCAGAGATCGGGGAAGCGATCGTAGGCCCGGCGTTTTCTGGAAAGAATCCGTAGACGGGAGAGGCTATAGCCGTCTCGGTAGATTTCTATAGCCTCCTTTCGAATCCGTGATTCATGCAATAGGTTTCGATCTTCAACCGTCAGAAGAAACAAAAATCGATAGACCAAACGAAGAAGTTCTTGATGAAACTGGTCGGGCAATAGCTTTCCATGCTGAACGGACTCCCGGAGAAGTTGATTGGATGGGTAGGCTAAAAATCCATTGCCCAGCCATTCCAAGGCTTTTCGAACCCCTTCCCGCAGATTGTCGAGGGCGCGTTCCCCTGTCTCCTGGGCTTCTTCCTTCCAGTGTTCCAGAACAGAGGGTCCGCCATCGGATGGACTCTCAAAGCGGGTTCGATGAACGAAGAGACAAAACAGAGCGAAGTCCGAATACAGCTCTTCGGTGAGGATCCGTTCGAGATCGACCTCAACATAGACAGGCCGGGTAAGACTGGGATTTTCCTGGAGAAGACGAAGAAGTCGACCATTGGTGACAATTCCCCTTTCGCCTTTGGAACGGGTGTTGAGATACTCCTGGAGAAGTCCATGCGGGGAGCGTTTCCGATGACCGTCTCCCAATTCAATTCGGCTCTGATCAAGAGAATGGGATGCGGGAACAACCACGATCGGAAGTGATTTTCCAAGAGCCACATAGGTGATAGGAAAAAGTCGTTCTTTCAAATGGATCGGTGGTACGGGAGACAGATCATGGCACTGGAGGACTTCACGGAAGAGCATTTCAACCCACCGATGGGTGGGTGCGGACTTCTCAGATTGCGTTTGTGATGATGGAGTATAAAACGCCCCCCACTCCCCTTGGGCGATTCGCCACCAGCGTCCGATTTCATCCCGAAGATTCAGGCCCCTTGGGATTCCATAATCCGGTCCGGATTGATAAGACGCAGAGAGATCCCTGACGGAGCGTAAGAATTCCGCTGAAAAAAGGCCCCCGGTCACAGAAATAGCCGATCCATTCGACCGTCCTACCCGTTGATTTCGAGAGGAGGCAGTCATCGATCACCCCCTGATCGATCGGGCATCAAAATAGTCAGGCCAATCACGTCAGGAGGAAGGGTGGGACGAACTTCATACTCCCCACTCTTGACCCGACTGGCCTCTAGAACCCGCTGATGATCTTTGGAAAGTTCTTTGGCCCTTACTTCTGCAATCTCTCGAAGGCTTGGCTCCCAGTCGGGAAGATGGGCAAGAGCTTCTGTCACAAGTCGTTTCCGTTGTTCAGGATCCAAATTTCGGGAGGAAGAAACGCGAAGTAACGTTGCGCTCTCTTCGGGGGAAAGAATAGCTGGAAGTTCGCTTCCCTTAACCCCAACGACCTGAACCTCTTCCGCCAAAAGGGTGTGGGTCCGTCCTTTCCGGCGATTAAAAATTTGGTTCCGGAACCGAAGAAGCAAGAGGATCGTTCGTTGAGTGATCTCTCGGGTGAAGATGGCCCCGGACCGGGACACAAGGCCCTCGGACTCTCCTGTCAGGGCCAATTCGGAGAGATAATCTGCAAGGACAGCGATGACGGGGTGGGCCCGATGAAGAAAGACCCCCGATGTTCCCGGCCTGAAGCTCCCCTTAAGACCTTTTCCGATTCCGATCTCTCTGAAGGAGTCTCGAAGGACGGGAGGAAGGGCCTCCACTTCCCAATAAAATTCTTCGCCGTTTTCCTTTAAAGGAACTTGAAGTCGGATCGCTGCTTGGGACATGAAGCGATGGACATCCTCATGGTCTCCCAGAATCAGCCGGGTCCGGTTCCATTCGGGGAGGACATCGGCCGGACAAAGGCGCCTCTGGGCAAAGATCGTGTGAAGGGTCGACGCCTTTTTCCGCGCGCTTTCCCAGGCCTTTTCGGCCATCCGGATTGTTTCTTCGAGGGGATCGTCCTTGAACAGGAGGCGACCTTGAACTAGTTTCGGACGTTCCGGAGACTTGAAAAATGCCGCCTCCATGACGGTCTTTAAAATCTTGTCCGAATCGGTGGGAAAGGGAACGCTGACCCCCAGTTCTTTTCGAATCTGATTGGCCTTCCGGAGGATCACCTTGAGAACGGCTCCATCCACCGGATTGTTGGCTCCATAATAGAGAATGACCCGGACGGAGGGCTTGGGTTGACCGAACCGATCGACACGACCTTCCCGTTGTTCGTGCCGAGTGGGATTCCAGGAAAGATCATAATGAATCACCGCGTCAAAATATCCTTGCAGGTTGATCCCTTCCGACAGGCAGTCCGTCGCTACAAGAATTCGTGGGCCATGAGTCTTCTCGCCCAGTTCTGTGATTCGTTCTTCCCGTTCCTCGGGAGAGAATTCTCCGGTGATGGCATCCAATGGAACGTTGTTTCCAAATTCTTCTTTTAGAAATTCGGCCAGGTAATTGGCCGTGGCGATATACCGGCAAAAGACAATCGGATGAAAGCCTTCTTTCAAAAGCTTTTGAAGCTCAGGGATGAGGGCAGCGAGCTTGGGGTCCTTTCTGGAGCCACGGAGGTCCTTGGCTTGCTGAATCAGATCCTCAATTTCTGGGTTCGGAGCGGTTTGGGAGCCGGGAACGCGATCATCATCAGACAGGATCGCCTCCGAATCGACTCCGTCAAGGACCGTATTTCGTCCGAGAATCTCGATGGATTCTTCCGAACTCATCTCAGGGGACCGATCCACCTCCAGACGGGTTGAAAGGGCCATGGCCGCGGCTTCGGGGCTCGAGCTGGCGCATCGAAGAAGAGCCAGGGCCGCCCACCAGTTCAGACGTTTTCCAAGAGTTCCGGGAGAGTTGGGATCCTCCACCAGAGCCCTGGCGTATTTGAGAATCCTGTCGAAGAATGTCTCCCATTCTCCTGTCATCGTATAGGTCAATTCACGAGATTCCCGATCGGGGAAAACCGTGGCATCTTTCCATTCGTCGATATCCGGACGGCGTCTTTGGACAAAATGCCCCGACAGGCGATCCCGCAGGTTTTCTCTCTCTCGCCCTTCGGCCTCACGAAGGGCTTCAAACTGGGGATTCAAAAGCCCCAAAAGATGGTAAAAGGCCTCCTCGTCACCGCTATGGGGAGTGGCGGTCAAAAATACAAGATGGCGATCGGAATTATCGGAAAGGGTTTTAAGAAGTTTGTACCTCTGATGGAGAATCCCTCCTCCGCTCCGCACACAGGTATGGGCTTCTTCTACAATCACAAACTCCGGACAAGCACGAGAGAACTCGCTGAGTCGTTTCTCCGATTTGATATAGTCGAGACTGACAATGGTGATCAGATACTCTTCAAAGAGAGAGCGATCAGCAGGAAGGCCCCGCTCAAGACGGGGCGCGGTTCGGGACTGGACCACCGTTGCCTGAAGAAAAAACTTGGTCCGGAGCTCCTCTTCCCATTGATCGCAAAGATGCGGAGGACAGATAACCGCAAGGCGCTGGATTTCTCCTCGATCGAGAAGTTCTCGAGCGATCAGACCGGCTTCAATCGTTTTTCCCACCCCCACATCGTCCGCGATGAGAAGACGAACGGGATCGAGCTTGAGCGCCATGAGAAGAGGCACCAGCTGGTAAGCCCGGGGTTCGAAGCCCAGGTTCCCGATGCTCCGGAACGGGCCGGCTCCCGCCCGAAGCTTAAGGCGCATGGCGTCCCGAAGGAGAAGGGTCGAATCCTGGCTCCCCGATTTGCTTGGATCCGGAGGAAGAAATTGGGCGGGAACAGGCTTCTCTTTTTCGAGGGGAAGACAGATGAGGGTCGAATCTTCCTCACTCCCTCCCAGAGGCCGAAGTCGCAGGACATTGTCCCGGGAATCGGGAAGAACAGTCCATTCTCGTCCCCGAACGTGAACCAACGTTCCCGGTGTCAGGGTCTTTTCCAATAGGCCTCCTTAATGCTCTTTCTAAACGGACCAGGTATAAAGTGTCGGACTCGATCCTTTCAACAAGGTCGGAGAGACCGTCTGTCCCACATATTTTTCACGAATCGCAGGAGAGGCGATCTGTCCTTTAAACTCCCAGCGGGATCGGTCGAAGGTATGGGCATTTCGAGTGTGGTAAGGGAGGGTTCCCGCGGGAAGCCATTCCTCGATTTCATAGACTTCAACAATTTCCTGTCCCGAAAGGGCAAAGGCATATAGGGCTTCCAGGCGTCTTGAACCCAGACGCCACGCTCCCTGAGTGGCCTCGTAAAGAGATTGTGCGTCCATGCCTCGATGATAGGTTCGACGGATTCTAAAAAGAATTCCTTTTTCCTTGATGGTGACATTCATGCGATCTCCCCATTGATGTCCTTTTTAAGGGAAGAGAATAAGACAACGGATCTCAAGATTTTCCCCTAGGGTTGCGCGTCTTCGACCAGAGATTCAAGCTTTTGAGCGAGGAGTTCCCTTCGGGCCGTGACAAACTCCTTGAAATAGGGAAATGACAAACTGATCTCTTCTGGTATAAGGACCTCTTTCCGCGTGAAATCCTTCCTGGAAGAAAACCAGCTTTCGAGATCGGTATCATTTTTGGAGCGGTTGCTGGACTCGGGAAGCAACTGAAGATTGGCAATCCCATTCCAGTTTTCCTTGTTGCGATAAAACCTTTTGTCAAGCGGGTTATTGATTTGGTTTTTTGAAAAGAACTCCTGCAGTTTTTTTTCCTTGAAATGGTCTGCAGGATGAAGATGATCGATATCGAAAGCCCTTGTAAAATCAAGGTCCGGATAAAGAAGGAACAAAATCGGGCGACAGGCGGGATCATCCTTTTGGGTTTTGAGCAAATCCTCGATAAACGGTCGATCAAAATGCATATCCTTGTGCCACTCCTCTTGGGATAGCTTAAGAATTCTCTGGAGAGGAAAGGACTTTTCAGAGGAGTCCTTCAAAACTTTTCTAAGATTCGACAGCAAATAGTCTCCCTGACTTCCGAAAGTCCCTTTCAATAAAACCATATTCAGCCACTTCTGAATCGGTTTTCGGAGAGGATCATGCCCATCCTTGGCATTGATCCTCGTGTACTTTTCGCCTAAATATAGATAATAAGCGATGGGAATGACGGCATTCTTTGAGCGAAGTGAATAGTCATTCAACCCAAAGGAACTGACAAGGGTAAAGGCGTTCCGAAGACATGCTTCGATTTTTTCCCACTCTGATTCAATCTTCTGAACCTGATCCCCCGAGAAATTTTGGACCCGAAATTTGATCTCTCCATCTGTCAGCATGAGCGATGCCTTGAGAACAAAATCCCGATCTATTGAAAATCCCTCATGACGAACCCAGTCCACCAGATCATCGATTTTTTTGCGGGCATCTTTTTTCCAAGAGGAAACGGCCACGGAAAACAGAAGATCCGAAAATGAAAGTGGCACTCCCCCATGATTGGTTCGCAGGAAAACATTGAGAACACGATCCATTTCCTGACTTATCTCTTTGTAGTAGTAGATGAGTGGCGCAAGACAGACTTTCTTGTAAAGGGTCATCACGATAGCTACCGAATAATCGGCATTCATATATCCCATCGATGCCAGTTGCTCTTTGACGTAGTCTCGGATAGCCTCATCTGACCCGTTGTACTCAAAAGAAAGCACCTCTCCCACCAAAAACCATCGCTTTTGTGATGTGTCGAGGTCACTTTTAATATCCTTCTCCGTCAAAAACTTGAACCCGAATTTCATCATTTCATCTTCAAAGGTATCCTCAGTATCTTCCTGAAGATTGAGATACAGCTTCTTTGGAGGGAAGATGGCATCGTCTTTGCTTTTAGGCCAATGCTTTCGTGGAAGTTTTTGGGCATAGGTGCCCTTTAGTCCAATGTAGAAGGAGGTCAGCCGTTGTTGACCATCGATAACGGCATTGAAATCTCCTCTCCCCGCCACATTGAACTCCGGATTTTTCTCCTCAAAATATTCACAATAGTGCGAGAGAAATTCGTAGAACTTATAGTCATTTTTGACGTTTTGAGCCGTGACCTCCCAAAACATGAAGGTATTGATGGGATACCCCTGCATGATGGAATCAAAAAGCGCACAAATCTTAGCGCTGCTCCAGGTGAACTTTCGCTGGATCGCCGGCAGAAGGTACTGTCTATTGTCGATCGCATTGACAGTCTCTTTGATGGTAATGGCTTTATCATAGGTACCATTCATTCCAACCACCTTTCGAAATAGAACTCCAACGTCTGTGATTGATAAGCGTATCGGCTTACAATTGACCATGAAGGCTTAAAGGCGACCAGAGCCAAAGACATCCGGATATTTCTTGAAGATTACTTCCCAGACTTCTTTTTCTTTCGGAAAGCGAATAACGGTAAATCCCGCATTTTCAAGAACCTGTGTCAGCGCATTATCTGCCATTTTCCTGTCCGGAGTCTCGTGGTGAGGTCCATCGACATAAATAAGGGCTTGGGTCCTCTCATAATGGAAATCCGGACGAGTCTTGAACTCCTCAAGATAAACCTGGGCTTTGTCTGGAAGCAGATATCCGTATTCTCTCAACGCTTCAAGCCAAGCCGTTTCGAGGGGGCTCCCCGCCATTCGGCACAACTCCTCCCACTGGCTTTCCAACGATCTGCCCTTCGTTCCGATTTCAAGGGTGGCCCGTGAGAGACGAACAAGGAGTTCAATGACTTCAGGATGTTTTCGGTCGATGAGGAAATGGTCGGTCTGGTTATAGTAAGACAACAGACATTGATAACAACCGGCTTCGCAGTCGTTTGAGAGGGCGTCACCTTTATCGACTCCATCCTCCTGGCAATGGATGACATCGAGTGCCGTTCGGGCAACCCTCCTCAAGGATTCCCGGTCGGTCGCTAGGCGTTGGAGAACGCCTGCGCCTCCCTCCGCCGATTCATAGAACAGGATTTGGCGACGATCACTTCCGCTGGGAAGCGGCTCCGCGGCTAACTCCACTTCCTCAAGCTGAAAGACCGATTCGATGCCTCGTTTCAGGGCATACATCAGGGTTGTGATCCCGTTTTCCTCCAAATCCTTCCAAAGCCCCTCCTCGGGAACAACACATAGGATATTTTTTCGGTCTTCCACATAAGGAACGATTCGGCTGAGCTCTGATGACGCTTCTTCCCCATTGTTTGAATCTTCCGATGAAGATTGAGCGCTCTCCTTCCCCCATTGACCGGATCGTCGATCGATCAGAAATCCACACACTGTCAACTCTCTTCTTTTTCGTCTCCCCAGGTTGAGCCGGGACACGCTGGCCGAATGGCTGAACTGAAGGGAGAGAAGAAGAACACTCTCATCCTTGACCTCACCCAGGGTATCAGGGTGGTCACCCGACCCAGAATACTGGTAGGTCGTGATCAGTTCAAACCCCTGGCGTTGCCGCTCTTCCTCATCCGAAGTAATGCGTTCCTGACGGCGGGTACTGACATTTTCGATTCGGTAGAGGTTCGTCAGGAGTCGCCCCGATGAAAGGGACGTTCCACAAGCAGAGCAGTGATCCAGAGTCGACCTGTCATGGAAGTGGCCATACCCGCACGAAGGACAGAGGCGAACCGTCATCATCGGAAGGGATGCATCAAGAGGACTTGTTCCCTCATCGCGAAATCCCAGAATGACCTTATTGACCCTGTAATGGGATCCTTCATGATAGATAAGGCTATTTGGCCCAAACTCCGAAAGGGCCAGGAACCGGGGACGGGAGAGGAACGTATTCTGACCTGTTCCTTCCCGTTTTCCCGGAATATAGGCAAGAAGGGGAAGACGGGGAAAATTGTATCCTGGAAGAAAGCTCTGGTTGGCTAGATATCGATAGGTGTAAAAGTCTGAATTCAAAATATCACTCCCTGCCCGCAGGAGGTCCATCTGGTTCTTGGCTTCGCTATAGCGATCGTTCGCAGCCTTGCGCTCTCGCTGGGTGGCCGCCGGATTCGTCATGATGGCGTGACTTCGGTCCATTTGACTTTTTGTCGCTCGAAAAAGAGTCCGCCAGCGGTCAAACGATCGATCGAAATCGGGAAGGGTCCTTCGGGTTAGCCGCTCCAACCAGTCGGAAGAAAACCAGGGAGCCTTTGTTGGAGCCAGATCCTCCTCGAGGGAATCAAGGATCCACTGAAACCGCATTATCGTCGCCCTAAAAACAGACTCTCTCTCCATCGAGATTTTTAGGTCAGACCGCAGGGGAAGGTCCGGTTGGTTTCCGTCAAGGTTGGATAAAATGGTCGGTTCAAATCGTTGTCCCGTTTCCGCGAGCCACACCGCATGAAGATGGTTTTGAATCAGTTCTTCATTGCTAAGGTCTAAAAGGGGCGGGTTGACGATTCCAGCCACCATCTTTGCCGAATTCCTAAAGAAATACTGGTCATGGGGGCTTTGCGTGGAACAGTAGGTGATCACGATGGAAGGCTGACCGCTCCGTCCTGAGCGTCCGCTTCTTTGGGCATAATTGGACGGAGTCGGAGGAACATTGCGAAGATAGACCGCATTGAGTTGGGCGATGTCGACTCCAAGTTCCATCGTGGGGGAGCAGAAAAGGACTGGAAGGTCACCCTTCCTGAATTTCTCTTCACGCTCTTCCCGATCGTCTCGATTCACCTGTGCCGTATGTTCCCGACCTTCGATCCCATGAAAAATCCTCTTTTTCGAAGAAAGGACAGAGGCGATGTTCAGGTATAGATCTCGGAAAAAAGCGTTATGCGATCCTGGAGGCTCGGGAGGAATTTTCCATTCGAGAGCCCCGGCATTGAGGCGATAGGCAACCCCTTGATCCACGTGTTCCTGAAAAACAATTCCAGCTTTGGATAGACCTGTCATGACGCCTTCAAGGACCCCCATGAACTGCTCTTCAGAGAGCCCTCTTCCATATTCTCGGCGCAATTCCCGTCCAAGCCGCGATCGAGCGGAGAAGTAAAAGTAATTTGAATCTTCTCGCGTTCCTAATTTCATATACCGACTTGACGTGAGTTTTTCCTCGGAAGACAATCCCCAGGGTTCCCTCAAGTGCTGGTAGCTCCTTGAACGGATCTGCTCCTGATAATTCGGGTCAAGCAGAATGGATTTGATGCAGAGTTCTCGTCGCATCCGGTCGAGAATCTTTTTGACAAAGTCTCTCCTTCGTTCCGAAGGAAGGGTTTCAAGAATGGGATGAGTCCCTTGCCAAAGCGCGTTGTCCTGACAGCTTTCCTGTAGAAACCGAATCTCGATGGATAAAAGCTCGAGCTGTTCAAGATTCGGATTGTTGATTTTCCAGCCCCGCCTAAGATCCACCATCAACCGATAGCCCAACACATCCCGCATGGTCCGTTCGGCCTCTTGTCGGGCAAGATGCATGGCTTGAGGGTTAAGCATAAAATCTGAAGGATCAAGTCCCAAAACAGGAAAAACGATTGATGGAAGGGTTTCTTCTAAAAGAGTCCGGGTCGGAGAGATTTGAAGGGCTCCCAAAAGGCCTCCGCGAATGAGGAGCACCTGAATCAAATCGTTAAAATGTCCCGCTTGAAGTGCCGCATCCTGGCGATTGTCAGTAAACGCGAGGATCTTTTTGGCTTCTGGGGGAAGGTCCGATTCTTCCCGCATATAACGGAGGGAGGAGAGAACCAAGATACTTGTGGCAGAACTGCGTCCTTCGGAGGAAAGAGACGAGAGCTTTGAGTATTCTTTAGTGATTCCATCAAAGGATGCATCACATCCGTTCCTGTTCAGACAGAACCGAAAAATTCCTGGAAGAATCCATCCAAACATTCCCTCCGATTGCGTTTGGCACATCTGGCCCTTCGGTTCAACATAAACTCCCTGAGGAACTTTGTCGCGAAAAACGGATTTAACAGTCCCGTTACCATCCAGCCACTGACTCGGAAAGGCCTCTTCCGGATTTTCTGGTCCCCAGAGATGATTGGGGTCCGGCACAAAGTACCCGATGGTCGTGTCTTCATCGTCACCCGTTCTGTCATCCATCTCTCGGGGGAGTACTTCTTTAATAACCTTTCCTGATGAGATGATTTTGACAGGAAAATATTCCTGACCGCAGCTTCGACAAAAAACGACCCAAAAAAGAGCGCGATTCCTGCCTTCCCCTGGAACGTACTGCTGCCCTTCAAGGGTCAGATGGCGTTGCCCTTCGGGTTCAAGCGTCGTGAAAACGGTGCCTGCACCGGAGAGGAACTGGTGTACCCGGAAGGCGAAAAGAGATCTCCCCTCGTCGTCCTTGACGTTAAACGATCTCAGAAGAAATGACTTAAGAATTTTTTGACAAAGATCGAGGGACTCTCCGACCATTTCCGATAACATCTGGGAAGCCGTCTTCAAACTCAAGGGTTTCGCCCGGATCCACTCTTTCTCAGAGCTTTCCCGGGAAAGCCCCATGTTCTCTTCGATCCACCGGGCAAGTGGGGAGTGGAGCATCTCTTGGTATCCCAAATTCCCGGGATCAGAACTATTGATAAATGTTTTGAGAGCCACAATGTCTATCGGCTTTGACATGTCCGTTCGGGGTTTCAGAGTTTCTGTAATCACATCATCGTGAGACACAGGGGTTCCAAATAGACGCGAGGCGACTTCAGACACAACCCGCTTTTTTTCCTGATTAGACCCCTCGCTTGCCATTGTGGCCGAGGTTCCGATCATCTGGAGGTTTGGATTGAATCGCTCACGAACCCGCCGAACAAGCATGGCAACATCGGCCCCCTGCCGTCCCCGATAGGTGTGGAGTTCATCGAGAACCAGAAACTTAAGCCCCTCGGAGGCCTTGATGATAGCCAGATCCACTGGCTCCTGACGGATCATAAGATATTCGAGCATCATGAAATTCGTCAGGAGAATATCCGGTGGAGATTCGGCAATTTTATTCCGCTCCTCTTCTTTTTCCTGCCCGGTATAGCGATTGAAGGTGACCGGCTCCTTGCCAGGCTCAAACCCTTGGAGGAGGTATTTTTCCAGTTCCTCCATCTGACTGTTGCAGAGGGCATTCATCGGGTAGACCACAATGGCTGATATTTTGTTTGGGGAACGAGTTGCTCTGGATCTGAGGATTGAATCGATGATGGGAATGAAATATGTCAGTGATTTTCCTGAACCGGTCCCTGTGGCGACCACATAGCTTTTCCCCGATTGCGCGGGAACAACGGAGTCTTCCTGATGCTTATAAAGAGGAAGGGAGAACCCCGAATGTTTTTCTGATTTGCCAAGCCGGAAAATGGCTTGGCAGAGAGGGTGCAGTGAGCCCTTGTGAACGAGATCCTCGACCGTACAATTCGATACGAAATTTGGATTGAGTTGAATCAGAGGATCCGGCCAAAACTGCTCATCTGAGTAGGCCTTGTCTGCAAAGCCTACGATATCCTTCGCTTTGATTCGACAAAAACTCCGGGTAAACCGCTCGTAATCATTGACGACTTTTTGCCTGAATTCAAAGACGTTCATCGCATCACTCCGGGATCAGCATTGATCGGGGTGGACGTTAAATGACAGATGTTACACATTGTCAAACCAGGCTTCATCGACAATGATACGTTCGACCAACTGAGTTTTGATCCCAAGGGACAATTCTTTCAGCTTCTCCCCCAGGTCACTTCCGTCAACGAGATCGATCGGGGGAGCGCCATCACGGGTCGCTTCCTTCACTGCCGCCGGAGTAAAGGATCCCGTAGTGATAAACAACCCTTTGTCCGCCCGCCCCACCATGGCTCCTCGAAAGTCCCGAATTTCGCTGGCGGAAACCGACCCCTTGTATCGCTTGCATTGAAAGAGAACATGAAAACTCATGAATCCGTGAATGCGGGCGATGCCTTTTCCATCAATTCCACCATCCCCCGTACGACCTGTCACTTCAACCTGAACAAAGCCCGATTCCCGAAGAATGCGTTGCACCAGACGTTCAAAAGCACTCGAGGAAAGCTTTGTCGTCAAAATATCGGAAAGTTTATCCTTCCAGCCCTCCTCTTCGGAAAGTTCCCGAGCAGTTTCGTCCGACGGGCCCTTCTTCGGCCTTTCATGCTTGTCGATTGCTCGAACAAATCGGAGGACCTCTGATGGGTCCACGGTTTCCAATCCCTTGGCTTTTTCTGTGAGGGCCCAAACTCCTCGGCTCGAGTTTTCCAGCAATCCATACTTCCGAAGATATGTTCTTGCCCAGGCGAGGCGATACCCGACTTCCGTCATACTGCTCCTGTCGGGATCGTGAAGTTGAGAGAGAATCTCTTCCGATAACTTTGTTATTTCAACGGTTTTGGCATAGATCTCCTCGATAGAACCTGAACCTCCGAGCATCCTCAACGCCTGAAGGAGGGGATTCATCAATTGGTCAAAAGTTGGAAATACAATCTCACCCAAGGATCCGCCCTCCTAAATTTATAACCCCCAGATTCCTTATTAATTTCCCCTTTTGCTTCACGCACCGACCCCAATCATCCTCTTTGAGATGTTAACCATGGAGTTAGCCCTGCAACCATTTGACTTCATGGTCGAATTAAATCATCCAAGGTGGCTCCTGGGGGAAGCTCAAACAATATGGTGTCATGGGGCGTCAGTCGAATATTTTTCAAGCGGGCCTTCAGATCTTTCTTGAAGTCTTTATCGTCATTGGCTAATTTTAAGACATTGTAGCCGATCAGCTCGTATCGTTTCGAGTTTTGCGTTCTCGAAGTCTTATTTTGTTCCGCTTGGGAGTGGGGGCTCTTAAATTCGAAGCCCAAGCGACTTAAAATATTTCGCGCATCCATCGAGGTAAAGTCCAGCTTCTGAAG
>JAYWMN010000100.1:0-4470 GCA_035873205.1 Nitrospirota bacterium
TTGACCTTGTAAGGCCTCAGAACCAGCTGGCCGACATACTTGAATTCGAGAAAGGAGGTCCGTTTCTGGATGTCGTCGAACACCTCCTCCTTGGCCCGGGCCAGGAGTTCCCGCTGATGCTGATGCCAGCGCTGGGCCAGAACTTCGATCTGGGAGGCCGAGAGGTCGGGAAAGTCGTCCCGGTACTGTTCCAGAATCTCCCTGATCGCCCGGTCGTGTCGATGGAAGGCGGTGGTTGCCTGAGTGTTGTACCAGTAAACACGGATCAGCCGATGGGGGATATGCGTCTGGGCAGAAAACTTTTCGGTGGCTTCCCGGAAAAAATCCTCCCAGAGAAAATGTTTTTCATCCAGTCGATACTCAGGGAGATCGTGGCCCGTCGCCTTGAACCGGAATTTCTGCAGGTCCTTCTTGAAGTTTTGCCCGTCGATAAATATCACCGTTTTCAATGTATCCATTGACTCTCGTTCCTCCGGTGTTTGTTCTCCCAAATTGTGGATTGTTCATGGGCCAGAAATAGAACCACATCGTACCCTGAGGAATTATACCAACATTTTTTCAAGCGCTGCGGAGGGGATTGTGGGAGAAGGTCAAATCATGATCGGAGAAATTGAAAGAGCCCCTAACCGGGGCTCCCAATAAACTGAGTAAGTGGACATTTCGTCCGGATCACATTCTACCAGAGGGTTTTTTAAAAAGTCAATGAATTTTCCGAGATTCCAAAGAAACCAGCGATCTCAGTTCCGAGAGTCCTGAAACAGGACGACCCGGTTTCTTCCCTGATCCTTGGCCCGGTACAAGGCTATGTCGGACTGTCTCAGAAGATCGGAGAGGGAGGGGATCTCCGGATGTCCTCCGGAGAGGAAGGAGATTCCGACGCTGATGGTCGGGCAAATGGTTCCATTATTGACAGGAAAGACTAGGGAGGAGACAGACCGCCGAAGTCGTTCGGCTATCTCGGTCGCCTCTCCGGCCGTCCGGTCCATCAGAATGCCCGCAAATTCCTCTCCTCCGATTCTGGCGATCGAACTTCCGGGAGCCGATCGGGCGAGTTCTTCCGAAAGGGCGGAGGAAATCATCCTGAGAAGGAGGTCGCCCGCCTGGTGTCCGAAAAGGTCATTGACCTTCTTGAAGTGGTCCACGTCTATCATGAAAAGGGCCAGAGTTTCCGATCGGGACCGGAGAACGAGAAGGGCCTGTTCGGCTTTTTCAAGGAAATGCCTCCTGTTCCCGACCCCGGTAAGAGAATCGGTGTGGGCGAGTGTTTCCAGGGCCTCCTCCCTCTTTTTGCGGTCGGTCATGTCCCTGAAGCTCAGAAGGTAGGCCTCTTCTCCCTCGTAATCGGCCTCGACGGAGGAAGACACGAGGAAGAGGCTCTCTCCGGACGGGGAGACAAGCTCTATCTCACGGTCTTTGAAGGGGCCGGAGAGACAGAGGTCAGAGATGAACGGAGGAACCGGTTCAGGGTGAGACATCCGGGCAGTCTTGCCGGAGGAGGAGGGATCGATGGAACCGAAAAGCGCCAGACCTTCCCGGTTGAGGTAGAGGATTTTCGTTCCGGAGAGATTGGCGATAAGGGCCGGGACCGGTATGGAGTCGAGAATGATTCTGAGATCTCTCTCTCGTGAGCGCAGTCGATCCTCCAGATGTTTCTGGTGGCCGATGTCCTGGAGGCTTAGCAGGATTTCCCCCGGAGCATCCGGATTCTCCGGACCACCCAGAGCCGTCCGGTTGACGAGAAAGGGTCGGTCTCCTCCGGGGGTTGGCAGTCGTTCTTCCGAGGTCGTGATGGTCCCCCTTTCCGGGTTCCCTTCGATGGCGATTGGGCGCAAAATGCCGGTTCCAAAAATTCCGGTCGCGCTTTTTCCGGTCAGGACCTCGCCCTTCCAGACATCGTCGAAGGAACGGTTTGTCCGGAGAGTGGTTCCATTTCCGTCAAGCAGGACGACAGGGTGCGGCATGGCATCGAAGAACAGCTGGAGAAGCCGAACTTTTTCGCTGAGATCCCGTGTCCTTTGGAAGACAAGGTCTTCAAGATTCTGGTTGATCTCGCCTAGCCGTTTTTCCGAAAGGCGTCGCTGGTAGTTGAGGGCTCCGGCGAGAAGGATGGAGGTTCCCATGCCGATCTCGAGGATTTCGAGTCCCGACAGGGAGTGGGAAAGTCCCATCATGGCGAAGGGGCCGTATCCGCTTGCGGTTGCAAGGATCGAGATCAGAAAGACCGGAACAAGAAGTGTGGCATTGTCCCGGGAGCTATGGCTGGTTGTCACCCATGCAAAAGGAATGAAGAGGAGCCCCACGATGCCGAAGCGGATCGCTTCGGCATCGGAGGGAAACAGGAAGACCCCCAGTGTTCCGGCAATAATGACGAAAAGGGCGGGAAGAATCTCCCTGAACCGTCCGGGAGATTCGGGTTCAGGGCATCTCGACGTCCAGAGATAGAGGGCTGGGGACAGCATGATGGTGCTGGTTGTGTCGGCAATGGCCCATCCGATCGACGGGTAGCCCAGGGTTGAAAGCGGCTTTCCTTCGAAGAGGATATTGGCCGCTCCTCCGAAAAAGGCCGAAAGGGTTCCATTCAGAAAGCCCATCAGAAAAATGAACCGCAGGACCCCGTTTATGGAGTGGAATGGATTGGCGGTCCCGGATAACCGTCGGAAAAGGAAGAAGGAGACGAGGGGGGCGAAAGTGTTCCCGGCGGAAATCATGAGGGAGGTTGAAAGGCTGAAATGGACGATCCCGAAATTGGCGAACAGGGAGCCCAGAAAAATGCCGGGAAAAAGTCTCCCCCCCGATATCAGGGCCGCGGCTGCCGTCAGTCCGGCGGGAGGCCAGACCGGAGCCATGTGGTGCGGTGAAAGATAGGGAACGATCCAGGCGAGCAGGGCGTAGAGAACCGCCGATGCCATATTTGAGAGGACGAGTCCGGGGAAGGAGGGGGGCACCGACTGGATCTTGTGATCGTGCCCCTTTGTTGCTGTTTCGGTCAATGCGGAAATTTTTATTATCTCCTGAATCTGTTATGTCCGGACAACATCCTAATCCCGTCATTCTATCATGAAACCCTGATAGGTTGCTTTTCCGGACATTCAGGAGCGGGCCGGGACGGAACTTGTCCGGGAGAGAGGGAAGGACGACGAAAACAGCCCAATTGCCAACAGGCGGGAGTGACGGTTTACCGGAAGGGGGCGATTCAAAAAAATTGGAGATGTTTCCATTTCATGTTGCGAGCTCGTGATCTGGAGGAAAGGATAGCCCTTCGAGCCGTGTATTATTCCGTTTCCGGGCGGAAGTTGATCGGTCTTCCAATGCCTTGGGGGCGATCTTTGGTATGGATTGTCATTCGATCTCCATTGTTCAAGCGTTTCAGCGTTTGTGGGGCGATTTGGATAACATCGTCTGGGTGCAGGGTTTTCAACCACTCGTTGGGCCTGCCCGTTGATCTCCGGTTCTGAATTGATCCGGTTCGGTCATAATTGCCTTCCCTGTTTTGCAGTTCGTCTTGTCAATCTTGACAGGACTCCCCTCCTGAATCAGGTCTGCCCTTGATCTGGTGGTTGGAACAGGGTTCGGTAACATGGCCAAAAATTTTACATATTTTCTTCGTGGAGCTTTTCGACAAGCCAGTTTGTCAACTTGCGGCTGATGGATTCGAAGTCCTTGCCCTTCTCGTGAAGGAGAGCGTGCCAGATCGCTCCTTCCGTTTTTCCCAAGCCCTTTTCTTCAATGAAGTGTGTCAATGGGCATTCATGAAAGGATGGACAGGCGTCTGCAGGCTTGCTGCTGTGCATCACGCTCCAGTGAAAGGCCAGGGCTCCGAGATAAGTCCGGATAGCTCCGCTTTTGTTGGGCAGGACAAAAGACCGGCTCCATTCAACAATCTCTTCGGCCGGCATGGGGCGGGCGAGAGCGAATCCTTGCCCGAAGGGGGATCCAAGAATGGTGGCCGCCTCGATCATTCCGACATCTTCCAGCCCTTCCACAACGACATCGAGTTCGAAATCATGGCCCATTCGAACGATCGTCCCGATCATGCTGAGGGTTTGAAGGGGAGCGATCCGGATCCTTTTCAGCAGACCCTGATCCACCTTGATGTTGTCGAAGGGCATCGTGGAAAGACGCTGGAGACTGCTGTATCCGGAGCCAAGGTCGTCCATGGCCAGCTTGACCCCGATGTCAAGAAGGCGGTTGATCGCCTGATCCTGGCTATGGTGTTCGATCTCCCTGTTCTCCAACAGTTCGAGGGTCAGCCGGCCTGGATCGATCCTGTGCCGAGTCAGGGCTTCTTCCACCCATTTGGGACAATCGGGGTCTCTTAGTGTTCCGGGAGGAAGATTCAGGGAGACGCCGATGGACAGGCCCGCCTCTTCCCATCGCGGCATCCAGGACAGGGATTCGTCCAGTCCCATCCGGAAGAGCCGGTCGAGTTCGCTGTCTCCCAGAATGGGAAGGAAAAATCCGGGAGAGACG
>JAYWMN010000075.1:0-65741 GCA_035873205.1 Nitrospirota bacterium
ATACCGGGGTCCATCATCATAGGATCAGGAGGAGGGGGAGGAGCCTCGCCATGAATATGCCGCGCACTGACCAGGGGGATCGTCCTGACGCTATTCCGCCCGATCTCCACACGGATCGGGGCCCGAATCTCTCCGATCACCTCAACGGTATGACCTGGACGGAAACGGTCGGGGGGGAGAGGCTGATCGGTGGAAATGGCGAAATCTCCCATCGATGGCTTGTCTGTATCCGGGCGAAAGTCCTGATTGAGGGGATATTCCCGGACAAAAACAAGAGATCGAACATCCGCTGTCTTGACAGACAGAATCTTGCCGCCAAGAATTACCCGTTGCCCTTCCATGGACCTCATATGATGGGAAACGTCCCGGAAGAGGATTGCCCGATCGGCCCACTGAATCTCATTTTTTGAAAAAGGTGGAGGATTGAAATAGGAACAGGCTCCAATCATCATTACTCCCGACAGTCCGCAAATGCCAGATACAACCCGACTCCGAACCTTTCCCGTTCGCCTCATCATTTGTCCTTTCAGGTAAAAATCCCGTTCAAGGATCCAATCTTCCATTACGGGGACAGTCGATATATTTCCCCTTTCCGGAGCCCGGAAATGGCCAGATGGCCATCCGCATCGGCCACAAAGGTCCGCGGGGCCTCTTTTCCGCTTCCCCCATCCGTCCTAGAGGTGACAGTATAAGGATGCTCCGGGGAAAGGTCCGCCCAGACCACCTGGTCTTGGGGCTCCCACCCATCATACTCGAATTCGAAACCCAGCGGGGAGGAAAGATTCCGCACGTGTATCCTTCCTGTGGAACGGGAAAGGTAGGGAAGAACAGGTTTCTTCACGGAAAGATGCACGATAGCCCGCGGGTCATCGGGGGAAAGGTACAGATAAAGGTGATTTCCGCGGTGGCGGTATCCGATGACGCCACGGGATTGAGAAAAATCAGGATAGAGAGACCCTGCATGATCGAAGCGGACAGTCAGATCCCTGCCATAATCATCGATTTTCCAGAAGACCCCCTTCCAGTTCTTTTCTTCCTCGATACGGGCCTCGATAAATCCCTGCTCTACCCGAACAAACTCGGAGGAGTACAGGGGGGCGATCGGCTGGCGACGCACCCAGCCGATCACTTGCAACAAGGCATTGAGGGAGGATTCCCTCTCTCCGGCATAAAAGTGGAAGTAGACATTGATCGGATCCACCCTTCTTGGACGGTCAGTGCGACGAAAGGTCTCGAGCACATTCAGATACCCGAAGTAGGGCCCGGTCCAGTGGTTGGTCAGAATATAGTCGTTCACATCGCTGTTGTAATACTGAGTATAGGGGCCAACACGCCTGAAATAGGGAAAAACGAAGGTGTAGGAGGGGGCATTGCTGTCGAACCGGCTGTCTGAACCATTGATATTCAGGACAGAGGTCGTGGAGAGCTGCGCGAGAGCATCGGCACCCGGCCGGGTATTCCCGCTCCATTGCATGACCTTCACTTTTTTTCCCGGAGGAAGGAGTGTCCGGTTGATCCAGTCTATGGATCCATTGAGTTCGGCCTTCAAATCGAAGATATAATGAGGAATATCGATATGGACCGGCCCCTCATCCTTTCTTTTTTTACTCGGATTCCAGTAGAAAGGATGGCTGAAGGTATGGGATCCCGCTTCAACGTTGGGAAGGGAGAGGATCTTTCTTGCCCAGTAAACCCGGTTCGCCGACCCCTGAAAATCAGGATCGATCTGACTCGTAATGACCGAAACGGTAAAAGGAAGATCGATCCTGCTGAAAACTTCCCGATAGAGAACCTCGGCGGACATCCGTCTTCTCTTATAGCGAGACAATGTTTCAAAGGCATCCCCATCCACCTGGCTGTAAAAAATTCTCCTTCCGTTCAGGGTGGTCAGATCCATTCTGGGGGTATCACGAATGTCCAGAACCCTTTCAAGGAACCGGAACGGATTCACGTACCACAAGGTGTGGCTCGAATCGAGGGAAGGCCACCGGATCATGAAGGGGTCAAAGACCAGCCCCCCCCAGGGCCCCGAAAGGGCATAGACGCTTTCGAGCCCGCGATTCCTGAAAATCTTGCTTTTGACACCAAGAAATACATGATTCCCGGACGAGTGGTTGACAAGAGGGCGAAATTCCGGAGGAGCGGACGGCAGGGAATATTCGAATCCCTCCATTGACCGGTCGCGATGTCCGTAAGACAGATCAAAGGAATTGACGTCCCAGACTCCGATCCTGAGAAGACCTATCCGTGCCAGGACACGATTGCGTATTCGGGAAGTCTTGTCGTCCTCTGACAGCCTCCGGCTCTCCGGAAAGGAGGACAGGAAAACAACCTTGACATGCTGGTCAAGGAGAGAATCCAGGAAAATCCAGAGGGAACGTGCGTGGGGAATGGGGTTGTTGTCTATCTGCAAAAAAACCGCCCGATAACCTCCCAGAGACCGGGGATCGGGAAGCCCCAGGCGCAGGTTGTGATAACGGGCCTTGAGCCCCAGGTAATTCAGGGGAAAGTCCCAATATGCCCTGAAGTTGTTTTTATCATCGGTTTCTTTTCGTGTTCCGAAATAGATCACCAGAACATTCCGAGAAAAAGGACGCCAATGTGCTCCGTCGGGATTTCTCACCTGGAAACTGGAGGGTGGAGCTGTCCACCCTCCCCTTCCCATCAGAAGAAAAACGCTGATTGCGCCGAAAAGGATAAAAAACCGGACTCCGATCATGCCCTCTCGCCACACCTGCGGTCCCTCCGAAGAAATGTTCGACCCGGACGCGAAGAGAATCCCCCGGGGGGGCGATTCTTGAACTGACCCCTATCAGGCAATCGACCCGATCCTCTCAGGAACATCCGAGCTCGGTGAATCTTTCTCGTCCTCTCCCCCTTCCTCCGGGACGCAATCCGGAGGAGGCATGAAGATAGTAAATTCAAAATCGTAGACACCCCTGTCAAGAAGGGAAAAGCCGTATATCGCAGAAACCAGGCAAGCCGCGAGATAGCCAAACCCTTCCAGCCTGGGACTGATCGCCATCCCCAGAAGGGTCAGTCCCCCGTTAAGGACAAATAGTACCCAAGCCAGCCGCGACACCATCTTTTGCTGGTTGAAGTAGAGGAGGAGGGTGAACTCCATCATCAGAATCACCTGGCAGAATCCTCCAAGGACCCCCATCCTGAAAATCGGAAGGGAGAGAAGATCGGCATGAAAAAGAGAAAGAATGGCATGCCCATTCAGAACCACCACAAAAGTGACCGCGCCCTGGATCTTCAAGATGTATCCAAGCCCCTGCCTGATGAAGCGGACCATCCGTTCCTTGGCCTCAAGAACTTCCGAAAGAGGTTTTTTTTCTTCGAGAAGATCGAAGACCGTCCGATATCTTTCATAAAAACCTGTTTCGAAATAAAAAACGAAAAGGGCCAGCGTCGGAATCACCGTCAGGAGCGCAAAGAACATGGCAATGTCATAGAGATGGTTGATCCGGATATAGCCAACCACCTTCTCCGATGAGGGGCCGTACCAAAACAGGATTTTATCGACCCAGATACCCAGGGTCATGACAAAGCCGAGAAGGATCAGCCGTTTCCGGTATTTTATAAAACGGACAAAGGCCCTGTTCCAGAAAAATTTCCCGGGAAACTCGACAATGATCCTGACGGCGAGAAGGGCGACAATTACCCCCTGCCCCAGAAGATAGCCGAACAGAGCCCCCTCCACTCCCCCATATCGGGCTCCGAAAAGCGTTCCCGCGACGCTGACCGAGGCGCCGGAAAAAAAGGAAATCCCTACCGAACCGTAGTCGTGCAGCGTCGACACCAGAGCCGTCGTGACCCAGAGTAGCATGAGGACGATCAGGAGGTCGAAGTAGGCGACCAAGATCAAGAAGGGCAAGTGAAGGGAAAAGGAAAAAAGGGCGGCCAGAGGCACGCCGAACAGGAGCACCAGTCCCACCGATGTCAGATAGATGGAGCGGTTGTCAGAAAGCTTCATTTCGAAAAAACGGTCGGCCACAAACCGGGTTGTCGGAAGCTGGATCAGAGAGACAAGGATCAGCGTAATCGCAAATGAAAAGGTGACAAGAGATCGAAAAAGCAGATAGTCCCGAACACGGGCAAAAAATCCCATACTGGAATAGCTGACAACCAGCAGACCCACCGTCGTCAGGATCCACGGGCCGGCGGCGACGATGGCAGAAAGAACAAATCCTGAAACAATCGAGGAAAGGTCTTCCCGGTCCGCGAGCTTGCGGAGGGCAAACCCGATCCCGGCCATCAGGAAACACTCTTCCGGTAAATCTCCCGATACGCATCGAACAGAAGCTCTTCCCTGTAAAAGCGCTCCATGCGAAGATGGGCGGAGCGGCCCATTTTTCTTCTCAGATCATCGTCCTTCAGAAGCTTCAGGATTGCCAAGGCACTCTCATCGGGATTGCCCACCGACGTCACTATTCCACCCGGGCCCAAGGCCTGATCTTCCCGCGACCGGCCATTTAGCAGTTCCTCGCACGCCCCGACCCGGGTTGTGACCGAAGGGATCCCGAATACTGCCGCCTCCATGACCACCAGCGGCTGTGCTTCTGAAAGGGAGGTCAGAACAAGAAGGTCGATTTCCGGAAGAAAGTCCTCCACACTGACAGACCCGGTAAAAGCAAGATCCTTTTCAAGGTTCAGTATTTTAACCAGAGACTGGCATTCTTCCATATATTCCGGATCCTGGGCAGTGGGCCCAATCACCCAGAACCGAACCTCCGGAAACTGATCGCGGACGATACGGCAGGACTGGATGAAAGTTTTGATATCCTTGATCGGAACGACCCGGCCAATGAGGGCGACGGTCAGAGGATTGACCGTACGGGTCCTCTCCTGAGGGGAAAGGGAGTGGGTCCGGATACGGATCCCGTTCGGTATGACGCGAGTGCGGTCCGGTGGAGCCCCATCCCGGATCTGGATTCTCCGGTTTCCTTCGAAGAGTGTGATGATGGAATCGGAGTAATAGTAGACAATACGCCCCAGCTGCTCAAAAATTCGGATCCAGAAACCCTTGATTGTGTCCTGGATGGGCCGGATTGTCACACCTTCCCGGGCGTTCCCCCCTCCAATCCACTGGGCCAAGGCAATCTCGATTTTCCGCTCCCGTGTATAGAGCCCATGCTCGGTCAGGACAAGGGGTCGTTTATAAGCCAGTTTCCCCATAACACCCATCATGCCCGCATAACCGGAAGCCAGAGAATGATAAAGTCGGGCATCAGGGATGGGCGCCGCAAGAAGGGCAAAAAGGGGGACATGAGTCGTCTTCCACATCCAGAAAAAATCGATGAAGGATTCCTCGGAAAACTGTTCCCCGTAGAACCTCTGGATCAGGTCCCAGGCCTTTTTCCCCGAGGAGAGGGTATCAAAAAGAGCCGAGGAAAACCCGATCCGGCAAAATGCCTGAAAAAGTTCCTCAAAAGAGTCGGGCGCGCCTCCGACAAGCGACCGATGAAAGAGTTCGATGACTCCGAGAAGCTCTTCCTCTTCTTTTCTATCAAGCATCTTCTCCGTTTCAATCGCTTCAGACAGGTGCCCCATCGTCACGTTGGTTACTCCGACGACATTCCCGGGACGGGGGAAAAGCCAGGGGCCCGGCTCTTTTTCTGCGATCAGGCAATGTAGATGGAAGGAAAATTCGGGAAGACTTGTAATCAACTGGTGGGTCCAGGAAGAGACCCCCCCCGTCACATAAGGATAGGTTCCCTCGAGAATCAGGCAAACATCCGGCAATGTCCCTGGGTTCTCCCGTGTCATTATCCCCCCGCCTCCCGGTTTTCAGAAATCCATATTTTCATATTTTCTGCGAGCGCATCATGCCAAAACAGCCCCCTGTTCTTTCTCATGTCCTGTTGCAACTCTTCGAACTCGCCGTTTTCATAGAGCTTCATCCATTCAAGCTGCTTGCGCTCCTTCGCTTTTCCCATCCTCACTACCCTTCCCAATACATCCTGTTCTATGTCTGCAGACCCTTGAGCGATGGCATGGCATCCCACTGACAGCAACTCGCCGTCTGTCAGAGATTCCTCTGCCTGAAGAGCCTTGCGGTAAGCCCGAAGACCTTCAGCGACATGAACTCGGGCAAGCGTCTGACCGACAAGTCCGGAAACGGCGTATTCAAAATTAACCTTCCCCAACTCTGCCCAGGGCCTGATCGGATCAGGTGTTGCAAGAAGAAGCTTGATTTTTTCCTGGTAGATCTTTTCTAGACGCGTCAGAATGGTTGTCGCAAAGAGCCGCACCTCCTCATCCGGATCGTTCCGGGCACCCTTCAGGACCCGGATGGCTCTCGGAGAGGCTCCTTCGGAGGAAAGGCGGTCAATCACCGCCTGTTTCAACGACACATCCCCCCATCTCAGAATGTCTCCTGCAGGAACAATCTTCCGGTCCTGAGCCAGAATCTCTTCAAGAGAGAAGGACGTGAGACGCTTTGCCTTGTCAACCGGATGATAAAGCATGTTGAAATTCGGATTCTTCCCCCGTGAATTCTTTCGGCGTGCGAGAAGATAGGCCATAATACCCAGAACGGACAGAATGGGCCCTGCCAGGGGCAACGCCACAGGAATGAGAAGATAAGCCCACCGGACAGGTGAATCGAGGAAAAAAAACCCGGGAACCCACAGAAGTGCATCGATAAGCAGAGCCTCCGGGAGTATCGAATGACTGAGACAACCGCAAAAAAGGCCTGCACAAATGGCGAAGGCGCCAGTTGTTCCCACGAGAATAAAAAATCCAAGAAAGACTCGCCGAAATACGATGCCTCTGGAGAACAACGGAGCGATCATCGTATTTCTCTCCTCCTCATTCCTCAAGATTGATTGAAGCATTCATGCCTGTTCCTTCAAGGAACTCTCGGGCGCCAGATTTCGGAAATTCCGGACAAATCCCGTTTCACGAAGACCGAACCGACTCGGCCGAAGACAGATCCCCCAATGCGGTCGCAAGCGGATCCCCGGAATCCAGCCAAGCCGTTTCCGGATGGACCACCCGGCTCATGATGGAAAAGTCCCCCTTCTTGAGTCTTGGGATATCGAGCTCATTCCATGCGTCGGCAATGGCCGTCGAAATGCTATCCAGATCCTCCGCTACATTGTCCGCCACAAGGATCCACAGGGAGGTTCCATCCAGAGGAACCCCGACAATCGCCGTTTCCTGCAAAAGAAATTTCCCCCGGATATTCTTTTTCTGCCGAAGAAAGTTTCCAAGGGTCAGCAATTCTTCCCAGTCGGGTTCCGTAACATGAAGGCGAACAAGTGTGATCCGCTTCTCTCTCCCCCCATCCAGAGCGCACTCTTTTAGAAATTCCTCATAAAAGCCTTTTCCACTGAAGACCCCGGTCACAGGATCCTGTCGAAAGACCGAATCCAGTTTTTTTATCATCGACCGGTAGAGACCGATATTTCTCTCCTCCTCTCCTTCAATGGGAGTGAAGAAAAAATGTCTGATATCGGGGTGAATGCCGGAAAGCATGGGAAGGGAGGGCCCTGTCTGGTCCCAGAATTGTTTAAATTTTTTTTCCACTATGCCGGCTCCCTCTTCGGAGGTATAGGGGAGACAGACACAGGCTCCGCTATGATCCCCCAAAAGGCCTACCAGATCCTCACTCCTCAGGAGAGGTTTCAGAATCTCCCGGGCTCCCGAGAGCATGGGTCGGCTGTCAATAACCATCCCTCCGCCAGACCTGAACGTAATTTCAAGAAGTGAAACAGGCGATTTGTAGCGAAACGCCTTATTCAGCTCTTCTGCCGATCGTCGCGCGAAGAAAACGGGCCTCAGGAATCCAGTGGATTCCTCGATCGAGACACTTTCCCGGGTTCTGTTGTGGGTCTCAAGGAATTGAAGGCGGGAGCTGGCCCGGTCGGCTATCATTCTGAGCATATGGAAAAAATCCGGAGCCAGCTTCTCAAACGGGACATGCCAGATCACGAGCAAAAATCTGACCCGATCTTCGCGAACATGGATCGGATACACCCCGACGGGAGCCAGTCTTTTTCTCCCGTCTAACAAAAATTCCTGGAGAATTCCATGGCTGCGCAATGTGATCGCTTCCCCCAGCTCGTAACTCCTGGCGAAGGGCAGGTAGTTGAGGGGGACCTCACCGGGAACGTCAAGATTCCCGGAAGACGCTTCGACAACAAATCCTTTCCGCTCCCGACGGTAAAGAGCAACCGAATCTGCACCGGCGAAGGAGGTACAAAGAGAGAGCAACGTTGAAGGAATGCTGTCGATCTGATCTTTTTCCAGAGTCCGGAACACATCGAAGAGATCGCTGACGACGTTGGGTTCAAGGAAGATCCTCTTCTCGAGTTCCTTTTTCGCCTTGAGAAGAATTTCGAGCTGCAGTGTCGCAGTTTGGGCGACATCTCTCTCCTTGTGATACTTCTCTTCAATATCCAGGGATCGACGCGCTTCACCGTCTCTCAGTTCACCGACCACCATGCCGGAAAAAAGGAAGGCCGATGGCCAAAGGAAGGAGAACTCCTCCGGCATCAGCGTATCCCAATGATTCTGCCAAAGAAGAATCAGATAGTAGTCAAAAGTTCCCATAAGGGCAGAAGAAAGCCCGGCAACAAATCCATAGCGACCTGCAAGCAGGAGCACGATTACCAGGAAGGGATGAAACCGGGGATAGAGGAGCGAAGACTTTCCGTAGAAGTAGAGAAAAAACCATGTCAGGACAAGAAAGCCCCCCAGGGCTTCAAGCTGGGGAAGCCACCATGGATGCCTGCGTCCCCTCAATATGTTCACTCCCCTGTCCATCCCACCGGCGGACCGGGAACACTCCGGGTCAGTGTCCAGTCTGACACGTAATGCAGAAACTTCTCCTTCCTGGCCAGTCGCGCACATGGATATGAAAGATCGGGTCTTCGCGGATCGTCATAATCAAGAGCCAAGACGACAAGAGCGGGATTATGAGTTCTGGCTCGGGAAATATCCCTCAGAAATTTCTCTCTCTCCCCTGCCGGAACCATGACATAATGTTTGCCCACCTCGTCGTACCGTGAACAGAAATCCTCATAAAGCACACCGGAAACGAAGGGCGCCAGTTCCGGGAGGAGGCCAAATCCCCGGTTGACAACGATGTGCAGGGTCGGATAGGAGGCATGCACGGTTTCAATAAAGCTCTTCATTGCCCGGCGTATCCCTGCCGCCTGTCGTGGATGGGTTCTCCCGTATTCAAGGGGAGAGTCGAGAGTATCAAGAAAAATGCCTCCAAACCCCCTTTTCGTGTCCCGTTTGATCTGCATCAATAGAGCCTGACGAAAGGATTTTTTCCGGATGTCAGCGATCCGGGAATTCCAGAAAAGATTCTTTCCCAGCGTGACACTTTCGAGCCCCCCCGGACTCCGGGAGACATCCTTCGCAATACGGGTTCCCGGATCAATCTCCCCCATCGAGATATAGGCGAAGTAGCGTGTCCGCCCATTCTTCCCGGGGGGATAGTTGTCCTGAACAATTGCCCAGTCAACCCCCGAAAGAGCGGGAGCCGGAGATTTTTCCCCGTAGTAGATCGCGTAACTCCGGGGTCCCGGAGGAGGTCCGGATGAAAATGGCGAAACAATCGGGCCCCTGCAGGAAGAAAGAAGGAGGACGAAGATCGCAACAAACAAAAATACGAATCTATCGTGCGACAAATCGGTCAACCTCGTTGTGGATCAATTTTCCAGACAGGGATGTCAGTGTCTGACTGCAACCAAAAAAGCAGGAGCCAACCCCTGACAGGGCAACCGACCAAAGAACCTGTCCAGTCCGCAGATCGGTCATGACCCAGTTGATGCCGACTACCGGCTCACTCTCCAGTTCGGAGCGATAGGCATATTCCATGACCGAACCCGACAGAAGAGAATCGATCCCCATCGATTTCAGGCGATCCCTCAGGCTTGCCGGAATATTGATCGCCGACACCCCTTCGGGTATGGGAACAGGCATCGATGAGGCAGGCACGACTCTCAGGTCCTGTCTTCTCAGAAGCTCCGATGTCAGGGTGGTTGTGACGGCTTTTCCCGCATCCGGTGTCGTCGTCAGGTTCGAAAATGGGAGAACAAGCACCGATAGGGGGGCTCCCGACCCGGGAAGGAGTCCGGAGCGAATTTCCGACCCTGTAGAACATGCGGAAAAAACCACCCCCAGGCTCAAGACAAGCAAAAAACACCGAACCTTTGAACGGACCTTTGTCAGCTTTAGAACCATAAGTTGAACCCCCATACCACTTCCTGAGATGACCCGTTGTAGAGAACCGACTGATTGAAATAGTCCCCGCTTGCAAAACCCTCGACATGCTCCGAGAAACGGTAGGAAACTCCGGCCCCCCCTTCGTAGGAAGGCTTGTGAGAATAGACATCCTCGTATCCTCCCACTTGGGCATTGAACCTCATCCGGTTCCTTGTCTGGTACTGATAGACCAGGGCCGAAAAGAAAAACTGCTGCCTTTCCAGAATCGGAACCAGGGATGCGACTGCCTGTGAAGGGCTCATCAGACTCCAGTCTTCGTACCCTCCGACGATATCGAGCCGGGGTAACTCGTTTAGAACAAAGTCCGCCATCCCCATCGTGTTATGCAGTGTTCCAAATGGAAGTGTGCCATTTTCCAGAGTGTAGTCAAACAGCCAGCTTTCGGCGACCAGGGACAGGCGAGAAAAAACAGTCCATGTCGCTTGTGCCATATACCCGCTCTGGAGGCCGTTTCGAACGATCGATTCTCCGAAATCCCCCCAGATCATGTTGTCAAACCCCTGAACATCGATCGAAATACGGGAAACATTCCCGCTCAAGTGCATGTAAAGACCAGGAGAATTTGTCAGTCGGGTATCACCGGCCTCCCCCACCACCTGCCATCCCGGAGCCGGAGTCCAGCGCAGCCCCGCATAGGTAAAATCGTTGTTCCCCCAACCGGTCGTCTCACCCACCCCCAAATACTCCGTTCTCCCGGCAAAATAATTGACATTGTTGTATAGGGGAGTCTCAATCTTTGTGTCGAAGATATAGGCCGCCCCTCCCGGATAGAAGATTCCGAAATCCTGATTCCTAAGGCTCCATTGGTTCATGTCGAAGAGGGTCAGCAGTCCGGAGGAAACCCGAGGGGCTGTCGTTTCCCCCTGGGAAAAAATGTGTGAATCAAAAGAAGAGGTGCCCTGAAGACGCCCCGATCTCCGGTAAGAGTCAATCAAATCATTCCAGATGACCTTGTCCTTCGGGTAACGGCGATGCAAGTCCCAGAGCAAGGCTTGAGCCGCATGAAGTCGCCCAATATCCTCAAGAGTTTCGGCCTTGAAGACGAGGAAATTCTTGTCCTGAGGATGCAGTCTCAGCCATGAGTTGACAAACCTGAGACTCTGAGCTGGCTTTCCCTGTTTACGGAGAAGACTGGCCGCCAGAAAAAGACCGGCTCGATCCCCGGGAAACTCCTGCAGAAACTGTAGTGTTTTCCTGTAGGCCTCTCTCTGATGACCCATCGCGCTCAGGATCTTTATGGAGTAAAGAAGTCTCTCTCTCCTGCTTCCATTCGAATCCGGAGGAGAAACCGGATCGACGGCTGACACAAGGACCCAGGAGGCCTTTCGAAAAATCCCGGAATCCTGTTTCCTGTCAATCTTCCTGAATTTCCATTCCCGATCCAGCATCTGCCTTGCCAGACCGAACATCTTCCGAGCTCTGCGCTCATCGTTGACTTGCCGGAAGGACTGTCCGAGGTGATAGAAAATCTGGTAGTCGATCACACCAGACTTGACCGCCTTCCGATAGTACCCGATAGCCTGCCTAAACTGTCCATGGCTGTATGCGTAGTCCCCGAGATAAAGGAGCGCCTGACTGTTTCCAGGCTGCAGGCGAAGGAGCCGCTGATAGTAAACCAGGATCTGTTGTTTCTTTCCTGCCCATCTCTTGTGCCTGATCCAAAGGGCCAGCCCTTCGGGGTCACGGGGAGACAGGTCAACAAGCATTTTATCGTAAACCAGAGCCCGGGGGACCTGATCGGCCTCAACAAACCAGTCCGACGCCTGAAAGAGAACGGCCCGGTTTGAAGGATAGGTTGTTGCCACCCGGTCGATAATCCTTGTCGCATCCTCGTATCTTTTTCTCCATATCAGAATTCTGGCAAGCTCAAGGCTGACGGTCGCCGATTGATCGGGAAATCTCTTCAGTATCGCCATCAGATGGGATGCACCAGTTTTGTGCCGGCTGGCCTCGAAAAGCTCAAAAAGCGCGAACTGGTCTTTCCGGAATTCCTCCTTCGAGTCAGAACTGGCAAGCCTGAAGTATATTCCCTTTATCGCTTCGGAATGATCGGCATCCTTGAAGTAGGCAAGTGACGAACGCACCAGGGACCTGTCCTTTTTGGCGAGTCCCAGTGCCAGAATCACTCCTCCGGCATTGTCCGGCATGTCCATCTCGGTATAGCTCCAAGCCAGATCGGACTTCAGAAAATCCCGCCCGGGATACAGGGCAATCGCTTGTTTGAGACGGGCAAGTGAAAGCGAGAACGCGTTTTCATTTTCTGAGTCTTGCCACGCCAGCTTCAGGTCGGAAAGAGAAGGCCCTCCCGGAGCTCCGAGCCAGGTCAGGAGATCCCTCTGGGCCCACCCCTTGAGATGATAACGATGATCCAGATCCAGCAGGCGTTCATGAAAACGGACCGTTGGAAGCGGCTGTCCATTTTGCCTTGAAAACATCAGCATTCTTGTCCGCTCAAACCATCCCATCTTGTCTGAAAGCCAGATGGCATTATCCCAGATCTCTCGGTCATTCGGCTCCCGGGCTGCAAGGTTTTCGAAAATGGATAGAGCGTAGCCATTGTATTTTTTACGGTAAAAAAACCAAGCGGCCGTGTCGAGGACACTTTTGTCTGCAATATTGGGGGACAGCTGTCGATAAAGGAGATAGGCGTCCACCGGCCTGTTCAGGCGAAAAAGAGAGCGGATAGACGGCATCAGCAACGTATCAAGCCTGCCATCGAGATTCCGGATCCGGGACATCATTCGCATCACCTCCCGGGAGCGGCCCTGCCGATAGGCGAGATTCATCCGGAGCATCAGGTAGTCGACCCGGTCAGGAAAATGACGGGTCAGAGTGCGGAGAGTCCGGGACATGTCAGAGGTATTGCCCGTCTGGGAGTCATAAATAAGAATGGCCTTCCAGTAGCTCATATCCTTTGGATGGGAATCGGCAACCCTGTGAAGAATCTCGAGGGCTGAAGATGAAAGGTTCATGATATCGTAGGATTTCGCCAGATTCAGCATGTCCTTGACAGGAAGCTTGTCGGACTCGAGGAGGGTGTGGAGTTCGTCGGCCGCCTTATGTGGCTGATAAAGGTCAAGATACAACCGCGCCAGCTCCAGGCGATCCTGATATTTCAGGGGATCTTTTTCGAGCAATGCTTCCAGATATCGCGCGGCACGCTGAGGATATCCCTGGAAGACAGATACTTTGGCCGCATCCCGGAGAGCCCAGAGAGGAGGATCCGGGCTCCTGAGAAAGGGTTTCAGCAATGCCGAGGCGTAATCGTAGTCGCCGCCATCAATCGCAAGACGGACGTATTCGGAATCGGAAGGAACAAGAAAAAAAGAGACCAGGAGAAATATGGCCCCCGCCAGAACGATCCAAATCAATCGTATCTTCAAGGAAACCAAGCCTTAGTCTGAAGCAAACACGCACAGTCGGAGTCTATCATTTTCCATAAACCCCATATTGACAGGGATATGAATCGCTCATCCGTCTTCAAATCTGATAGAATCTCGGGATGAATATCAATTGGGTTCTTTGATCGACAGGATTTCCAGGATAACCCACTTCCATGACATTCAACATATAAGATAAAGCTTATTTCGTCAAGATTTGCGGGGAGGCAGAGGTCCCATGTTTCCCCACAAAGTCTCTTTGTTGACCAGCGGAAAGCCTCATCCGCCATCTTCGGAAAGGATTGCTGAATTGCCACAGAACAGAGATGCGTCAAAGCGAACCCGCACTTCCCGGATAAGCTCCACCTATGGAGCAGACGCCATCAAGGAAAACAGGCTCGAACGATGGCCAAACCCTGAATCCCTTCAACGCTACCGGGTCAATTTTTCCTTTCCGGAATTCACCTGCCTCTGTCCCCGTTCTGGATATCCCGACTTCGCAACCATTCTGATCGAATACATGCCAGAGGATTTCATCGTCGAGTTAAAATCCCTGAAGCTGTATCTAAACGGGTTCCGTCAGGAAGCCATCTCCCACGAAGGGATCATCAACCGGATCTTCCGGGATCTGAATGAGCTTCTCGAACCACACTCCCTGAAGGTGACCGGAGATTTTAACGTCAGAGGAAATCTGAAAACGATTGTGACCGTCAGCACAGACATGAACGCCTCTGGAGAAGGCAAGTAACCCGAACCGGGTAAACACGACGCCTAAGGGGCGGTCATCGATAGAAGTACTGACAGCCTTCGTAATCGATCCTTTCCCAGAATCGGCCATCCGGCCCATAGGTCGCCACGGAAACAGGAAATTTGCTCCTTCCGTCCAAAAGAACCCACATTCTCCCAAAAACAGGTCTTGCTTCAAGCTGGTCCGGCGCGATGTTGACGATGTCGACAGGAAGACCCTTGAAAATACCGCTTCCCAACGAAAGACAGGAATGGGTCAGGCAGGCTGGACGAAAGACCCGGTGGTAGAAACTTCGAACATCGGAATGGTCGATGGTGTGACCGAATCGGGAAGTGATCAGGCGATTGTGGGGAGAAAGGGAAAGGGTCAGGGGAAGAAAGTTAAAGGGATGAAGGGTGGTCACGCGGTCGACCTCGCGATAGACGACCGTCGCCCCCCGCCTCGGGTGATTTAAACGAACGGAAACGGTCAAAGGATGATAGACGACGGAATAGTCAAAGTCTTCATCGGGGTCTTCCTGCCTGACCGTTTTTCCGATTTGACGGGGACTGCCTACCCTTTTAAGTGAATAAAAGGTCTTTACCCGACAATGATAGGAACGGAGACGAAGTGCTTCCCCCTCGAAAAGGTCGGACAGACTGAGCGCTTTCCGGTAATCATAGCTCCATGTTGTCCCAAAGATGACAAGTGAGGGATAGATTGTTTCCGATTCGTCCGGGAATGCCTCCTTCCCGTTCGAAAAAAAGAAAGCGAAGAAAAGGAAGAGTCCCGGAAGGATCAAGAAGATTTTTCGACCCTTAACGAAAAAGTACCCGTCACCATTCCTGTCGGGGGACCGGCATCCTCTCATGCTATCGGTGAGTGAGCTGATAGATCACAAATCCCAGTCCCGCAAGCCCAAAAGCCCCATGCAATACAGTCACAGTTCGGATCATGGTGCGTTTTCTGAATCCACGGACCAGCAGGATCAATCCTCCGGCCGCTGCGCCCACCAGAAGCAAAACGCCAATATTAAACCAGTGCACCCCCCCACGGATAAAAAATCGCGCGACAAGCATCAGGAGACCTGCCATGGCCAGAGTCGGATGAATGAATCCGAGCACCTGGGGAAAATCTTTCCGTGCCATTTCAAAGCCCCAGAGGGTGATCCCAAAAATGGCTGCAAGGCTCACCAGAATAGCCCCCACAAGCATCAATCCCTGATCCATTTCCACTCCCCCTCTTCCGGAAAACTAATCCACCCTCAAATCATGGGCCAGTATCACCGCCTCGGCAATCTCCTTCATCGACTTTCTGAGATTCATGCTTTTTTTCTGAAGAAGCCGATAGGCCTCCTCCTCTCCGATGCGGTGCTTTTTCATGAGGATCCCTTTGGCCCTATCAATCTTCTTACGGCTTTCCAAGGCCTCTTCCATGGCCATGGTTTTCTCGAAAAGAGTCGTATTTTCCCATGCAATGGCCGCCTGGTTGGCAACCGACTGCAGGACCTTGATTTCATCCCTGGTGAAGTGATGCAGGTGGCTCGTGTACACATTGACCACCCCGATGGCCCGATCCTTGATCATCATTGGAACCGACAGCATCGACACCAGATTTTCCTTTTTTGCCAGCTCTTTGGAGGTGTATCGAGGATCTTTCTGTACATTATCCACAAGGATGGCTCGACGCTCTCCGAAAACGACACCGGCAATGCTCTCACCAACCTGTAGGGGGGCCTTGTTTCGATATTCCTCTGACAGGGTCTGCGCCGCCCTTACCACAAGCCCTCTCTCAGGATCATAGATCATGATGGAACAGAGAGTCGAATTGGTCATCTCTGCCGTCACCGTCACGATCAGGTGCAGGATCTCTTCGAGATAGCGGCTTGAAGTGATGGACTGGCTGACCTGGGAAAGGGCTTCAATCTGGAGGGCTTTCTTCTGGGCTTCCTCAAAAAGGTGGATGTGGCGGATCATGAACCCCATCTCCTGTGACAAAAGCATCAGAAGCTCAATCTCCGTATCCTTGGGGGAGAAACAGGATCTGAAGTGAAGGTTCATGACCCCGACAAGCTTGTCTCTCGCCGAAAGGGGAACAGACAGGAAGGCTTCAAAGCGATCTTCTGGAAGCATCTGAAAAATTTTTGCCCGCGGATCCTCGTAAGCCTTCTCCGGGATAACAACCGGAGTTTCTTCCTGCGCCACCCATCCAGTCAGTCCCTCTCCCAGGCGAATCGAGAAATGACCGACCAGGTCGGGGAGATACCGGGAAGCAGCCCGCAGGGTCAGAACGGGGGCGTCTTCTTCCATGAGGTAGACGAAGGCCCCGTCGGCAGGAAAGATCTCAAGGAGAAGGCGAATGGCGTTGTCCAGAAGGACATTGAGGGAGTCAACCGAAATGGTAATTCTTAAAAGCCCTTTCAGAAGCTTCAACTCTCTAAGGAGATCCTCGTGAGCATCAGATCGTTGCTTCGAAGGGGTCATGAAAATACTCCGTTCGAAAGAAGGGCCGCATCATAGTCCCGGACCAGGGAAACCTTTCCGGGCTCCAAAGGAAGCACCAAGGTGATCTGTTTTCCCTGAACCTTCTTATCCTGACCCAAGTACGGAGCGAGAGTCTCGAAACGAACATCCGCCGGCCATGAAATCGGAAGGGAAGCACGGGATATCAGGTTTTTCATAAAATCAAAGATTTCCGGGCCGGCTAGACCCGCAGAAACGGAAATCCTTGCGGCAGAAAGCATCCCGAGAGCCACGGCCTCTCCATGGAGAATGCCCGAAAACCCCCTTGCCCCTTCCAGGGCATGACCAAAGGTATGTCCAAAGTTTAACAGCATCCGAGCCCCCGATTCGCGTTCATCGTCCGACACGATTCGAGACTTGTCGGCACTGCAAAGCACAATCGTCTCTTCCCAGAGTTCTTCCTCAAAGGTCTCCCCCGCCAGAGACTCGATGCTGCGCTCCAATAGACCCATCAGTTCCCGGTCTCCGATAAACGCATATTTCAAAACCTCGCCCAGTCCGGCCCTGCGTTCTCGCAGACTCAAGGTTTTCAGGACCGATGGATCGGTCAGGACCGCCTTCGGAGGATAGAAGGCACCAATAAGATTCTTCCCCAGGGGATGGTCAACCCCTGTTTTTCCCCCGATCGAGGAGTCCACCTGGGCCACGACCGTGGTGGGAACGTGGACCAGAGGAACCCCTCGAAGAAGCAAGGACGACACCAGTCCTCCCATGTCTCCGGTCACCCCTCCGCCGATCGCGCAGATCGGTTCCCGTCGCTCCCACCGATTTTCAAGGAAAACAGTCAGGAGATCCATGACTGAAGCGATATTCTTTGAGATTTCTCCATCGGGGTGGAGCGCAATGACGGGGGTCAGCCCTGCAACGGACACCGATTCAAGAATGTTTTTTCCGTAAAGCTCCCAGACGAGCGGGTTGGAGACAATTCCGATCCGGCTCGCCGGCCTCTCCGGAAAAAGATCTCTCAAGAAATGTCCAAGGGAGGAAATCAGACCCGTCCTGATTCGGATTTCGTAGTCCCCCAAGCTCGAAGCAACAGGAATGGTCTTCATTTTCCTTTAGTATCCCCTGGAAATTCTCCGATCGGTGGCTCCAGGGATTTCAGGGCGGACACAATGTCCTCTACCGTCCCGGCGATGGAGTTTGACTCGATCTCGATCACCCGTGTGGCGATAGAGCGATAAAGGGGATCCCTCTCCGAGACAATCCGCTGGACTTCTTCCGGCAGGGACAGGTCTTTCAGAAGACGCGGCCTTTTATCGAAGGAAGACGATAGACGGCCAATGAGGTTGGCAACGTGGACATGAAGGTAGAAAACAGGACCCAGACCCGAAAGAAGTTTTCTGTTTTCGGACTTCAGGACTATTCCGCCCCCCGTTGACACAACACCCTTTGAAAAACCCCTCATTGATTGGAGAACAAGGGATTCCTTGTCACGAAAAAGCTCTTCCCCCCCTCTCTCCCATATCTGGGAGATGGACTCCCCAGTCATCTCTTCGACCATGCGGTCTGTGTCATAGAATGGAGAATCGATCGCCCTTGCCAAGGCATGACCCAGCGTTGTCTTGCCGGATCCTCTGGGACCGACCAGAATGATGAAATCAGAAAGATTAATCCCCACTCCTATCCGATCTTTTCTGTTGGATGGTTTACCGGAATCGGTCCACCCAGGGCACAGCGGGCAGACTCAAGGTTCATGGTGGAACGGTAATGATCCAGCACTTCTTCGACTGAATCTCCTCCAATTTTTTCAGAAAACGCCTGGGCGAGAATGAGACAGGCCATCGCCTCTCCCACAACCGATGCCGCAGGAACAGCACAGATATCGGACCGCTCGACAGTGGCGGGACTCGATTCTCCGGTCCGGAGATCCACCGAAGGCAGCGGGGAATACAATGTGGCAATGGGTTTCATGGCTACACGAACGATAAGAGGCTCTCCATTGGTAACTCCGCCTTCGAGGCCACCGGCCCCGTTTGATGGCCTGCGTACCAAACCATCCGGGTTTCCCTCCCTCAAAAACGGATCATGCACACTCGATCCTGGAAGACGAGCCGCTTCAAATCCCAGCCCAAACTCCACCCCCTTGATCGCCTGGATGGACAACATCGCCTGGGCAAGGCGTCCATCCAGCCGCAAATCCCACTGGGTATAGCTTCCAAGACCTACCGGCAACCCCATGGCCCGCACCTCAAAAACTCCTCCCAGGGTGTCTCCGGCTTTCTTTGCCCGCCGGATCGCCTCAATCATCCGATTGCTGGTTGTCGGGTCGGGACAAAACACCTCCGACTCCAGCGTCCTTCGGACAAGTTCTTCTGGATTCCTCCAGAGATTTTCATCCGGGCCTGAGTAGCCCTCCTCCCCGATGGAAAGAACGCAGGAACACACCGACACCCCAAACAGGGAGAGATACTTGCGGGCGATTGCCCCCAAGGCCACCCTTGTCGCCGTTTCACGGGCGCTGGCCCTTTCCAGGACATTCCTCAGATCCTTGTGGCCAAACTTGATTCCCCCGACATAATCTGCGTGTCCCGGCCGGGGGATGTAAACGGCCTTGACCCCATCTTCCTCACCGGGCTCAGACTCCATGATTTTTTCCCAGTTCTTGAAATCCCGGTTTTCGATCCAGACGGTAACGGGCCCCCCCAGAGTTCGTCCTTTCCTGACTCCCGACACAAAGCGGACGGCATCGGTTTCAATCGCCATTCGGCCTCCCCGCCCATACCCCATGCGACGTCGCGACATATCCCGGGTCATGTCGTCATGAGAAAGGGGCAGGCCCGCAGGCATTCCCTCGATCATTCCGGTCAAGCCAGGCCCGTGAGATTCACCGGCCGTTGAAAAGTGCACCGTCACGGCATCATAGGCATCATCGGCATGCCCCCTCCTCCCGGACTTCCTCCGCCCCCCTTTGCAGTATTGGCACCTCTCTTTTCTTTCTTCTTGTGGGGGACGAGGTGGAGCGTCACCCCTAGCAAAGACTGGAAGTCTGAGCCAAGATAGGCCACTTCTTCGATATAAAGCCCCTGGCCGGGTCTGTAGGCAACAGTCCTTACCCGGGCATGATCAAGAAATTTTTTAATTCTTTTCAAAACGGCGGGCTTGCGATCCATTACCTGACCGACAGAAATGTCTCCGGAAAGCGGCAACGCTCGGATAGCCTGAATATAGGATTCTTTAATTTTTCTTCTCGCTTCAAGGTAGGCCGACAGCCTGGCGGATCCGTCGAAGGCCCTGTCCTCGGGAATGGGAACGGTCATCGACCGGACAAGATCGTTTCCTGACCATGGAAGCTGATAGGAATAAATAGGTTTTTCTTTTTTTTTGGTGGTCGAGCAGGAGACGAGAGCCGGAAAAACAAAGAGGGACAGACCACATACCCAAACAACCCGGTTCCAGCGTATTCCGATAAGAGCATTCTTCGAAACAATATTTTTTATCATCATGACTGGCGATCCTCTATGGTTCCATCACGCATCCGATAGCGCAAAGATTCCTTTTCGATGTCCCGATGGGCAACCCTCACATTATACTTCTCTTTTCTGAGAAGATGGCCCAGATGGTCCGCAATGGCAACTGACCTGTGCCTTCCACCCGTGCACCCGACGGCGATGGTCAATGCAGATCGCCGTTCTTCTGAAAAGCGGGGGAGAATAGCCCTCAAAAAATCGGCGAGGGAGTCGATATATCCCATGGCCCCCTTGGATTCAAGAAAGGCCCAGACTGCGGAATCTAGACCGGTTTTGGAGCGTAACACCGGATCATAATTCGGATTTGGAAAAAAGCGGACATCAAAAACCATATCCGAATCCATCGGGAGTCCGAACTTGAACCCAAAAGAAAGAAGATACAGGGTCAGTCCTTTTTCGGAGTCCTCGATCCCGTAAAATTTTCCCAAGGTGATTTTAAGTTCGGCCGCCGTTGTCTGGGTCGAGTCTACAATGCGGTCTGCACGATCCTTTAGGATGGCCAGTCTCTCCCTCTCTTCCTGAATCGCTTCAAGGAGCGGCAGCGCTGAAGAGCGGGACAAGGGATGAGGACGACGCGTCTCAGAAAATCGCCTCATCAACACCCCATCCTCGGCTTCAAGAAAAACAAGCTCAACGGGATGACCTGCCGCCTTCAAGCGGTCAAAAGAGCTCCAGAAGTCTTCAAGAAACGCTCTCTCGCGTATATCAACCCCGATTGCCACCAGAGGAAACTCTTGGGGTGTCTGGGCGATCAGGTCCGCAAATTTCGGGATAAGCGGAGGGGGAAGATTGTCGATACAAAAATATCCAAAATCCTCCAGCACATGAAGCGTCTGACTCTTTCCAGCGCCCGAAAGGCCTGTCACAAAAACAAACCGGGAAATCATTGGGGAATACTCCTGGCCAGACACGCCTTTCCGAAATCCTTCGCGTCTCGGAATCCTTTTCGTCTCATACCGGTTCGATCTGGCCCAGGGATCCGTCCCGCCGGCGATAAAGTAGCCGCATCGACGAAGACTCCGGATCGAGGTACATGAAAAAATCCTTGTCGAGCAACTCCATTTGAACAATCGCGTCTTCGAGGGACATCGGCTTCACCGGAAACTTCTTTGTCTTGACCAGAACCGGAAGCTGAAACGACTTGGAACCGGCAAGGTGAGGCAACACCTCCTCATGACGATGTCCATCCCGATTGGTCAGAAACTTTTCCTTAAAACGATGGATCTGCCGCTCCAGCTTGTCGACGACCAGGTCCAGTGAGCCGTAGAGGTCAGAGGTCACTGATTCCGCATGGATCATCTTTCCGTGGGTATGCAACGTGATTTCGATCTTCTGGCGATACTTCTCAACAGCGACCACAACATCGGCCTTTGCCGGGTCGCTAACCAGCCGACTCACCCTTTGAAGCTTTTCGTGAATCTGATTCTTGATCGCATCTGTCAAATCAATGTGCCTTGCTGTCAAAACGATGTCCATTGAGCCTCCTTTTATGATGGTATTTCCCGGTTCGCCTGATCCCAAAGATTCCGCCGTCGCTGGCTGACCGATGGAATATTCAGTTCGGACCGGTATTTTGCGACCGTACGACGAGCAATGACAACCCCCTGCTTTTCCAGCTTTTCCATGATTTCCTGATCGGTCAGCGGATGGTCCCCAGATTCGACCCTCACCATTTGCCTGATCTTTTCACGAACGCTGACAGCCGAATGCTCTCCTCCACCTGAGGCAGGAATCCCTCCTGAAAAAAAATACTTGAGCTCCACGACACCGTAGGGGGTTTCGGCATATTTCTGGTTGGTCACACGGGAAATCGTCGATTCGTGAAGCCCCAGCTCTTCGGCAATGGTTCTCAATACCAAAGGCTTGAGTCCCTGGGGGCCGAGCCTGAAAAACCCTTCCTGATGCTTCAGAATGCTCTCTCCAACCCGGAGAATGGTCTTTCTCCGCTGATCCACACTCTTCAAAAACCACTGTGCCGCTCGATATTTCTCTTCGAGGTAATCCCGCAGGTCATCCTTCTTTGGGGCCGATTTGAGCATCGCCCTGTAGGAGGGCTGGATCCGGAGCTTGGGGAGCCCCTGCTCGTTCATCGACACTCGGTACACCCCTTCATCATCCTCATAGAATCTTAGGTCCGGAATGACAATGGTCGGGCTCTCTTTATAGTATGGACGACCGGGCTTGGGCTCAAGACTCCGGATAAAGGCGATCGCCTCAAGCACTTCGTCCATTGGAGCCTTGAGGTTCTTTGCCAATACCTTCGCTTTCATCTCAAGAAAATCCCCAAAATGATCCTTCAGGATCCGGCCAACCAGAGTGTGCTCCTGTCCGAGTAGCTTTGCCTGAATCAGGAGACATTCCTGCAGGGAACGCGCACCCACTCCGGGGGGGTCGAATCCCTGGATAGTCTGGACGACTTTGTCGAGGGACTCTCCAGCCCCCCGAAACTCGGCAGGAATCTCCGACTCCTCAATGTGAAGATACCCGTCCTCATCGATATTGCCGATCAAATATTGGGCAAGACGTCGTTCGGAGTGAGACAGTTCGGTGAAGGAGAGCTGCCAGACAAGATGATCAGGCAATGTAGCAGGGGCAGAAAGAACCTTTTCGAAAGAAAAATCCCCCGAATCCGACTCCCAGAGGGTCCGCTCCTCCCGATGAAAGGCTTCCTCGTCAAGATTTTCGTCAACAGAATACTCCCAGTTTGTCAGAGGATCCAGGACACGGTCTTCATTCTCGGGAGTCTCGAGGACAGGCCTTGTATCGTCTCCCATGTTGTGGTCATCGACACCGTTCATATTCTCCGATGACCAGTCCTCAAGATCTCCCGACCCTTCTTCCTCCAGTTCGAGCAAGGGGTTCTCGAGAACGATGTCCTGCATCTCCTGAGCCAGGTCCATGCGATTGAGCATCAGCAGATGGATCGCTTGCTGAAGCTGAGGCGTCATGACCATTTTCTGGGAAAGCTTGACCTCGAGATGTTGCTTCATCCTGAAACCTGTTCCATATTTTGGTTTAGAAGAAATCGTTCACCAAGGTAGAACTCGCGGACCCTTGGACTCGCGGCAATCTCGTAGGGGGTCCCCTCTTCGAGAATCTGTCCCTGGTTGATAACATAGGCACGGTCAGTGATTTCAAGAGTTTCCCTCACGTTGTGATCGGTAATGAGGACGCCGATCTTTCGTGACTTGAGCTGTGCAATAATTTTCTGAATTTCGATCACGGCAATCGGATCGATCCCCGCAAAGGGTTCATCAAGCAGGATGTATTCAGGTTTTGTGGCAAGAGCCCGGGCCACCTCTACACGGCGACGTTCCCCACCGGAAAGAGTAAACGCCTTGCTCGCCGCGAGATGCGAAACATTCAATTCCTCCAAAAGAGTCCTGAGGCGGTTTTCACGCTCCGCTGGCGTCAGGTCCATGAATTCAAGAACAGCCATGATATTGTCCGCCACGCTCAATTTCCGGAAAATTGAGGATTCCTGGGGAAGGTAGCTGATTCCGAGCCTGGCCCGTTTATGCATGGGATATTTTGAAATATCGGTCCCGCCCATCATGATCCGTCCGCCATCAGGCTTTACAAGTCCCACAATCATGTAGAAAGAGGTCGTCTTGCCCGCTCCGTTGGGCCCGAGGAGCCCGACGACCTCCCCCGGGTTCACATGAAGATTGACTCCGTTTACAACGCGTCTCTTGTGGTAGGCCTTTTCAAGGCCTATGGCCTCAATGGACATCCGTTCGAACCTTCTTCCTTGACTCTGTTGACTCTTTTCCGGAACTTCTATGGGATTTCAGAAGCATCAGGCTATGTCCCTGAACAAGACTTTTATTGAGCCGTGTAAAAAACGTGATCCGTTCTCCGGACATCCTGTCGCCATTTTGTATCACAACCGGATTTTCTGTCAGAACAAAAAGATGGCTCGGCTCCACATAGACTGCACGCCCGGCATAAGCAGTCCTATTCGGAGTGTGAATAACAACATGTCCAGTGGCAACCATGGTTTCAACCCTCTGGTTGGACGTGCCACCTTTCGACTGCTCCATCAGGGTCTTGCCGGAAGAGGAGTGCTTCAGGTAGATGATAAGCTCATCCGCATTCAGATGGAGTGTCCCTTTCACCAGATGAACGTGGCCATTAAAGGTAATTTCATTCTGGATATTCCGGGCGAGCATATGGTCTGCGCGCACAACCATCGACACGGGAGGCGCCTTTCCGGAGTCATTTGCCAGAGATGGATTGGCCCGCCCCTGGACTTGGTCGGCAAGACAAGGGGCCGACAGGGGTCCCATCACCCACAGGATCAGCCCTACTGACCAGGATAGTACGGGACCCTGAATACCGGCAACGGCCCGCATTCCAGGGAAAAATCGGAGGCTCCTTCTGCCCCGCCACCCGGACAACGCCAGGTTTGTGGAAATAGACGGCAAGCCTTTATCCCGCAAACACGGCATGGACATTTTTCTTCACGGTAAAGGACTGAGTTTTCGGAGCAGATTCCAATCCCACCCCATGAATCACCATTCCCCTGTTCACAAGGGTGACCGCTCCTTCTGTTGTGATGGTATCGGAGGCGTCATGATAATGCAATTGCTGGGCCACAAGGAGAAGGCCGGTTGAAAAGGAGGCGGAAACCGGAACGGTTGTCCCTGAAACCAGAAACTGATGCGTCGATCGGTCGATCACCCCATTCTGGCTCCGTATATCAAGGGCCATTGAAGGACTGAGAATGATATGAGCGGACAGAGAGGTGAGACGGGTATTTTCCTCTCCCTCCGCCACGAGAGCCGATGCAGCCCGAACGAACCATCGCGTCTTTTCGTTGTAAGTCCTGGAATAGGTGAAGTTCCTGATGATGACGGCCGGCTTTGCGAGAGGATGGGTATCGGTCGGAACAGAGCCCCGATTGGCAACGTGGCGCTTGGCCAGTATCCCGAAAAAAGCGATAGCCAGCACAAGGGGAAGCAAAGACATCACAACGATGATTGATTTCTTTCTGAGAAAGGTCATCGGACGGCCTTTTCTATGTCCCCTGAGCCAGACATTATTGTCCGGGATATCCGGAGACACAAACATTCTTTTTGGCAGGACTGAATGGGGGGAACTCCGGGAGGGTGGAAAAGACCGGACTTCCAGAACATCAGAAAGCCGGCCCCCGTCTTGCGCAATGTCATTATTCGGAAAAATCGTGAAACAACTTCTTGAGGGAGGCGATTCCATCCTTGATGGCCGTTGCGGACCCGTTGAGCTGCTGGCTTTCCTCTTTGGAAAGCGGGAGCTCGACGATCTCCTCCATTCCCTGGTTTCCCAATCGGACCGGAACTCCCACGAAAGCATCCCTGATTCCGTATTCCCCTTCCAGGTAGACCGAAGTAGGAATAATCCTGTGCCTGTCGTGAAGAATCGATTCGATCATCGAGTAAATCGCGGCAGCAGGTGCAAAATAGGCCGAAGAATCCTTCATCAGATGCACGATTTCGGCTCCGCCATTTCGCGTTCTTTGCACAATCGATTCGAGCCGTTCCGGAGAAACCATCTTTCTGACCGGAACACCGGCAATTGTGGAGAAGTCGAGAAGAGGAACCATCTGGTCGCCATGCCCCCCCATCACAAGGCTTTGAATATTAGAGACCGATGTTTTTGTTTCTTCAGAAAGGAAGTAGGCGAATCGGGAGGAATCCAGCGCGCCCCCCATCCCCATCACCCTCTCCCTGGCAAAGCCCGTCACCCGCCACAGAACATAGGCCATAAGATCCATGGGATTGGTCACCGCAATAACGATGCTTTCCGGAGCAAACTTCTTGATTTCGATCCCTACCTGCATGATGATCTCTCCGTTTTTCGCCAGAAGATCATCGCGGGACATCCCGGGCTTTCTCGAAAAACCTGCAGTCACGACAACGACGGAAGAATCGGAAATTTCTTCATAGCTCCCGGTTCCACGGATGCGTGTATCAAAACCCAGAAGTGGCCCGGCTTCAAGTATGTCCAAGGACTTGCCCTGGGCGACCCCATCGCGTATATCCAGGAGAACCACGTCGGCCAAACCGTTTTCAACTATTTTCTGGGCGGTCGTCGCCCCAACATTGCCAGCCCCTATAATGCTGACTTTTCTTCTCTTCTTAATGGTTCGCACAAACATCTCCTTCATTGGAACAGGCATGGAGAGAAACAACAACAATGCCTCTTGTTCTCTGGAATCATCCCGATCACGAATCATGAACAAGATTACGGCAAGAAGCAGAAAAGCAACTCTCTTTCCTGCTTCAGGTATCGGACGTCGCTCGACAGGCCATCTGAAAGCATGTCCTGAAAGATCCGAAGGTCGGAAACCCCGGAAATTTCCGAAACGATGCTGCAGAGTGAGGGAGTCCCAAGAACTCCCCCCGAGCCCGCATTTCTGATGAGCAATTGGATTTGATCATACGCAATCGGCATGAGAAAGGCAAGACAGACAGCAGTTTTAGTTGTTCTGCCCCTGCTTGAAATAGTTGACTATTTCTGCTCCGGGCAAGTCTTTCTGGAGAGGGGTTCGAGTCTCACGACCAAACGATCCTCTTTCTTTTGAGACCGGACGAATCAGTCCATCTTCGCTGTTCTCCGGCGGGAATCCGGGAAGTAACGTCCAGACAGACGCCCTCCCATCTCCAATCCTTCCGGAGACGCGCAGCGGAGCGGATGGCGAGCTATTTCAAAGAAATGCGGCCTAGGATCTTTCCCGATTTCCGGCCACATCAGAATCCCGTCGGAATCCCATCTCACGATCCAGACCTTCCCGGATCATTTCGAAGCGAAACTGGTCGGCAATCAATTGCTCCCGACTGGTCAGCAGCTCGGTCTCGGCATCAACGGCAGTGACACCATCCAAGAGACCTTTATCAAACCGTTTTTCCACCAAGCGGGCATTTTCCTTCGCATGATCATAACGGGCTTGGTCGAGTGCGACAGTTTCCTGCTGTGTTATAAGATCATCATAGAATTTGCGGATATTGCGGATGATTCCAAGACGGACAAGACGCGTCTTCTCAGATTCTCTCCGAGATATCATCCTGGCCCTTTCGGTCGCATGGGTGATCGCCCCACCCACAAAGAGGGGAATCGTCATGACAACCCCGCTCTGAAAGGTCGGAAGAAAAAGCCCCGAACCGGCGGGAGCTCCTGAGATATAAGGGGGGACACCCCAGAAAATGAGCCCCTGAGCAAACAGGGACAAATGCGGATAGTTCCGTGTCTGGATCTCTGCAACCCTGTCCTCTGATTCCCTGTCCTGGTCGATAGCTGAAAGAAGAAGGGGGCGATGCCTGAGGGCATACTCAATCATCTCCTCCAGAGGCATGGAGGGAAGTGAAATGGTGGGGATGCCGTCTGTGCGATAGGGAGCCATCTTTTCCTGACCCATCGCATACACCAGATCGGCTTGGGCCTTGTTCAGGGCGTTCCTTTCCTGCACGAGGCTGAGTCGCGTTTTTTCCCACAACACGCGCGCCAATGTCACATCGGTCACCACACCGAGACCTTTTGCAAGACGTTCCTGGGCCATCCGGTAATGAAGGGCGGCATCCGCTTCATTCTTGCGCGCACCAGCCAGAAGATGCTCAAACATCGCCAGTTGATCGTAGGCGACATCGGCATGATAGATCACCGTCAGTCGGGCTTCCCTCAGGTCCTCTTTCCGGGCATCCAGGAGGTCTCTTTCCCTTTTCACCTTATAATGCCTTCGTCCAAAGGCGGTAATGTCCTGGGACAGGGTTGGATTCAGGAGCTCCGGAGCGATCGGCTCGAAATTCGGAAAAACCCCCCCGGCAAAGGCGGTATTCAGGAAAAGCTGATTGAGGGAAACCGACACATGAGGGAGGTAGTCGGATTTGGCTACCCCCACCTGTTCAGACTCGGAGAGGATGCGGTCAAGAGCCATGGCGACAAGCGGATGGGAGGTGAGCGCATTATGAACTGCAGTTTCTCTGGTGAGCAGAATGCCGGAATTCTCGGCAAAAAGATCTCTCGGGGACCCGATCCCCAGTACGAGCAGAAAAAAAATGGCAAGAACTCCGGGGCTCCGTCTACCACGATAGCAGTGCCGGAGCTCAGGCCTTTCGCACAATCGCCACCTCCGCGGACATTCCGGGATAGATTTTCCTCCCCTTCAGGGTGTCAAAGACGATCCGGACAGGAATCCGCTGAATGACCTTGACAAAGGTTCCCGCCGCATTTTGTATCGGGAGAAGGGAAAAAGCCTGACTGGCCGCTGGAATAAATTCCAGCACATGACCGTAAAATCGCGTATGGGGAAACGCATCCACATGGATAATCACTTTTTGTCCCGGATGAATCTTCCATATCTGTGTTTCCCGGAGGTAGGCATCGATCCAGATGCTGTCAGGGTCATCGAGATTGATAAGACTGACCATTGGCTGGCTTGGACGAAGGGTTTCACCCAGATTGACAAGCCGTTGGGCCACCTGACCCGAAATGGGCGCAAAGACCGTACGATTTCTCGGGTGCACTTCGGAAATGGCCAGCATCTGGCGATCGGCCCGGATCAATCGGTCGATTTCCCCCAATTGCGCCTTTTTCTTCTCGTAAACAGTCTGAAGATCCTCCAGATCCTGAAGCGAAATAAACTTGTTTTTGAGCAGAGACCTTCCCCGATCATAATGGTCCCGTGCATTGACAACCTCATGCTCGATCCGGACCTTTCGGGAAAGATCCCGTTCCAAAACCTGAAAAGGGTTCAGATTCTCGCTTGTAATGTGTCGGTGGTTGTATCTGTCCCCCGTTGTATCGATTGTTCCGATCGTCTCTCCATAGTGGACCGTGTCACCCTCGTTGACATTGAGGGTCAGGAGGCGACCTCCGATAACGGAGGAAACCAGCGTGATCTTTCCCTGAACATAACAATCGACTGAACGGACATACCTTTCGTGATCCCAGACGACGTATCCTCCCCACAAAAGTGTTCCCAGAAGACCTGCAAGGGGAATCAAGACACGCCATGACCGCAGACTGGGCTGGGAGGTCCCCCCTGCCGAAGATCCGGGCTCCTGATGACCAAGTTTATCTGCCAACACACACCTCCCCAAGAAAAATCAACCCTGCCGCCAAAATCAAGACACGCAAAACAGAATCAGTCATAAAACTGAAGGCATGACCTTTCCCGGTCGCTGAATTCTCTGGGACTTTTGGGAATATTCATGAAAAAACTTAAGGAGTGGAGGGAGAGAAAAAGAAGATCCGTGGACTGAACAACGGTGACAGAACAATCACCCTTCCTCACCGAAAATAGCCCAGAGTCTGACAATCCCACCACTCACTTGCATTTTCACCATGGTAGGAGTCATCACCTTGAGTATTGGCCAAGGATAAGGCGAACCCCATCGCCGCCTTAAATAAAAAGGCTTTTTCAGAATAGCACGACAATTTTTTCCTGTCCACAGTGCGGCCACCTGACTTGTTGTATTTTAGCGAAAAAACTGGATCGGTTTCCCCTCTCAAGAACAGGCAAGAATAATCCGAAGAGATGAAGGAAAGGAGGTCGGTCATGAATAACTGTTTTCCTCTTCTTTTTGGTCTGGTGAGCACCGTTGTCTTCCTTATGACATCGGCACTTGTCTATCTCATCGTCAAACCCGCGGGGCACGCTTCACAGACGTCCGCCGGAAATCACGAACACGACAGGAATTTCCATGCCCCATAATGAACCAGCTGCCGATTGCAAAACACACCCTGCGAAAAGAGTGAAGAGAGCCTGCAAGCAAAGCCCCCTGTCAGGACCAGACTGACTGGCTGCCCAAGTTCACGCTCCACTCTTCTCCTCAAGCCCTCGACCGCAGCAACCGACCCCAGAACTACGCCGGCTTCGATGCTTTCCGAGGTAGATTGGCCAAACCCTCTCTTGTCATGAAAGCGATCCAGCTTCTTTCGACCCTCCTTCCCCTCCCTTCCCGGAACAAGAATCACCCGGCCACCCCCAACCGACTTTCTTTGAAGGGCAAGCCCGGGAGCGATGGACCCTCCCAGAACACACCCCTCATGCCAAACAGTTGTCACCGTATGAGTTCCAAAATCGGCGACCATGAAAGCTTTCCCAAGGGCCGCCCCAAATCGGTCCAATGCCCCCCATATGGCCGCACTCCGATCCCGCCCCAAGGCTCCCGGTGGACGGTAGTCAAGGGTGAACGGGGCACATGCCGGATCAAAAAGACGAAGGTCACCGCCAGTAGACATCTTCCATGCCCGGCAGACCGATCCTTCAAGTTCAGGAATCACACATACGAGAGCCCCTTCGATCCTCTTGTTGAAAACTTCTCCCAGGAGGCCAGAAATAAGGGATCTCATCCAGACCACTGAATCATTTTTTGAGAGGGGGGTCGGTGAGGATCGCATGGACTCAATCACAGATCCCCGGTGACGGGCCAGTGTCGTTCGCGTCACTCCGACCTTGATCGTGACGGTGACTGTCTCGCATTCCATCACAAAGACCCGGCCTCCGTCAGAAGGCGAACATTACGGACATGAGCTCCCAGAAAACAAATCTGTCCCTCAGAGTCTGTCAATCGAAGCTCTCCTCCGGGCCCCAGTCCCGACACAAATCCAACTCCGTGTCGTCCTGAGAGAGAGTAGACAATCCAGCGGTTTTTCCAGAGAAGACGGCTTTCAAGGTGCAACCGGACCATATCCTCCGAGCACTCCAGAAAAACCTCCCTCAATTTCCCTGCAAAAGCCGCAGCCAATTTTAAGGGACCTGTTGAAAGGGTGCCTCCCCTCTCAGCTCCGCTGACCCTTTCCTTTGGCAGATCGGACAGACCCAGAGCATTTTGACCGTGAGCACCCAAGTCGTCTCTTTTCAAAGCCCCTTCAGGAGAATCGGTTTGTCGCGAAAGAAGATTGAGACCGATCCCACACACCCAGCCTGGCATGGGAAGGCCCCGATCGCTATCCTTCCGTATGGCCGGCTCCACCAGTATTCCTCCTATCTTTCCCGCAGAATTGAAATCGTTTCCAGAGGCGTAAATATCGTTTGGATATTTCCAGAAAACGGAACGATAACCAAGCGTGTCAAGAACGGAGAGACAGGCCGATGCAACGTACAGGGAAATGGGAAGGTGTTCGGGTAACAGGAAGGCCCCATTTTCAATCCATTGACTCATCATCAGATCCCCTCGCCGAGAGAACCAGCGATTTCCTGGCCGTCCCCGACCCTTTGTCTGTGACGCACACACAAGGGCTGTCCATGGAAGAACCCCATTCACTTCCGCAAGGTGCTTCAATTCATCATTGGTTGAGGAAAGCTCTCTTGCAAAAAAAACGGGAGGATCGGATGAAATCCTTCGAATCCGTACAAGCGGCCTATCATTTTGGAAATTTTCTTCACTCACGAAAGTCCACCCTGAGGGAGAGATCCCCAGGAGAATGCGTCAGGGCACCGACTGAGCACAGGTCAACGTCAAGCGCGGAGACCGCCTTGACCTTGTCAAAGGTCAGCCCCCCCGAAACTTCCAGAATTATGTCGGGAGAGAGTGCCCGAAGTATGGGAACAAGCGCGCCCATGGTCTCGACAGGCATATTATCAAGAAGCAGGATGTCCGCTTTTTCACGAACCGCTTCCAACGCCTGCTCCGGTGTATCGACTTCGATCTCTATACGGTAGGGATGGGGAGCTTTACTTCTGGCAAGGCGAATCGCCTTGGACACCGACCCTACGCCGACGATGTGGTTATCCTTGATCAAAATTCCCGAAGAAAGGGAAGAGCGATGGGAAAAACCCCCACCTGTCCGCACCGCATATTTCTGGAAAATCCGGAGCCCAGGGAGAGTCTTTCTGGTTTCGGTGATACGCAAAGGTCTCATTCCAGGGGGACGCGTCCTTGCAACAATATCAACATAGGTTCGTGTCATCGTCGCTATGGCAGACAGATGCTTCAGGAGGTTTAGTGCCAGTCTCTCTCCTGAAAGAAGCGCCAAAATGGGGCCATTCCATGTGCACAGCGGAGTGCCCGATTCGAAGAGATTCCCGTCTGAGCAGGACCAATCTATCGTCACTGGTTCCTCCAGAAGAGAAAAGATGCGGGGAACAAGAAAAGCACCGGAAAGAACCCCTCTTTCCTCCGCAACGACCACTGCTTCGATAATTCTGTTACCTGCCTTCTCCTCAAAGAAAAGGCGGCTGGTCAGGTCTCCCTCGGGAAGATCCTCCTCCAGAAAAATGCGGAGCGCCTGATCTATTGTCGAGGGAAGGAAGCCTCCGATCATTTTCCGTCTTCCAGAAATTCCCGGACCTGCCTCTTTGCCTCGATCAGCCCGTCCCTCTCTTCCTCCAGTGAAACCAGAAGGGTGCGATCCTTTTCGACTACTTCAGGAGGAGCTTTTTCGCAAAAATCCGGCCGGGCCAGCCGACCCGACACTTCGGTCATTTTATTTTCCACCCTGACGATCTCTTTTGCCAGGCGTCCTTCTTCTGACTCGATTTCCACGAGGCCCCCGAGCTCAAGAATCAGGTACCCGTCCCTGAACGGAGCCCGGATCCCTTTCGAACGGGATCCCTCCTCCGATTTTGAAAGGCGGGCGAGGCGAATCAGGTAAGACCAAAGAGCCTCTTCATCCACTTTTTCCCGGCCCGTCAACACGAGGGACGCTCGGACCTCCTGTGTCGGGGGAATTTTCATGACACTTCGAATCTGACGAACTGAACCGACCATCGTCCGGATCTTCTCGAAGTCATCCCCCCAGCCTGCAGGGATTTTTCCGGACAGATCCGGCCACGGAGCCATTGACCGTGTCGCATTTTTAAATTCAAACAACCTTGACAACTCTTCCGTGACAAACGGAAGAATGGGATGAGCCATATCGAGAAGGGCCGCCCCGACGGTCATTAGCGTCGACTCTGTCTCAATCCGCAAAGGATCAGATCCGGGACGGTCGAAGTCTATCTTCGTGGCCTCCAGATACCAGTCGCAGAACAGGCTCCATGTAAATCGGTAAACGAGAAGAGCGGCATCATCGAAGCGGTAATTCTCCATCGCCATCCGGTAGCCCGAAAGGGTCCGGTCAAGCTCCATCAGGATCCAGCGATTGGCGATACCCTGGCAGGAAGAGAGATCCCTGATCTCTCGGGTTCCTTTTGGTACGACACGGAACAGGTAACGAAATGCGTTCCACAGCTTCGAAACAAAATTTCTCGACGCTTCCACCCGCTCGACGGACAGGCGGATATCCCGGCCTGGAGTGGCTAGAAGTGCCAGCGACATACGAAATGCATCTGTCCCGTATTTACCCATCAGGTCGAGGGGATCCACGACATTTCCTCGACTTTTGGTCATTTTCTGACCAAATTCGTCCCTGACAAGGGCATGAATATAGACATCCCTGAAGGGTGGCCTTCCCGTCAGATAAATTCCCATCATTATCATCCGGGCCACCCAGAAGAAAAGAATATCAAAACCTGTGACAAGGAGGCTCGTTGGATAGAACCGGGCAAGGTCAGGAGTCTCTTCAGGCCATCCCAACGTTGCAAAAGGCCACAAAGCCGAAGAAAACCAGGTGTCTAAAACATCCGGGTCCTGATCTATTCGAGGGCTTTGACAGTTCGGGCAAACCAAAGGGTCTTCCCTAAGAACGGAAACAGAGAGACAATCCCGGCATGTCCAGGCCGGGATCCGGTGCCCCCACCATATCTGTCGGGAAACGCACCAGTCCCGGATATGGTCGATCCATTCAAAGTAGGTTTTCTGCCAGGTATCCGGAAAGAACCGGATCTCTCCGTCTGAAACCGCCATTCGTGCTTTTGAGGCCAGGGTCGCCATGCTTACAAACCATTGCAGGGAAAGCATGGGCTCAATCTCTGTCTGACACCGGTAACACACTCCGATGGCATTTTTATGAGACTCCTGCCGGTCGAGCGCCTCCTCCTCCTGAAGCATTTCGACAGCACGAATTCTTGCCTTTTCCCGGGACAATCCTGCAAGAGGACCTGCGCTCCCGTTCATGTTGCCGTGTTCGTCCATGACCTTCAAAGCGCCCAGCTTATGTCTCTGTCCGATCTCGAAATCGACCATGGAATGGCTCGGGGTAATCTTCAGGACCCCCGTTCCAAAGGACAGGTCTACCTCCCTGTCCGCAACGACCGGAACAACCCGGTCGGTCATTGGAACGCGAACCATTTTCCCGATCCAGGAAATATAACGTTCATCGTCAGGATTTACTGCCAGGGCCAGATCCCCAACGATGGTCTCTGGACGGGTGGTGGCAACGAGAAGCTGTCTATCCGGATTTTTTTCGTCCCGGTAGCGGACAACAAAGAGACTGCCCTCTCTGTCTTCATGTGTCACCTCCACATCGGAAAGTGCTGTCAAACATCGCGGACACCAGTGGATCATCCGTTCGGCCCGATAAAGAGCCCCATCATCATAAAGGCGGACAAAGACCTCCCGGACAGCCTTTGAAAAGCCCGGATCCATGGTAAATCGTTCATGGTCCCAGGAAAGGGAGGCCCCCAGGCGGCGGATTTGATCCAAGATTCCGGAACCGATGGATTCCTTCCATTGCCAGACACGGTCCACAAAGGCTTCCCGGCCTATTGTCTTGAAGTCGACTCCTTCCTGCCGCAGCTGTTTTTCCACGACATTCTGGGCGGCAATTCCCGCATGGTCGACTCCGGGAACCCAAAGGACATTCCTCCCGTCCATCCTCCGATATCGGGCGGCGACATCCTGAATTGTCAGATTAAGAGCGTGACCCATATGAAGCCGCCCGGTAATGTTCGGGGGAGGCACCACCATGGAAAAGGGAACCCCTTTCTCGGATCCTTCGTATTCGGGGAGTGACGCCCATCTCTTGAGACAGGCGTCCTCCGCCTCCCTCGAATCGAAGTGTTTCGGGAAATCCGTGCTTGGGTCAGGATCTTGACAATGATCTTCGGATCGATTCTCGTTCATTCTGTCTGCCAATCATAAAACAAGGTTATTCTGAAGGGTCCTGGTTTCCGGTCTGACGACTCTTTCTCGAGATTTTACGGATGTCCCGGTCATGCTCCTCCAGAGTCCGGGAAAAAAGCGATGGAGCTCCATGTCCATCGGACACAAAATACAAATAGGGAACATCCTTAGGAAATACCACAGAACGGAGGGCCTCCGAGCCCGGATTGGAAATGGGAGTTGGAGGCAATCCCGCATAGAGATAGGTATTGTAAGAAGAGTCGATCTTTAAATCTCGCGCCTTGAGATGATGATGCGACGGAAGAACGTAAAGGACAGTCGGATCACTCTGGATCTTCATCCCCTGATGGAGTCGGTTAAGAAACACACCGGCAATTATCGGCATATCGTTTACCGTACCGGCCTCTTTCTGGACTATGGACGCCAGAATTACTCCCTGACTCAGCGTCAGGCCCTTCTTTTTCAAAATTTCCTGCCATCCGGGAGTCATGACTTTCCAAAAGCGGGAGACCATCATTCTCAATACTTCACGGGAAGAGGATCCGCGAGAAAAATAGTAGGTATTAGGGAAAAGATAGCCTTCGAGAGAGGTGGACGGGACATGCAGCTGAGAAAGAAAGGCCCTGTCGCCCATCAGGCTGAGGTTCTGGTCCATCGTCCCTATGCCCAGACGATGCATGCGGGCAGCGACCTGGGTCATTGTGAATCCTTCGGGAACCGTCATTTTCTGATAATATTTCTGACCGGCAACCAAATTCCAGAGGATACGGTATGGCCTGTCCTTCGGAGAAATTTCGTACTCCCCCTCCTGAATGCTTTTTGCGAGACCGAACAGGTCGCTCCAGAAGATTACCGTTTCGGGGGAGTCGATGGCCTTCTTCCGGGACAGAGTCACAATCACACTCCGAAAGGAGGCACCATGATCAACAGTCAAGAGGAACGGGGGAGAATTATCGGCCGATCTGGCAAAGAATGCCCAAAAAGACCATCCTCCCATAAGGACAGTGAACAGAGTGCTGTAAAGGAGTGCCATGCGCATCGAGGCTCTGAATTCGGTCACCTTCTCAGGTTATTCCTTTCCATTTTTTCCCAGCCCGTCATATTCGCTTTGAACAGCAATCCTCATTCTGCATGAAGCAATCTCGTCGAGGTATCGCTGAAGAAGGGCGGCTGCAGCCAGGTGATCACTGAAATTTCTTCTAGGGGTAAAATTTTTACGTTTTTTTTCTTTCCTGAGCACAATATCCCAAGCATCTGATGACGTATGCCCTTCGTCTGAAAAAATCACAGGAAGGCCGAGGGCGGATCCAATCCCCTGACCTGCTTTCAGAAAGAGTTGTGCTTTGGGGTTGACATCTCCGCTCAGATGATAATAGGGAATCCCAAAGACGATTCCTGAAACCCCATTGTTCTCCTTGCAGTGCAGAAGCCCTTTGATGGTACTGTCATCCGGCTCAGACAAGGAGTCCCCCCCTTCTCGATGCAAAATCGTTAGAGGGCGGGCAATAGTCTGGGTGGAGTCGGAAAGAGCAAGACCAACACGCTTTCCTCCCCAGTCGATTGCCATCAGGACGCCAAGGGGCGGCAAGTAATCGTTCGCCGGTACCACCAGTCATACTCCAGGTGACAGGACCGTTCGTGCCGAGTCGCGGATATCAGAGCGATAGCGGTCAAGAAACTCGCTCCATGAAGGGGGGGGATTTCCTCCGCCCTCCGCCCACAAAGGTCGCCCCCCTCCCTTTCCTCCCAACTCTTCCGCCATTTTTCGAATCCAAATATTCACAGGAAAGGTTTTTTCCATGTCTGAAGAAGCCCAACCAAGAAGAATCGCCTTCCCGGGAGCGTTGCCGGCCAAAATGACGATACCCGACTCTACAAGCCCCTTGATAGCGTCAATCCGCAGCCGGAGATCCCTGCCATCTTCACACTCAACACCTGCCACCAGAATCCGGAAATCCCCAACACAAATCGAATCCCTCATCAGTACGGAAGTCTCCTGTTCGAAAAGTCGGGACTTCAGAGTCCTCACTTCCTGAGCTAGTCTCTCCTTTTCTTCCTTTTCCGCTTCCAGTCGAAGGGTGATCTCCCCACCCGGGATCTTCAGGATACGGCGAACATCGGCAAGCTCTTCCCTCCACCGAAGGGAGTATGAGTAGGCAGCGGCTCCGGCAACGGCCTCGATGCGACGTGTTCCGGCAGCGATCCCCGATTCCTGAACGATATAGAATGCCCCGATCTCTGCCGTTGAGCCGGCATGCGTTCCACCACAAAGCTCCACAGACATTCCAGGAACTTCAACGACCCGGACTTTGTCTCCGTATTTTTCGCCAAAAAAAGCGAGTGCACCACGGGAAAGGGCTGCTTCACGAGGCACTTCCTCCACGTGGACCGTGGTCCCCGAGGCAATCCATTGATTAACAAGAGATTCGATCCGGGACAGATCCCTAGTCGATATCGGAGCGTTATGGGCAAAGTCGAAACGGAGGCGATCCGGAAGAACCAGTGAGCCGGCCTGCCGAACATGGTCTCCCAGGATTTGCCTGAGGGCGGCGTGAAGAAGATGGGTCGCCGTGTGGTGGATCCGCGCTCCCCTTCGCCAAATCGGGTCAACAGAAAGCTCAACCCCCTCCTCCAAAGAAAGCGTTCCGGATCGCACAACTCCACTGTGGGCAATCCAGCCTGGATAGGGTCGATAGGCTCCCGTCACTTCAAACACCCCGGAAGGACCCGTGATTATTCCCCGGTCTCCGACCTGCCCTCCGCCCTCAGGATAGAACGAAGTCACATCGACGATCAGGTCGACTTCGTCTCCCTCGGAAACCCGACTTACCTCCTGACCATCATGCACCATCAGAAGGATCTGCCCCATGTTCCTGAGACCCTCGTACCCGACAAACTCTACCTGACGGCCAAGACGGGAGACCGGAACGGAAAAAGAAGATTTTTGACCAACCCAGGACCGGCGTCCTCGTTCCTTCTGGAAATCCATCTGGGAAGAGAACCCCTCCATATCCAGAGAAAAACCGTAGGGACGGACCCAGTCGTCGACAACATCTACCGGAATTCCGTGCGTATCATACAGCCAGAACAGGGCCTCGCCCGAAACGGTCGACATCCCTTTCTTTCTCAGATCGTCCTGTATCTCCCTAACAAGGGGCAACCCATAATCAAGGGTCTTGATGAAACGCTCCTCCTCTTCTTGCAGGACCGACCGGACCCGTGAAGATCCCTCTCCGATTTCAGGGTAGGGGGTTTGCATCAGTCCGACAAAGGTATCCCCCAAAGTGGGAAGAAACGGATGCCGCAATCCGAGGTCCCGACCGAACTGGACTGCCCTTCGGATAAATCGGCGCAGGACATATCCCCGACCCTCACTGGAAGGAACAAGACCTTCCCAGATCAAAAAATAGCTGGCCCGGATATGATCGGCAATGACCCGATAAGCAAAATCCTTTTCTCCCGATCCCCTTCCATAAGGAACAACCGCTGTCCGTTCAAGGTCGGCGATCAGGGGAAGAAACAGGTCGGTCTCGAAATTGCTCGCCACTCCCTGAAGAACGGACGAAAGGCGTTCTAGTCCCATTCCCGTATCTATTGATGGACGAGGGAGAGGGGTCAGAATCCCCGTTTCGCTCCTGTCGTACTGCATGAACACCAGATTCCAGATTTCGAGGTATCGATCACAGTCACAACCCACGGCACAGGTGGGCCGGCCGCAGGAAAACTCCGGTCCCTGATCCACGAGGATCTCCGAACACGGGCCACAAGGCCCCGTATTTCCCATCTGCCAAAAGTTGTCCTTCTCTCCAAGGCGCACAATCCGGTCGCTCCGGACTCCTGCAACGTTTTTCCAAAGCTGGGAAGCTTCGTCATCCTCTTTGTAAACGGTTACCCACAAGTCATCGGCATCGAGCCCGAGCCGTTTTGTCAGATATTCCCATGCAAACAGGATCGCCTCTTTCTTGAAGTAATCTCCAAAAGAAAAATTGCCCATCATCTCGAAAAAGGTGTGATGGCGCCGGGTGAATCCGACCCGATCAAGGTCGTTGTGCTTCCCTCCGGCTCGGACGCAACGCTGAATGGACACGCAACGGGATGCCGGAGGGGGTTCGCTTCCCAGAAAAGCATCTTTGAACGGAACCATTCCGGCGTTGGTAAACAGAAGGGTGGCATCTCCCGAGGGGATCAAGGAGGAAGAGGGAATCCGCCTATGTCTGGCTCCTTCAAAGAAGGAGTAAAAGCTTTCCCGAATCCGAAGGGAATCCATGTGGCTATTCGCTCCCCCGTTTGGCCGACTTTACCGGCGCTTCAGACTTTGTCTCCAGGGAAGGTTGATCCCCGGTGGGAACACCCGCTTTTTCCCTGATTGCATGGTCCAGAGTTTTCTGCAAGTCCGGATGAGCCTTCAGGTAGGACTTGACGCTTTCCTTGCCTTGACCAATCTTTTCAGTCCCCCAGGAATACCAGGATCCACTTTTCTCCAGGATTCCATACTCAACCCCCAGATCGATCAACTCTCCCTGGACCGAGACTCCTTCGTTGAAAGAGATATCGAACTCGGCCTGACGAAACGGCGGAGCCATCTTGTTTTTGACCACCTTCACCCGAACCCTGTTGCCCAGAACATGATCCCCTTCCTTGATCGTTTCAATACGTCTGATATCGAGGCGCTGGGAGGCATAGAACTTGAGCGCATTTCCACCAGTCGTTGTTTCCGGATTCCCAAACATGACGCCGATCTTCATGCGGATCTGATTTATGAATATGACAACGGTCGAAGACTTTGAAATTGATGCCGTCAGCTTTCTCAGGGCCTGACTCATAAGACGGGCCTGAAGACCCATATGGGAGTCCCCCATGTCACCCTCGAGCTCGGCCTTGGGAACCAGGGCTGCAACAGAATCGACCACAATCAGGTCAAGGCTGCCGGATCGCACGAGGGTTTCGGCAATCTCAAGTGCCTGTTCACCAGAATCTGGCTGGGCGATCAAAAGATCCTCTGTCCGAACACCAAGTTTACGGGCATACCCCAAATCAAGGGCATGTTCGGCATCAATGAACGCAGCCATGCCTTTTTTCTTGTGAACCTCACTGATGGCATGAAGGGCCAGAGTCGTCTTCCCGGAAGATTCCGGGCCATAGATCTCGATGATCCGGCCTTTTGGATATCCCCCGATTCCAAGTGCAATGTCGAGAGAAAGGGATCCCGAAGAGACAACCGGAGTTTCGATGATTGGCGCATCCTTCCCCATCCGCATGATCGACCCTTTTCCAAACTGTTTTTCGATCTGCGAAAGAGCGAGGTCGAGTGAGCGCTGTTTATTGGATTCTTTCTCGGTCAAGGAAACCTCCCTAGTCAGTTTTAGTCAGAAAACAGAGTCCGGAGCCCACAAGTTCCTTCTGGACAGAATCTTCAGGGTTGGGATGCGACCAGCCAGATCGCCTGAATCAGTAGATACCCCATGATCCCCGCCCCCATATCGTCCAGCATGATACCCAGTCCTCCCGGAATTTTTTCGAGCCACCGGACAGGCGGGGGCTTCAGAATATCGAATATGCGAAAGATCACCAAGGCAATCCCCCCTCCAAGAAATGTATGGGGAACAGCCAGCAGGGTTATGCCCTGCCCTACCCATTCATCGATCACCACGCAGGAAGGGTCGGAAACCCCCATCTTCTTGACTGCCTTTTCCGACGAGATCACTCCCACAATGGCAATAAAAACCAAAACGTAGGGAAGAAAGCGGATCTGTGCCTCCGGAGTGAAATACCAGAGCGCCACACATGCCATGCTGGCATAGGTGCCGGGAGCCCCCGGCAAAAGCCCCAATCCTCCCGTCGTATAGATCCATTTCCAGGGAAACGCCTTGTCATGCAAAGAGAATCACGCCTTTTTCACGAGACCCAGTGATCGGACATGGCGATCAAGATCCCCGTAAAAATCTTCTCCGAGAAAAAACTTGATCGTGTCAGCCATCGATTCGTAGAAAAAAGGGCCCAGCCCGCTTTCATGGCACGGAAGGTGGGAGAGGAAGGGCGTGATCTGAACCCCCAGAACTGTTTTCTCTCCTTCCTTGTAGATCGCCAGAGGGTACTGAACACAGTCAACAGGCTTTAATGCCATCCATGAGAGGCCTGCGTCAAGGGCATAGGCATGGATGGAACACCGTTCTTCGCCGTCTGGAGAATGCGCGAGAAAAATACAGGAATCGTGATCAGCGCCACGTACAATCTGGTTGCACCGGTAGTCCTTCTCCAGAGGGAACATACGGGCCATCGCGTTCACTTCATCGACATCGAGTTCACAACCTTCAGGACATTGCTCTGAACAGTCCGCCTCAAAGGTGCCTCGCGACCGGTAAAGCTCTCTCTTCTCCGCATCCATAAAAGGGAGGATGGCATCGATATGACCCATGATCCGCTCCGTCTCACCCGGAGCAAGAATATTCGAACGGTAGCAGCAGGTGGAATGACATTGCTGAAGCTCCACATCACAGACATAAGTCGTTGTCCAGAATTTTGGATCGACCCAGATACCGGAGATTTCCACATACTCCGTCCTGGATCCTGGAAAAGGGACAAACTGGGTCATTCCCATCAAGACACCATTCTTTCAGGCAAGAGAATTTAATTCCCTCTTTTCCCTATTCGTTCGGGAATCAGAGGCTTGTTATCGTTTGGCCTTCCCTGAACACATTCGGGGAAGAATCTGTAGGTGTGAGGAGAGCTTTTGCCCTCACTCGCTGACTGCAACGGTAAGTTCCCACCGTATCCTTGAAAAATTTCCGTCTTCCAGTATAATTCCTTTACAAAGATCCGTAAAGCGATTCAGAAGACGGGAAGGTCACCTTCCGTCATCTTCCGAACAAAAAAACGGCCGAAGTTTTTCATGTCCCAACCATCAGGAGATCTAAATGTCGGATCGACCGATCCTCAAAAGCTCCCACATTTTCTCAGGAAAAAAAACATCCAGCCGCCCCGAGGGTCATCGTCTGCTCACATGTATCGGGACAATAGCGGCAGCCTGCTCCCTGTCCGCTGGCCTTGTCGTCTCGGCCTTCCTCTTCGAGCCAACTCTCGCCAGCGCCGAAAGGACCAGAACCAACGTCCTCTTTGTAACGCAGAAGGGGTCCACGGAGAAGGCTCTTGATCTTATTCTCAACAGATCGGCCCGCCTGCATTATAACAAATTCTGGATGGACATTACCCGGACCAAGCCCTTTATTGATGCCAATGGAAGAAAGATCGTCGTTCCCGACACCCATACTTTCAAGGGAATCAACGAAATCACCATTCGGTTCTGGCATCCGAGGGGGGAGCCGACCCTTCTTGACGCGATTGTCGTCAAGGCTTACGACAGGAACGGAAAGCTCGTAAAACACGGTGCTTTCGACAGGGGAGTCTTCGTGCTTCTGCTGTCAGACAGCCTGTTTAAGGGAAACTATGTTCGATTCGACGGTATAGGGAATTATGTCAGGGGGGATCGTTCCCTCTATGTCAAAGTTCTTGTCAGGAAAACCAACAGGATCGCCCTCATCCCATTTGCGGATTTCATGAACGACTTTACGAAACAGATCAATACCCAACCCGTTGTTTCATGGGCGGTCAAGCGTCCATAACTGTCCATCTTTAGCCGGAAACGACCACAGAATTCCCGCCGGGTCTTTCAATCCAAAAACCCGGCCATTTATCTTCCTCTAATTAATTGTTTAAGCATTCTTTACTAAACAATAAACAAACATAGAAAATATTTCTTGCAATCCCAAAAAAAACGTGTATATTCTGTCCGATTGTTGACCGGCCCTGAATTTGCCCTGACAATATGTCGGGGAAGTGGATATACGGGTCATTGCCGTTCGAACTCTCAGGTGGGGGAACCATGCTCGCCAAGTTGTTCGGAGGCCTCCCCTGAATCAAAGGAGTGTAGTCGTGAGTAGTCGGGTTGGTCCAGCGGAAGACCTTGCCTGCGGCCAGGCCGCTCCGGAAGGATCGGATATTGTTTTAAAAACCTCGAGTAATCCTGGCCTTTGGCATGTCTGGCCAAAAGGATTTGGATTAACCTAACGACTAAACAGGGGGTAACGAGTGCACGCTCTGGGAACTCATCTTCTCGTAGAATTAAAGGATTGCCAGTCAAACTCATTGAGCGATCCTGATTTTGTTCGAACATCCATGCTTGACGCAGCCAAAAAAGCCCACGCTACAATCGTTGATGATAAATTTCATCACTTTAGCCCCTTCGGAGTCAGCGGCGTTGTCGTGATTGCTGAATCCCATCTTGCGATTCACACTTGGCCAGAATACCGATATGCCGCAGTCGATGTGTTTACCTGTGGGGAAACACTGAAACCCGAAGTGGCCGCTATTTATCTTGCACAGGTCTTCCAGTCGCAGAATCCCAGCATTCACGAAATCAAGAGGGGTATCATCGGAATTTCGAATGAGAAAATTGCCCATAAAATCGAGGAAGAGGCCCATCTTCCTGAAACTTCAGAGCACGGGAAAGGAATCGAGTCCAATGAACGGAGCGAGAACCTCCAAGTGGTATATTGAGTATGCAGCCCCGTCCTTGGGCCATATGCATGGCATAGACGAGATCATTGTTTCCCATCAAACCAATTTTCAAAAGGTAGACATTCTCAAAACCAATGTCTATGGAAAAGCGTTGGCTCTTGATGAGAAAATGCAGTCGACTCAAGTAGATGAATTCATCTATCATGAAGCCTTGGTTCATCCTGCCATGATCGCTCACCCGTCTCCCCGATCCGTTCTGATCATCGGGGGAGGAGAAGGAGCAACTCTTCGGGAGGCGCTCAAACATCCGACCGTTGAAAAGGCTGTCATGGTCGATATCGACGATCAAGTTATCTCTCTTTCGAAAAAACATCTTCCGGAATGGCATCAGGGCTCCTTCGAAGATCCAAGGTCGACCGTGCTGGCCACTGATGCCCGAAAATATCTGGAGGAGTCCAAAGATATTTTTGATGTCATCATTACCGATTTGTCCGAACCCGTTGAGGAAGGGCCCGCCTATCTCCTCTATACACGGGAATTCTATCAGATCGCCTGTGATCATCTTTCCCCCGGGGGAACCATTTCTGTCCAGGCAGGTCCAGCGGCACTCCCTTTTCTCCTTGCGTTCTCGGCCGTCTTCCAGACCATGAGGTCGGCATTCCCGACAGTGAGAGGCTTTTCGACAAACATCCCTTCGTTTGGCCTTCCTTGGGGCTTTACTCTGGCTTCAAAGGGTGTGGATCCGCTTGCGATGACAAGGGACGCGGTCGACCGGATTCTGACAGAAAGGAATCTGACCGATCTTCGCTTTTATGATGGCCTCGCTCATCAGGGACTGTTTGGCATTCCCAGACACATCAGGGAAGAGCTGGACCGCTCCTCGATCATCATCGAGGACAACCACCCTATCTTCGCCTACCATTAGAGGATCACGGATCTCTGATGGATCAGACCAAAACACCTCTTTTTGATGCCATGGTTTCCCTTGCTGAAAGCCGGAAAGTATCCTTTCACACCCCTGGCCACAAAAGCGGAAAAGGCATCTCCACCCGATTTCGGAAGTTTGTCGGTCCACGTGTCTTTTCCATCGACCTCACATGTCTAGACGAGGTAGATTCCCTGCAAAAGCCCCGAGGGGTCATCAAGGAGGCCCAAGAGCTGGCTGCGGAGATCTACGGTGCTGACCGCTCCTACTTTCTTCTAAACGGCACCTCCGGTGGCAATCAAGCCATGATTGTGGCTACACTTAACCCGGGAGAACCGGTTCTTGTCACCCGAAATGTTCACAAATCAGTCATTTCCGGGATGATCATGACCGGGTGCCAGCCTGTCTTCATTCCATTTCGCTCGGACCACAATGCCTCGTTTCCTCTCAACTATGGTACGAAAGATATTCTGGACAGTATCGAAAACAATCCCCATATCCGAACTCTCTACCTGACAAGCCCAAACTACTACGGGGCTACGATGGACCTCGCATGTATTGCCGACACTGCCCACAAAAAAGGGATGCGTGTCCTTCTTGACGAAGCCCATGGGCCTCATCTCCATTTCCACCCGGAACTCCCGACCTCCGGGATGGAGGCCGGAGTTGATCTGGCAGTTCAGTCAACCCACAAGATTATTGGCGGAATGACTCAGGCTTCCATGCTCCACGCGAAACGGGATCGCATAGATATAGACCGCCTGACCACCGTCCTGCGTTACCTTCAAACCACGAGCCCATCCTATATTCTCATGGCCTCACTGGATCTGGCCCGCATGCAGATGGCAACCGAAGGAGTCAAGCTCCTGGGAAGAGCCCTTGAGCTGGCGAGATGGGCCAGGATGAAGATCCGGGAGATTCCCGGGCTAAAATGTCCAAACCGGAGTGAGGTTCAGGCTCTTTCGGGAGGGGAGAACGATCTTGACGAAACAAAGCTCACAATCGATGTTCGGGGATGGGGGCTGTCCGGGTATCATGTTTCACAGAGACTGAACCTGGACTTTGGAATACAGGTCGAAATGGCCGATATCGACCATGTCCTGATCATTGTCAGTATCGGGGATCATCGGGGAGATCTTGAACGGCTTGTGAATGCGCTGACCACCATTTCTCTGGAGAACCATCGTGGGAATGTCCGAACTCCGATCCCGTCGATGGTCTTTTTCGACAACCTTCTGCGAATGAACCCGAGAGACGCCTTCTTTTCAAGCCAAGAATCCATACCTCTCGACAAGTCTTCCGGACGCATCGCAGCCGACATTGTGACTGTCTACCCACCGGGAGTTCCGCTCCTTGTTCCTGGCGAAGAAATTACCCCTCCGGTTATCGAGACCCTTTCCCGATTCAGGGAGTCGGGAGCAACATTGGACGGTCTGGACATGACCAACAGATTCATCCAGGTTGTCCGACAATAGTTTCAGGATCATGACGGATCACATGTGATTGTCCCGTGCTTCTTATCCCTGTTCTCCCCCATCCCGATGAGGGTCAAGACTCCTGGTCGCTCCCCTATCTGAAGAGAACGTTTTGCCATTCACTTTGTTAACCCAAAAGTGCCGCAAGTCTCCTTCCTTCAAGAATGGAGTAAGGCGAGTTCTTGATTTGTGAATTCATGAATCATGAAGTAGCGGCACAGTTAATACATTCGGGTATCGGCTGTCTCCGACCCGTATACAGGAAATCCTTCTGAGTCAGCAAACAAAAGAGTGCCGTTGGTTCACAACAATTTTCAGAAATATCGGAAGAACGCCTGGGAGCGGTACGGCGCGGGAATCTCTTATTACAAGCAGAAAAACATTCTCCATGGGGAGGGGGAAGGGCCAGCATATCTCTCGATCACCCTGGCCCAAATGGAACATTGAGGCGACCTGTCAAACAACGGACTCGGCCTGTCCAGGGTCGGAGTCGTTCCGATCGTCATTCAGCGTCTTATCGAGGGAAAGATCCGGACCTGTAACGTTCTCAGACTAACCACCTAAAGAGGGTGAATGGCTCTTTCCTGCGAAAACGTTCCGAAAAAGGTTCTTTCCTCCAATCCATTTCCGACGGGATCGATAGGCAATCAAGGCTGTCCCTTCTTTGTTGGACGGAAAGAAAATTCCGTCTCCGACGTTATTCAAGCAATCGAGAAAAGACTGGGCAGACCAAGCGTAAACTCGAACTCCAGAAGACAGGGTTAAAGGAACGGGAAAAAGTCAAAAAGATTGTGGCGAAGCTCCATGAAAGGGTGGCGTTCATGAGAACCGAATTCCCCAACGAGGAATCGGCAAAGATCGCCCATCCGTACGGACGGATCTCTGTCGAGGATTTTCGAGTCAACGAAAGGAACTCCCACCGATGTTTGAACCGAAACATCCGTTCTGCGGCATGGTTCCGGGTTTTCTCCTTTTTCTCAAACAAGGGTGAAAGCGACGGTCGGGAATCCAGAAAGATCAATCCGGCCTGTAGGTCCGATAGGTGTTCTTTCTTGGTGCACCGGGAGGAGAAGACGTCCCTTTCCGACCGGATCTTTCGTTGTCCGAGCAGTGGAATGAAAAGGGCCGGAGCCCCCCCGACCTGATCGTTTTGAAAGGCGGGCTGAAGTCTCCGGCGTTACCCCGCCAAGCTCCGCCGTTTAGGGCGGGGAGCCCTTGCTCCATTGCCTTTGAGCAAGATCGGGAGGAGAATACAAGATTATTCCCTAATTGATCGCCCGCCCATAGTCTGGAGTCATAGTCATGAGTAAACGCTGGCCTTTTGTTGGCTTGTTTCTTTCGGTGCTCGTCTATTTCGGAGGACAGTCCCTGTTTGATATTTGGGCAAATTACCTCTGGTATCGCTCAAATGGACAAGTTCCGGTCTACCTCACAATCCTGACGGCCAGAAGCGCTGTTTTCCTTTTGATATTCCTTGTTTTCTACCTTGTTCTCTCCCTCTCCCTCCGACCATTGATCAAGGAACTCCCGACCCTCAATCTCCGGTTTCCGGGGAGAGAGGGCTCCCAAACTCCCATAGCATTTTCTGCCGTAAAACCCTATGTCATGGTGGGAGCAGGGCTGATCGCCTTTTTTGTCGCCATTTCTCAATCGGGCACGCCGGAAGCCTTGCGATTCATTGCCGCCTTAAATGCGCCGACCACATTGACCAAGGATCCGGCCCTTCATCTTCCCGTCGGGTTTTACCTTTTCCACCTCCCTGTCTATAATCTCCTGACAAGCACCCTGCTTGATGCCTTTCTCCTTGCGATGATCGCCTCCACCCTCATGGGATTCTTCAGTCAAAGCATTGCCATCGAATCCGACAAGCTACGTGTCCACCCCACATATCGCCAAATTCTCATGCTTCTGGCGGGAGGAGTTTTTGGCTGCCTTTCCATCGAGGCACTTCTGATGAGAACAGAAACAGTCCTCTCCACCCATCAGGTCCTTTCGGGAGCCTCCTATGTCGATGTCCATGCGAGAATTCCTGCCGCTTCCATCCTGGCAATTCTTCTTCTGCTCAGCTCCATCGCTTTCCTGTTTGAAAGTGTACGATCCCGCCTCAGATTCTCTCACCTATTGGCAGGTGCTTCCTTTATTTTCTGGATTGGGGGTTTGATCCTCTACCCACTGATTCTCTCCCGGTTCGTTGTACTGCCCAATCAGTTCAATCTAGAAAAACCATACATCCTGAATAATATCGCAGGAACACGATCAGGCTTTCATATCAACACCATCCGATCCGAACGGATTTCGAACCTGACCAACTTGACTGAAAAAGACCTGAAGGAAAATCTTCCCACAATCCGGAACATAAGACTTTGGGATCATCGTCCCATGCTGACAACGGTTCGACAGCTTCAGCAGATTCGAACCTATTACACCTTTCCCATTCTGGCTCCGGACCGATACCGTATCAACGATATATTGAGACAGGTTCTCGTTGCTCCCCGCGAACTTTCCTACGCCAATCTTCCAAGTCCAAACTGGATCAACGTCCACCTGACCTACACACACGGCAATGGATTGATCATGGCTCCTGTCAACCGTGTCAGCTCAGAGGGACTTCCGATCTTCTGGATCAAGAACATTCCGCCGGAATCTTCTGTCCCGATCAAAGTCGAACACTCACGGATTTACTATGGGGATCAACCTTCCCCCTATGCGATCGTCAACACAAAAATTCCCGAGTTCGATTATCCCAAGGGACGTCAAAATATCTACAACCATTATGATGGAACAGGGGGAATCAAACTCTCTTCGCCCCTCAGGAGGCTTCTCTATTCCTACGAATATGGCACATTCAAGATCTTCCTCTCCTCGGCGATCTCAGATGAAAGCCGCATTCTCGTCCACCGGGATCTTTTCGATATTGTAAAGCGCCTTGCCCCATTTCTTTCAATTGACCCCGATGTAGTCCCGGTCATCGACTCTACGGGGCATCTACTGTGGATGGTAGATGCCTACACCACCTCTTCGTACTATCCCTACTCCACGAATATCCAGGGATCCTATGCCCTCTTCCATCCGGGAAGGCTGATACGGAGCGGCCATGGACGTGCAATTTCCACCTGGCCCATGGGACTAAACTATATTCGCAATTCCGTCAAGATTCTTGTCAACCCAAAAACAGGGCACGCCTCCTTCTATGCGGTGGACCCGTCCGATCCGGTTCTCAATGCCTATAGAAAGGCCTTTCCGACCCTCTTCAAAACGGCCAACGAAATTCCATCCGACATTGTTCCCCACTTACGTTTTCCTCCCGCCCTGTTTGCCATTTCTGCAAGAATCCTCCAGTCCTATCACATGACAGATCCGCAGGTTTTCTTTAACAGGGAGGATCTGTGGTCGTTGGCCGAAAGAGACGAACGGCCTCTTTCTCCTTACTACATGGTCATGCGTCTTCCGGGAGAACAATCTGAAGAGTATGTCATGATGCTTCCCTACACTCCGGCCCATCGCGACAACCTGTCGGCATGGCTCGTTGGCCGATCAGATCCGGCTCACAGGGGGGAGCTTCGTGTCTACAGGGCCCCTAAGGAACGACTGATCTACGGCCCCAATCAGATCGAGGCCCGAATCGATCAACATGGCTCAATCTCAAAACAACTCACCCTCTGGAATCAATTGGGTTCCCATGTTGTTCGGGGAACACTCCTGATTATTCCTATCGCCCAGTCACTTCTTTATGTGGAGCCACTCTACCTCTCAGCCACAAGCCCGGGGGCTCTGCCTGAACTAAGACGCGTCATAGTTTCGATGGGGGATCGGGTTGTCATGCGAAAATCTCTCGACCAGGCATTGAGCGATCTTTTTTCATCCGGTCAACGTGATGCCTTTTCCTCATCATCGGGTCCGGGCCAGGTAAAAACAGACAAAAACAGAGAGATGGAAAAGCTCAGGGAACTCGGAGCGGAGGCAGAAAAAGCCCTTCAGGAGGGGGACCTTTCAACGTTTGGCGATCGTGTCAGCAAAATCCTGAAACAACTGAGGAGATAAATCCGGGAAGGAGGGTCTCGACCCTGACAAAGAATCGAAAGGATTCTTTGAAATGGCCTTACTTCAGCAGTTCTCTTGCAATGGTCATTGCAGAAGGAGAAATACTTTCTCCTCCGAGCATCCGGGCTATTTCTTTGACCCGATCCTCTCCATCAATCCTTGCAATCTGGGACCATGTTTTCCCGGAATCGGCCGTCTTCCGTACAAGAAAATGGTGATCCCCTTTCCTCGCCACCTGATGGAGATGGGAAATAGCGATGACCTGTCTTTTTTTTCCAATTTCCTTCAACAAATCCCCCAAGACCTCCCCTACCTCTCCCCCTATTCCCGAATCAATTTCATCGAACACAAGGGTAGGGATTGTGTCTTTATCAGAGAGGACTGATTTTATTGCCAGAAGAACCCGAGAAATTTCTCCTCCGGATGCCGTTTGTCCTAATGGTTTTGCAGGAATTCCTGGATTGGCCGAAAAAAAGAACTCAATTTTCTCCATTCCAAATGGACCACCCAAGGGAGATTCGTAAGGGGTCGCGTTAATAGAGAATGTCGGATTATCGATCCTTAACAATCTGAGCTTTTGAACAATCCCGTCAGAAAAGAAAGGAAAACATTGCTCCCGTTTTTGTGTGAGCCTCTTCCCCTCCGATAAAAGCTTCTGTTCAAGGACTTGAATCGAGGCCTCGATCTCATTTAACTGCCGCTCCAATGCGTCATCACCGGAGGTGCCCGCAGAAGAAAAAAAATCAACAAGCTGCTCGGGGCGGACCTGATATTTCTGGGCTAATCTTCGGTAGAGGTTGAAGCGGTCTTCTAGCGAAGAAAGGGCATCGGGATCCATCTCCAGAGACTCCTGGTAGTGATGGAGTTCGCGGGCCGCATCTTTCAGAACCTCGATGGCTCCCTCAATAACTCCCTGAACATGGAGCAAAGATTGGTCGTAATCAAGAATATGAGCAATGTCGGTATGGATTCGTCCGAGGGAGGCCAGAACGCTTTGATCATCGTCATACAATGCATTATAGGAACGCGTCGAAAGCAGGAGTAACTCCTGCAGGTTCAGTTGCGCGGAAAGTGTCCTGGATAGCTCCTCAAACTCAAGAGAATGCCCGGAGAGACGTTCAGCATCCTCCCGGATCTGCATCTGCCGTTCTCTGTCCAGCCGAGATTTTTCGATTTGTTCGATTAATGAGTCTCGTTCTTTTTTCCTCGCCGAAATTCCTCGGCGAAGCCCCTCGAAGGCTTCTGATATTTCCGTCGTCTGGGCAAAGGCATCAATATATTGGCGATGTGTCTCGGATTGGGAAATCCTGACATTCTCACCTTGCCCCACGAGATCGTACAGGAATGGAACCAAAGCCTGAAGCTGAGAGAGCGAGACGGTTTGTCCGTTGATGGTCTGGCGAATACGGCCGTTTACGGAGAGGATTCTCCGGATGACAATCTCGTCAGTTGTGGAAAGGATGTCAAATAATTGTTCGGGAAGTTGACCAGAAGGGGTGAAGAGGGCTTCGACAACACCCTCTTCACATCCTGGACGAATGGAAAGGTTACGAGGTCTCCCTCCCCCAATAAAGGAAAGGGCATCCACAAGCAAGGACTTTCCTGCCCCGGTCTCCCCTGTGATAACGGTCAAGCCATTATCGAAAGATATTGAAAACTCCTCAATTGTAGCAAAGGATGCAATACGGAGATAGGAAAGCACCTTACGTCAGGCCGCCAGAAGTTCTTCGATTTTTTCCTTGAAGGTCTTTTTGCTTTGTGCCCCGACCAGTTTAGTGACAACCTTTCCGTCCTGAAAGAAAATCAAGGTCGGAATCCCCATGACCTGATACCGAACGGCGATATCCGGATTGTCATCGGTATTGATTTTCATGAAGGATACCTTCCCCTTGTATTCCTCAGCAAGCTCATCCACTATCGGAGCGACCATTCGGCAGGGACCGCACCATGGAGCCCAGAAATCCACCATAATGATTCCTTTAGACTCAAGTACCTGTTGATCCCATTGCGCTGTTGTAATTTCTGATACATTCGCTCCCATTCGCTTCCTCCTGAAGATCAATGATCCGTCAACTTATCGCATGTGGAAGAGAAACCCGACATACTCCACATCTAAAAGTCCTGCTGAAGAATTCTCCGTAATCAAATTCTACACCACATCCTTGGTCTAGAAAATACCCGCATCACCTCAGATGATGAATAAAAAAAAAGGGGGGCAAGAGCCCCCCTTTTTTTGTTCGTGGAAATTAGTACATATCTCCCATGCCTCCAGGTCCAGGCATTGCCGGGCCTTTCGCTTCCTTTTCAGGAAGCTCACAGATCATGACCTCGGTCGTCAACAAGAGACCTGAGACCGACGCTGCATTCTGAAGGGCGCTCCGGGTAACCTTGGTCGGATCAATAATTCCGGCCTGGATCATGTCCACATAGGTTTCAGTCGCTGCATCAAAGCCCATGGCTCCCTTTTCGGAACGAACTCTCTGAAGAACAACCGAGCCTTCGAGTCCAGCATTGTGTGAAATCTGACGGAGTGGTTCTTCCAGGGCTCTGCGAATAATATTCACACCGATCTTCTGGTCTCCCTCAGCCTTCAGCTGATCAAGAACAGCAGAGGATCTGAGAAGTGCTACACCGCCTCCAGGTACGATCCCCTCTTCAACCGCCGCTTTGGTTGCATGAAGCGCATCTTCGACACGGGCTTTCTTCTCTTTCATTTCTGTTTCAGTGGCAGCACCCACATTGATCACCGCAACGCCACCCACAATCTTTGCCAGTCTCTCCTGAAGCTTTTCCCGATCGTAATCCGAAGTCGACTCCTCGATCTGGGTTTTGATCTGCTTCACTCGAGCCTGGATCTTGGCGTGTTCCCCTGCTCCTTCAACAATTGTCGTATTGTCTTTGTCGATGGAGACGCGCTTTGCACGACCCAAGTCCGAAAGCTTTACATTTTCAAGCTTAAGGCCCAAGTCTTCGGCAATCATTGTGCCATTGGTCAGGACGGCAATATCTTCGAGCATTGCCTTTCTTCTGTCACCAAAGCCAGGCGCTTTGACCGCTGCAACAGAAAGAGTCCCACGAAGCTTGTTAACGACCAAGGTTGCCAATGCTTCACCCTCAACCTCTTCGGCGATGATCATCAGCGGACGCCCCATCTTTGCAATCTGCTCAAGAATCGGCAGAAGATCCTTCATGTTGCTGATCTTCTTTTCATGAATGAGGATATAGGGATTGTCAAGAACAACTTCCATCCGCTCCTGGTCGGTCACGAAATAAGGGGAGACATAACCGCGATCGAACTGCATTCCTTCAACCACATCAAGGGAGGTGGTCATGCTCTTTGCTTCTTCGACAGTAATCACCCCGTCCTTTCCAACTTTGTCCATGGCATCGGCAATCAAACGTCCGATTTCCGGATCATTGTTGGCAGAAATCGTGGCGATCTGGGCAATTTCCTTCTTGTCCTGGCAGGGCTTGCTGAGTTTTTTTAGCTCGGCAATAACGGCAGAAACGGCCAAGTCGATACCCCGTTTGATGTCCATCGAATTCGCGCCGGCGGTTACGTTCTTCACGCCTTCGCGGTAAATCGCATGAGCCAACACAGTAGCGGTTGTCGTTCCATCTCCAGCAATGTCACTGGTCTTTGACGCAACTTCTTTAACAAGCTGGGCTCCCATATTTTCATAGGCATCCTTCAGCTCGATTTCCTTGGCAACGGTAACACCGTCCTTCGTGATTGTGGGGGCTCCGAATTTCTTGTCGATAACGGCATTTCTACCCTTTGGGCCAAGAGTGACCTTAACAGCATCGGCCAGAGCGGTTACGCCACGAAGCACTGCATTCCGGGCCTCGTCACTATAGAGCATCTGTTTCGCCATATCTCATTCCTCCTGAATATTGCTACAATGTTTGTTTAGGTTCCTTTAGAAACAACAAATTCCTAAATTTTCACCTTAGGCGACAAAAACACCCAGAATGTCTTCTTCCCTGAGGATGAGGTAATCGGTCCCTTCAATTGAAATCTTGGAACCGGAATATTTATCAAAAAGGATCGAATCGCCTTTCTTCAAAGACTTTACGTCATCCCCAACCTCTTCAACCTTACCTTTTTGAGGCTTCTCTTTGGCTGCATCAGGAATATACAGCCCACCCTGAGTCTTCTCCACTTCCTCGGCATAACTCACAAAAACTCGATCCTTCAATGGTTTAAACTTCATTAATACCCCCTTTTTTCTTGAGATTGATCCTAAGTTTTAGCACTCACTTCATTTGAGTGATAAAATCATAACAAACACATCCCACCTTGGCAAGTCCCTGACAAAAGATACCAGACATTTCACGACACGTCGCTCTGTCCGGCCTCAAACCACTTGGCGCCGGACAGGGGAAAGCGGAAGCTCAGAAAATCTTTTTTTTGAGAAGTTGCAATGCGTATTGCAGTTGGTTGTCCGCTCGACCTGTCGGAATCGGGTACAGCAAGTGCTTCTGAATATTGGATTCTGGGATTTGTATCCCATGTTCTTTGCCATCCGGATTCAGAAAATGATGTTTCAGGTCAACCTCTCTCGGAACCGGAACAGAACGGGCACCTTGGGGAATTTTTTCTTTGACGATCACATCAGGCGTGATTCCATAGTCCTGAATGGACCGGCCTGAGGGTGTAAAATATCGGGCTGTGGTCAGACGAAGCGCCGATCCATCAAAAAGCGGAAGGATCGTCTGCACTGATCCTTTGCCAAATGTCTGCGTTCCAAGAATTGTTGATCTATGGTAGTCCTGAAGGGCTCCTGAAACAATTTCTGCGGCAGATGCCGTTTCAGTATTGACAAGGATCACGATCGGCAGATGGGGAAACTCGTCGCCACCATGGGAATAAAAAGACCTAGACTGCCTTCGTCCCTTCATCGATACAACGACTTTGTGGTCGGGAACGAACAGGGATGAAACATCCACCGCGCTTGTGAGCAACCCTCCAGGATTGTTCCTCAAATCGATGACAAGGGCCTGCATTCCCATGTGATCCAGCTTCCTTAAAGCGAGCTCGAGATCCCTGGAAGTATTTTCGGAAAACTCCCGGACAAGGACATATCCCGTATGGTCTTTCAGCATTCGGTACTTGACCGTATGAATCTTGATGACTTCCCGGACAAGATCAAAGTCCTTCGCTGAGAACACCCCTTTTCTATAAATAGTCAGAATTACATGCGTCCCCGGTTTTCCACGCATTTCACGAACCGCCTTGGCCAAACCCAGAAGTTTCGTGCTCCGGCCGTTGACACGGATAATTTCGTCTCCTGATTTGATGCCGGCCCGAAATGCAGGCGAGTCATCAATAGGTGCCTGGACAATAATATCGCTTCCGGCTGTTGTTATCTTTATTCCGACTCCGCCGAAGCGGCCCTGGGTGTTGATTTCCAGATCATGATATTCCTGGGGGGTCATATATTCGGAGTGAGGATCCAGGGAAGCGACCATGCCACGAATGGCACTGTCCATCACAGGCTGGGCCGGAATCTTATCAACATAATCATTTTGAATGAGAGCGTATACCATGGAAAATATTTTAAGGCTGCGATCGGATCCGCCATCCGCCAGGACTGCATGACCTACCCCGCCCACCAAAATTCCTATTGCAAGAACAAGAAGAATATTTCCTGTTTTCATGAGCCACTTCCAACCTGATCCTTCAGAACTTCTCCGAAAATTTAACCAACGCATAGCTGATCCTTATGAATATTTCCTTACCGATGGGCTCGCCCTATGCGGAACCAACCGATGATGATTTCACGGCTGACTTCAATTTGAATGTTCAGCCTACCATGCATTTTACGATAATACAATATCGGTTAATCCTTTTTTGGTCTCTTCCGCCATCTGGGCGTGAGTCTTTTGGCTTCACTCCATTAATCCACACAATCAATACATTCTCCCTAATGCTTGAGAAATTCCATCGGGCTCAGGGGCCTCCCATGCCGGGTCACACCAAAGAATAATGTCGACCGACCCTGGGTTCCCCCTTGACCAATCGTTCCGATCACTCCTCCAGCTTGAATTTCCTGTCCCTCACTGGCGGAAATCCTGTCGAGGTGGCCATAAAGGGTATATAGATGATTACCGTGTTCAATAATGACCAGGCGGCCATAACCGGAATAGGCTCTCGCAAAAAGGATCTTTCCGCTCCACGCTGCATGGACGGGAGAGCCGACTCTGGCAGCAATATCAATTCCATCGTGAAATCTACCGTATTTCTCAACGACTCTTCCCTTGACCGGCCAATGGAACATGGAATGTCCAGGAATTGGCGGATGGCTGTAAATTTCGTGTCGATGGGACATTCGCTTCATTCGTTCCAGTTTCGCAATGAGGTTGGCCAGCTTTCGGCGACGCTTCTGGATGGAACGGTTATCGTCATTGATTGACTGTTCGCGCTTCTTCAATACGACGATCTTTTCCTGAATTGTCCCCATGTCCTTTTTCAACCCGGCCTCTTGCGTCTCCCTTGTTTTCAATAGGTGAACTTCATGGTTGCGGATATCGAACAGAAGGCGCTGGCTCTTGTTTAATCGTCGTTTTTTATGCTTGTAGTCACTGACCAGTTTATCCAACTGTTCTGTCTGTCTAGACAGAAGGTAGGAACGCGTGACAGCCACAGGAGAGATGTCTGTTCCGTCGATGCGGGAAAGGGCAATTTCTGCCTGGTGATTCAGGAGCCGCGATTCCAGTGATCCTTTTTGCTGAAGATCGGCATCGATAACTTCGTCAAGATGGGCGATCGCCTTTTCCAGACGTCGAATTGCCCTGCGGTCCTGGATTTCCTTGATATGGAGCTTTTCGATCTTCAGGTGGTACTCATCGACCTTCACTCGAAGATTTAAAATTTTCACCTTCAGTTTCAGCCGCTTCCCTCGATAAAGCTTTAGTCTTTTCCTGTTTCTTTCCAGTCGAGTTTTAAGATGGAGCATTTCCCTTTCCCGGAAAGACAGCTTTTTCTCAATCGACTTGATGGATTGTTTATGTGTTGCAGCAAAGCCGGGCTCACAACTTGAGCCCGCGAAGTTTAGCAGGAGAACGCTTGCGAGCATCACCATCAGGATGCTCACTCTCCGAAAGGCAGGACTCACAACTTACAGCCTCCAATGGGGATTTTCTGATTTCTCGCTCCCATTTTTCTGTTGAGGCTCCTTATGTATCATCACGGTCAAGGTCTTTCCCATCCAAGGCGTGAGGAAAAAGAAGCTCATGAGCGAGACCGCCCATCCCCCCCGCAATCGCAGTAAGAATCGGGTAGAGAACCCATAGAGGAATTTGCGGGGTGATTCCGGCTACCAGATCGCGAAACGGTTTTACTCCATCAGGATAGATCATCGACTTCGATGTCCACATGATAAATATCGCCACAATACCTGAAAATCCCCCCAAGAGGGCCGAAGTTTTCACTCGGGTCAGCACTGTGAAACAGGGGTGTTCCGACTCCGGAGAAAATTCTCGGTCTGTTGCAATACCATCTTTCCCTTCATCCACTCTCTGGAACTGGAGAGAACGGTCCCCCGCTCCCCAACCGGAACTGGCAGGCGAAGTGAACGCAACCATAAATTGCCATATTTCACGGGAAGCTCCTCCCCAATACAAGGATATTCCCGCCAGGAGGACTCCCAAGAACAAAATGAGTGATCGCCGAATTCGTTCTGAAATGTGAGCCATTTCGTCGACCTTTGAGACCCATTCCGGATTGAAGATCACTTCATTGATCTGTGAATCATTCTTTAGAATGTTTTGAATGGACTGCACCTGATCTGACAGATTAACTATTTTACCGCCGGGAGTTTTTCCCAGGGAAAGGGTTACACTCAGAATCCTGCGACTTCTTATAGTTGCTCTTTTGTTCTCTTGGGGCATTTCGGACATCGACACGACGCTCTTTTCCCCTGTTATCTTTTCCAGGGCGACCTTCAATCCGGAAATTTCCTGATCGGAGGGAGGAGTCCCGAATATCAGGAGCATGTGTGCCGATGAAACGCTCTTCTTTCGAAGGTCGTCAAGAAAATTGGACGTAGTGAATGCCCAAAAAAGGAAGAGGAGGATCAGGGCAGAGAAGAAGGTGGTTCCAAAAAATCCGAACCACACCCTGACACGATCAGAGGGGGACATTTCCGGCTGGGGATGGATCATACATCCACTTCTTTCGTGACAGATAAATTCAGGGAAATACTGAAACACAGGAAAGATTTGACGGGTGACCCTCTATATCCAAATATTTCTGCAAAAAAGAGGTCGATGGAACGGCGACAGACCATTTTTTTCAATCATTTGACGATGGTTCAGTGTCCCGTACCCTTTGTGTTGGCGAAAGTGAAAAACCGGGAATTTTCTGTCGAGCTCGTCCATGAACCGATCTCTCGAGACCTTTGCGACAATTGATGCGGCTGCGATCGAAAGAACCAGACGATCTCCTGCCACTACTGTTTCCTGAGAAAGGATCAATTCTGGAATACAGTCCTTACCGTCAACGGCAATCAGCAAAGTAGAATCAGACACGGCCGCCATCAGTTTCGCCTCTACCGCACGACGCATCGCCAATAGTGTCGCCTGGCGAATATTAATAGATTCTATTTCCTCGACGGACGAATATCCGACCGATACTACTTTTGCGTTCTCCAATATTGAATGGTAGATCCTCTCCCTCTTGGCCGGAGAGAGCATCTTTGAATCCATAATCCCAAGGTGTTTATATCTGGAGACAGGGGGATCAAAAATGACACAGGCTGCAACGACAGGTCCTGCCAAGGCTCCCCGCCCTGCTTCATCGACACCGGCTACAAAAAAGGGGCGGCCATGGGAAGCTAGAATTGATTCCTTCTCAGACTCCCATAACCCATCCGGCAAATTCGATCTTTTGACCGATCTTTCCTTTTTATCCTTCGTTCGTCACTTCCTTTAGTCGGGCTGCCTTCCCCTTTTTATCTCTCAAGAAATATAGTTTGGCACGACGGACTCGGCCGGAACGCACATGGTCGATTTTGATTACCTGAGGAGAATGAATGGGAAAGGTGCGTTCGACTCCAACACCAAAGGAGATTTTTCTGACCGTAACCATTTCCCGGGTTCCTCCTCCCCGAATACCAATGACCACACCTTCGAAAACCTGAATCCTTTCCTTTTCTCCTTCGACAACCTTGGAGTGAACACGAACCGTCTCCCCAACTTCGACGCTGGGGGGAACTTCTTTCATAAACAGCTGTTCAACTTGGTCAAGAACCTGCATTTTTTACCTCACTTCGATGAGATCCGTTAATATTTGTCGATGGCCGGTCATGTTCTAAATCCGGCCTGACAGCTTGCTGTTTTTTTCGAGAAGAATCTTCCCGAAACTCTTGCACTGCTCGATGATCTCCCGAAAGAAGCACAGGAGGGACATCCATTCCTCTAAAGGTTCGAGGCCTCGTATATTGGGGAAAATCAAACATCCCATTGGTGAAGGTTTCATTAAGCGGAGAATCCTGGTTCGACAGGACTCCCGGGATAAGGCGCACTACTGCGTCGACCATGATAGCGGCAGGCAATTCTCCTCCAGAGAGGACATAGTCTCCCGCAGACCACTCTTCAAGATCGTATGACTCAAGAATCCTTTGATCGATCCCTTCGTAATGCCCACATAGAAAAAGAATCGGGCGGGACACGCGAGACCAATTCCACGCAATATTTTGTTTAAAAACCCTTCCTTGAGGAGACGGGTAGATGCACAGGGGCCGTTCCCCTTCACTGATTTTCATCAGGTCATCAATGGCCCGATCCATCGCATCGGCAAGTGGTTCCGGCTTTAAAATCATTCCGCCACCTCCTCCGAATGGATAGTCGTCGACAGAGTGGTAGGAACCCGTGCCAAAGTCCCTCAGGTTCCAATAATGATATTCCACAATCCCCTTTAAATGAGCCCGCCCTGGGATACTGGTTTCAAAGACCGAGCGCAGCATGTCTGGAAACAGGGTAATTACACCGATGTGCCGACCACGCTCCAACGAACATGCACCTCCCCGTCGCTCATGTTCACATGAGGAACCAGATATTCCACAAAGGGGCATAAAACCTCACCATTCGAGGTTTTAATACTCAAAAGGTCCTGACCGGAACGTTCATAAAAATCCGAGACCATTCCAACACGAACCAGAGTCTCGCAATCGATCACAGCCAAACCGATTAACTGATCGATTCTGATCTCTCCCGATTCATCTGGCACCCAGTCATCCGGACCGTCCCAGTAAATGTCCCACCCGGAAAACTTCTTGACCTCTTCGGGAGAGTCGATTCCCTTCCATTTCAGGAGAAGAGCCTGATCCTGTTCCTTTATTCCTTCGAGCTGAAATCGATGAACTTCTCCAGCGAATCTAGCTCTCGGACTCTTCAGAATAAAGGTACATCCGATATCATCGATAAATCTGCGGGGATTGCCGGAATACGGGATCAACCGGCAATATCCCTTTACCCCGAAAGAGCGTCCGACCCGCCCCACAAGCAACAATGACTCATTCGTCATAAGGGCGACTGATCATGAATTTGTTCCTGGCAACCTTTCCGGGGAATCCCGTACTGATTTTGTTGCATTCTCCTTCGGGGGACCCTTTTCCAAGTGCAACCATATGAAATTCTTTCTTCAATCATTGGAAACAGTGCTGCCCGCCCCCGGGGAGGCCTATCGGGTTTGTTCCTGGCTCCCAAGATTTCTCAAAAAAGACCGAATTCCATTCAGGACGCAGTATGCCCTTCAGAGCGCTTAATGAGACGGGACACAGTATCTGTTGGAACAGCTCCCTTGGCGACCCATGAGTTCAAAAGATCCCTGTTGATCCTGATTTCCCCATCCTTTTGCTGGGGAGCATACGTCCCTACAATCTCGATAAAACGCCCGTCTCTTGGAAATCTTGAATCTGCTACCACGATACGATAGACCGGCAACTTCTTGCGACCATGTCGTGCCAAACGAATGCGAACTGCCACAAAACCTCCTCATTCCGGATAATTTCCGGATTTTAATGAATCTAAAATGGAAACATCGATCGAAGCGACCGATTCCCTTTTGATTTCAGGGCCGTCCGCATCATGCGGCGAGCCTGATCAAACTGCTTTAACAACTGGTTGACTTGCTGGACATTGGTGCCAGAGCCCAATGCTATTCTCTTGCGACGGCTTCCATCAATTTTATCAGGGTGATCTCGCTCGAAAGTTGTCATCGAGAATATGATCGCCTCTGTCCTTTTCATCTCTTTTTCTACAAGCTGCATATCTATTTTGGACTTAAGCGATGAACCTCCAGGAATCATTCCCATCAGATCATCGATACTTCCAAGCTTTTTCATCCCTTGAATCTGTTCGAGAAAATCATTCAAGGTCATCTGATTGCTTCCCATTTTCTGAATCAGGGACTCAGCTTTTTCCTGGGAAACAACATTTTTCGTTTTTTCAATTAATGTTTCAATATCACCCATCCCAATAATCCGGGAGGCCATTCTCTCTGGAATGAATGGTTCAAGACGGTCAAGCTTTTCCCCGGATCCTACGAATTTAATCGGTTTTTTCAGAATGCTTCGAATTGAAAGAACCGCACCGCCTCTGGCATCTCCATCAAGTTTCGTGAAAACAACCCCATCCACACCGACAGCCTTTTCGAAAGCCGCGGCAACGCCGACAGCCTCCTGACCTTGCATGGCATCAATAACGAGAAGGTTTTCCTTCGGACGATACAGCTCCTTGAGCGCCTTGAGCTCCTCCATGAGATCATTATCAACTGTCAAGCGCCCGGCAGTATCCACAATGACAATCTCATACATTCCCTCTATGACTCTCTTCTTCACGATCGGGAAAAGATCGACGGGACGTTTGATTCCGTCCGGTGGAACAACTACCGGAACGGATATCTGTTCTCCGAGAACTTTCAATTGATCGACAGCCGCAAGTCGTGCCAGATCACTGGCTACAAGGAGAACACGCCGACCCTGGGTCTTGAAGTGAAGTGCTATCTTGGCGCTTGTCGTGGTTTTTCCCGATCCCTGAAGACCCATCATAAAGATAACAGTTGGCGGCTTCGATGACAGGGAAATGCTTGCCCGGTGATCGCCTAGGATATGGACAATCTCCTGATAAACCTCTGATACTATTTGCTGGGCGGGCGTCAGACCCGCTGTTTTGGCCTGTCCCACCAGGCGGGCGCTGATGGCTTCCGTAAATTCCTTGACAACCCCAAGGCTCACATCAGCCTCGAGCAGGGCTACGCGGATTTCACGAATTGTTTCATCAACAAGACCTTCGGAGAGACCTCCCCGTCCAGTCAGCTTCTTGAATATCCCTTCAAGGCGGCCAGTCAGACTTTCAAACATTCAGGTTATCCTTTGGCCTGGCTTGATTTCAGGTTGGACTTCAAAATTCGGCTTTGCTTGAAATAGGGAACCTTTTTCGGTGCGACAACAACTGAAGACCCTGTCCTCGGATTTCGGGCTTTCCTCGTTGAGCGGGTACGCACTCTCAAGACCCCAAAATCCCTTAGCTCAATTGTGTCCCCCGTTTTCAGCCCTTCCTTCATCGAGTCCAGAAACAGGTCGATCATGACCCTGGCATCCTCTCTCCTGATCCCAGGAAATTGCCTTGCCAATCTTTGAACCAGCTCTCCCTTTGTCATCGTTGTCCGCAACTCCTTTTTTAGACTGTCTACCGAGAAATTCCGTAACCTGGCAAAATAGACCAAAACCCGACGGGTTGTTCTTCCACAGTCTGCCAAAGATGATTTATCTGGGAAGATACCATCTTATCCCAGAAGGTCTTTTTAGAAAACTCCCTGATGACAGGCTTACCCTTTATGTGGGCCGACGAACTGGCAAGATCAATCGCATCCTGATAGTCTCCCAGAAAATCCACAAGATGATTCTTGACTCCGCTCTCTCCGGTAAAGACTCGTCCATCTGCCAAAGGCGTCAAGATATCCACTGGAATTTGCCGACCTTTTGATACATCTCCGATAAACCGATGATGCATCTCGTCCAGAATATTCTGAAGATAGACCTTTTCTTCCGGAGTCATGGGACGGAAGGGCGATCCGGAATCCTTCAGAGCGCCACTTTTCATGACCTCACTATGAATCCCAATCTTTTTCATCAACTCCTGAAATTCTGCGAGTTCCATGATTACACCGATACTTCCGACCAAAGACCCTGGACTTGCCATGATCTTCTCGCAGGCAGAAGCAATATAGTATGCTCCAGAGGCTCCCACTGTTCCGATCGACGCAATCACAGGCTTACCTTTTTTCCTTGCCTTCTCTACTTCCTCGTAAACATCCTGCGAGGGAACAACGGCCCCCCCCGGACTATTGATGCGAAGAATAATGGCCTTGATCTTTGGATCATCCTCCAGAAGCCTGAGTTCATGTATCGCTTCCCGGGATGAAAGGATCACCCCAGAAATTCGGACAACCCCGATCTCAGCCCCTCCCACAAAAGGAACCGAACGGCTGAAAAATGCTGCGCCTCGGCCGAGAATAAATATTATGGCCAATAATATTATTGTCACAGTAATTGCGCGCATTATTTTTCGAAACATCATCATGCCACCCGCGTTCCACATTAATCAACGAAAATCCCTATCAAGGAATATAAGGAAAAGGAAAAAAACCAAAGAGAAGGGAGTATATACCCCCTTCTCTCACTGGTCAAAACGATGTCATGTCATCAAAACAATATTCGCGGATGAATTACTGGCCATCCGAATCGCGATCCGTGACAGGATCACCCTTCAGAGCTGTGCCCCTCTTCATCCACACCCTTTACAGACAGGCCGATCTTCCGTTCGCCCTTGTCAATCTTGACCACTTTGACGGAAAGATCTGTACCGACGGGGTACATTTGGTCAAGCCGTTCACCAGAAGGAAGTTCGACCTCACTGACATGAACAAGGCCCTCAACCCCATCCTCGATCTCCACAAAAAATCCGAAATCCATCACCTTTGTGACCTTCCCCTCCATCACCCGACCAACAGGAAAGCGCAGGGGAATCTCTTCTTCCCAGGGATCGGAGGTCAGCTGTTTGTAGCCCAAAGAGAGCCTTTGTCGCTCCTTCTCAATCTTCAGGACAATGGCATCCACTTTCTGTCCTTTCTTGAAGACCTCGGATGGGTGCCGCACATGCTTCGTCCAGGAAAGATCAGAAATATGGATCAATCCATCGATTCCTTCCTCCAGACCCACAAAGACGCCAAAGTCCGTCAGACTCTTGACCTTTCCCGAAACAATCGTCCCGATCGGGTACTTATCCTCGACAACATCCCATGGATTGGGCCCCAGTTGCTTGAGACCCAGAGAGATCTTTCGATTTTTCTCATCAATTTTCAGGACTTTTGCTTCCACAACATCCCCGACATTCATGATTTTCCCGGGATGCTTCACTTCATGGTTCCAGCTCATTTCCGTAATGTGCATCAATCCTTCAACACCAGGCTCAATCTCGAGGAAGGCCCCGTAATCCGTGATGGATACGACCTTGGCCGAGACCTTCGAACCTTCGGGGTAACGCTCGGACACTGTTGTCCACGGATCCGACTTGAGCTGCTTGAGACCAAGAGATACCCGACCTGTATCCTTATCATGCTTTAAAACCATCACATTGATCTTGTCACCTACAGACATGAGGTTCTGCGGACTGGAGACACGCCCCCAAGACATGTCCGTGATATGAAGAAGACCATCCACCCCGCCAAGGTCGATGAAGGCACCGTAGTCCGTGATGTTTTTGACAATCCCTTCCAGAACTTCGCCCTCTTTAAGCGACTCCATCGTCAGCTTCTTTCGACGATCCCGCCATTCCTCAAGAAGAACTCTCCGGGAAACAATAATATTTCCTCGTTTTTTGTTCATCTTGATAATACGGACCTGAATGGTCTGCCCCACAAGGCGGTCCATATCCCGAACAGGACGCAGATCGATCTGGGAGCCCGGAAGGAATGCCTTGAGACCGATGTCAACGGTCATGCCTCCCTTGATCCGACTGATCACCTTGCCCTCAAGAACTTCGCCCTTGTCAGACAATTCCTCGAGAGAGTCCCAAACCTTCATGCGATCGGCTTTTTCCTTGGAAAGAACCAGATTGCCCTGCACATCTTCCCGTTCCTCAAGATAGACGCTGATCCGGTCCGAGACTTTCAGGTTCGAGATTTCTTCTTCGGAAAATTCCGACTTCGCGATGTGTCCTTCAGACTTGTAGCCGATATCGACCACAACCTCTGTCGGATAAATAGCGATGACAGTTCCATCGACAACAGCCCCTTCCTCGAAATTCCGAAGGGTTTCCGAGTACAGCAGATCCATTTCATCACGTCCGAGATTCTCGTCTTGATCGGATGCGATTTCTTCTGAAAGATTGTTTTGGTTTAAAAGTGACATACGGGTAAATCCTCCTCTGACCTTAACCGCTTTTCTGCGGTATGGAATCTTTTTATTTTACCTTGTCATCAAGAGAAAAGAAAGGGTCCCTTCAGG
>JAYWMN010000007.1:0-2724 GCA_035873205.1 Nitrospirota bacterium
CGGGGCAGGAAGGAATGCCCCCCTTGATCAGGGCGGGATAAGAGGCCCGAAGAAGACAGAGGGATGTCCGGGCTCGAAGGCGCTTGCCTGGTCGAGGCGCTCCCGCAGGGGACCCGAAGAACGAAGTCGAGGGGAGCGGGATTGTCATCGAGCGGGGAAAGACGGGACGCCCCGAGAAAGTCGGTAGGAGCCCCTTCCCGTCGAGATTTTTTTCCCAGAACGCGTAAGGTGTCGGAAGATAAGAACAGATCCGGCGTGTCAATCCCTTCGGGTCTGCTTTGCCGGGGTCACCGAAAAAAATCCCTCCCTGTCAGGCGAAGGAGGGAGGAAAAGGGGCTGCGCGGCCTGCGGATCCCGGCGGCAAACGGATTTTGGGAATTCCGGAACGATCAAGGAATCTTGTCGCCAATCTCCCGCAAAAGCGCGTCGATGCCCTCGCGTGAGCTCATCCCGAGTCCGACATCTCCCGACCGGGTCGTCTGCCATTCCCGGAGATTGATGCGGATGAGGGGAGCGTCCTGCGCTTCTCCAAAATGGCGGACGGAGGGAATGATCGTCCCAGCCCCGATCTCGATCACCACCGGCCGCGAGACCCGGCTTCGCCATTGCCGAAATCGCTCCTCCTGTTCGAGCGTCCGCTGTCCGGACCAGCCCCCGTCTCCGAACATCAGGATGGCCGGGCGGGCAAGTCCTCCGCACCGGGGGCAGAGGGGGAGAGCGGAGACCAGCCGTCCGCTCTCTTCATCCACGACAGGATCAAACTCTCCGGAACTCCAGAGATCTTCGCAACATCCCTCGAGACACTGCATGAGGTGGATCGACCCGTGACACTCGACGATCCGTTCATCGGGAAAGCCCGCTTTCTGGAACTGTCCGTCCACATTGCTCGTGAAGACGAAGGATCGGTGGGGGTATTTTTCGGAGAGGCGGAGAAGGAGAGCGAATCCCGCGTGCGGTCGGGTGTTCCGGTAAAGTCTCAGCCGGTGGCCATAGAACCCCCAGGCCAGAAGAGGGTCGTCGTGGAAGGCCCGGGGGTTCGCGATATCCTCAAAGCGGAAGCCCGCCCGGCCGAGGGCCGGATAGGCACGCCAGAATCCCTGGGGTCCCCGGAAGTCGGGGAGACCCGAATCGACTCCCATGCCGGCCCCGGCCGTGAGGACAAGAGCGTCGGCCCCCGTCAGAATGTCCGACAATGACCCGGTTTCCGGTTTTTTTTCCATCATCCCCCCGAACCTCTCACTGCCGGACCCTTTCGACGCCGAAGACGAACATCGTCCCTCCGCTGTCGGAATTACTCCGAAGGAAGAGGCTAAGTTGTTTTTTGTAAAGAATTATTTACAGTTCCTCGAGAGCCTTGACGATCGATTCCTACCCCTTTTTCCCATGCCGGGGGGGAGATTTTTTGCTCCCCCCGATGAAAATTTTTGGAGTTTTATTTTATTTCTGATACAGTTGGGCCGTCCAGTCCCAATAACAACCAATCCAGAAGGAGATGCTACATGAACAAAACCGAACTGATCGAAAAGGTGGCGAAATCATCAAAGCTTCCCAAAAAGGATGTCAATGCTGTCGTGGGTGGATTGTTGAGTGCAATCGAAAGCTCCATGAAAAAGGGCGAGAAGGTCACGATCGTCGGGTTTGGCACCTTCGGGACGGTACAGAGAAAGGCCCGGACTGGACGAAACCCAAAGACGGGGAAAGAAATCAAGATCCCGTCAAAGACCGCTCCAAAATTTTCTCCTGGCAAGGCGCTTCGGGAATCGGTGAACGTCAAGGGAGCCAAGAAAAAGTAAAGGAACGCGGGGGAGAAGAACGACCCGGGCAAAATGGTCCGCGCCTTCTCCCCATCTCCCGCCTTTTCCGTCCCAAGTCATATTGGACTGTCCGGGACTCCTGCCCTATGATGATCCCTGGCGCGATCAGGGGCAGGGGACTCCCGTTCTTCTTCCCGCCCCGTTTTCGGACGGAGGCGTCTTGTCGCACAACCGGACCTTGCCGGTCACGGAGATCTCTCTTCCTTTATTTTTTCGACCAGCCATGAGATCAGTTTCTGGTTCAGCGCCGCCTGAACTGACCCCTCCGCATGAATCTTCCGGTGCCAGCGGCCGGGCTCGCTTTTGTCGAGGTTTTTCATTTCAAAAAATTCTGTGATGGGACAGTCTTCGAGAGGAGGCTGATCGGATGGCTGGGCCTGATTGCTGTGCAGGATTTTCCAGTGAAAGGCCAGGGCCCCCAGATAGGTCGTGATTTTTCCGGAGTGGGCGGAGAGAATGATCGATCTTCCCAGCGCCGGAACAAGTTCGGCCGCCATGGGACGGGCGATCCGGTACCCCTGTCCGAACCCGGCCCCGAGGATGAGGGTTGTTTCGATCATGCCGTCGTCTTCGAGTCCTTCGACGACGACCTCCCGCCCGAATTCCCGTCCGATCTGGATGATGGCCCAGAGGAGTCCCATCGTTTCGAGGGGAATGGTCCGGATACGGGAGAGAAGCTTCTGGTCGACCTTGAGGGTGTCGAAAGGGAGGAGCGAGAAGCGCTCAAGACTGCTGTACCCCGATCCCACATCGTCCATGGCGATCCGGATCCCCCTGTTCGCGAGGTTCCGGAGGGACTGCTGCTGTTCCTTGTGGAGAATCTCCTGGTTTTCGAGGATCTCGAGGGTCAGGCGCGAGGGAGGGAGATTATGGCGGGAAAGGGCCTCCTCCACCCACTGATAACAGGACC
>JAYWMN010000018.1:0-2235 GCA_035873205.1 Nitrospirota bacterium
GACCGTTTCGGCTCGCGTCCGGCTTCCAGGGCGGCCGCTTCGTAGGTCTGCCAAGTGTCGGCCACGACGTTGCCCGGCACGAGACAGTGCGAAAACGGCTGGTGTCCGCGGCGGGCCGCGATTTTCATGCTCGGCGAGTTGCGGCTCATGCCCGGCATCGCGATGGGTGGATGCGGAGTCTGGAACGGCTTGTGGATGTAACCGATCAGGCATTCCTCGTCGACCGTTTCTTTCAGAGCGAACTGCCAGAATTCTCCGTTGTGTTCGTAGGGCGGGTCGTGCGACCACAAGTCGAGAATCACACCGATCGCCTCTTCCACCATTTCCATGTAGAGATCCAGACCGACCATGGCGACCTGCCCGGTTTGCTGGTGTCCAAGAAGGCTTCCGGCTCCCCGTATTTCGAGATCCCGCATGGCAATCTGATATCCCGATCCGAGCCCCGAATGCTCCTGGAGAGTCTGGAGCCGTTTCTTCGAGAGGTCTGTCATGCCGTGTTCCGAGCGGACGATAAAATACGCAAAGGCCTGTTGGCCGCCGCGACCGACTCGACCCCGTAGCTGGTAGAGCTCGCTGATTCCGAAAAGATCGGCGCGATTGACCAAAATGGTATTGGCGAACGGGATGTCGAGGCCCGACTCCACGATGGTGGTCGAAACAAGAATCCGGGCGTCATGCTTGAGAAAACGGGCCATGACCGATTCGATCTCTTTTTCGTCCATTTGTCCGTGGGCCACACAGACGCCCGCCTCGGGAAACAGTGTTTCAAGATAGCGGGCCCAGCGGTGGATGGAGCGCACCCGGTTGTGGATGAAAAAGATTTGCCCTCCCCTGGCCAGTTCCCGATCGATGGCTTCCCGGACTCGTTCCCTGTCGAAGGGGATGATCGCCGTCCGGATCGACTTTCTGCCGGGCGGGGGAGTCATGATGAAGCTTATGCCCTTGAGACCGGACATGGCCATCTGAAGAGTCCTGGGAATCGGCGTTGCGGAAAGGGTCAACCGGTCGACATGGGGAAAGCGTTCGGTCAGTTTTTCCTTCTGCCTGACTCCGAAGCGCTGTTCTTCGTCGATGATGAGAAGACCCATGTTGCGAAAGGTTACCTGGCTGGAAAGGAGGGCGGTGGTCCCGATGACGATGTCGGTCTCTCCGCTTTGAACTCTTTCCCGGACACCTTTCTGGGCGGAAGGCGGGATCATCCGGGACAAACTTTCGATCCTGACGGGAAATCCGGCAAACCTGTTCCTGAAGGTTTCGTGGTGCTGGAGGGCGAGAAGGGTGGTGGGAACCAGAAGCGCCACCTGTTTTCCGTCGAGAACGGCCCGATAGGCCGCCCTCATGGCGACCTCGGTCTTCCCGAAGCCGACATCTCCAAGAATGAGGCGGTCCATGGGAGTGTCCGACTCCATGTCCATGGAGACGGCCCGGACAGCTTCCTCCTGGTCGGGTGTCAGGTCGTAGGGAAAGGCCTGATCGAACTCCTGGCTCAGCGTGGATTCGGGGGAAAAGGAAAAGCCTTGGGCGGTCTTGCGCCGTGCATAAAGCTGAACAAGCTCGGCGGAAACCCTTTCGATCTGCTTCCTGACACGGGATCGCGTGGCGTTCCAGGATTTTCCTCCGAGGCGGTCGAGTTTCGGCTCGACCCCTTCCGGTCCCTGATAGGGCAGGATCTGGTCCATCTGGTCGACTGACACGTAAAGACGGTCGCCGCCCTGATACTCGATGATGCAGAATTCCCCGGTAATCGTTCCGACCGAGACCTCCTTGAGGCCGCGGTACCGGCCAATTCCCTGATGAAGGTGGACAACGAAGTCGCCCTCATGGAATTCAGGGCGATCCCGGCGATAGATCTGGCCGCTTGTGGAAAAGGAGCGGAAAGCCGGCCTTGCAATGGTTTTCCGGAACAGAAAGGTATCGGACAGGACCAGGATTCCGTCTGGAATTGCTTCGAAGCCCTCTTCGAGATCCCCCAAAAGGAGTGTGACCGGATGACGAAGTCCCAAGTCGAGATGAGTCTCGAACTGGGTGATGACAGAGATTCCCCCTCCTTCGAGAACATCCCGGAGCCGGTCCCGCTGGCCTTTTGTACGACAGAAGATGACGAGTTTCGAGGATTGGGAGTGCTCCTCTATTTCCGAGATCCAGGAACGGCTCCGGTCGATTTTTTGGACGATCGATCCCAGAATCCTCTGTTCCGGTGTTTCTGAAAGAGCCGTGAGGGTGAGGCACGGGAGA
>JAYWMN010000020.1:0-4243 GCA_035873205.1 Nitrospirota bacterium
ATTTCATGTTCTTGACGAAGAAGAATTCCCCCCCCCGCGGGATGGTCTGAAGCTGGGACAGAACAAAGCCCGCCAGAGTTTCATAGTCCTCTCCTTCGGGAATGGGGATGGAGTAGTCTTCCGACAGATCGCGGATGGAGAGGGAGGCGTCGACGAGGCAGGAGCCATCACGGAGGCGCTCGACTGGTTTGACGACCTCGTCCGACTCATCCTCGATTTCTCCGACAATTTCTTCGAGAAGGTCTTCCATTGTCACAAGACCGTCAAGCGCACCGTATTCGTTCAGGACGAGGGCGATCTGCGTCCGCCTTTTTTGCATTTCCTTGAGGATATGCGGGACCTTCATTGACTCCGGGACGAAGTAGGGTGCATGAAGAATCCGTTCGATGTGGAACGGGGTGTTATCTGTGAGGATGTCCACGAGGTCCTTGTAGTAGAGGATCCCGACCACGTCGTCTGACTCTTCCCTCAAAACCGGATACCGGGAGTATCGGTGTTCGGAAAAAATCTCCTGGATCTCGGGTCGGGTCATGGTCGTTCTCAGCGTGACCATCCGCACCCGGGGGACCATGACCTCCCGGACCGAAATATCGGTAAACTTGAATACGCTCTGGATCAGGTCCTGTTCGGTACGGTTGATGATGCCGTGTTCGCTCCCTTCCTTCAGGAGAAGTTCGAGTTCTTCAGGGCTGATGGGGTAGGAGGATGGACCGGGGGTGATCCTGAACAGGCGGAGGACAAGACGGCTGGTCGAGGTTACGAAACGGACGGGTACGAAGATCATCTCGGAGAGAAGAAGGATCGGACGGGAAAGGGCCAGAGCGATACGTTCGTTGTTCTGGATGGCAAGGGTTTTGGGAACGATCTCTCCCAGGACAAGCATTCCGAAAACCTGGATCAGGATGACCGCAAAAACGGAGAGGGGCAGAAAGACATGATATTGGCTGAGAACGGGGACCATGGCAAGAACCGGCTTGAGTTTTTCATAGGAAACGGTTCCGGTGGCTCCGGATGCAAGACCGGTCGAGAGGGTCATCATGACCTGCACTGTAGCCACGAAGCGTTCTGGATCCTTCCTGAGCTTCAGAAGGGCCCGGCTTTCAGGCTTGTCGTTTCCCGAAAGCTGCTGGACGCGTGACAGCCTGAGGGAGATGATCGCGAGTTCTGCCGCCGCCAGGATGGCATTGAAGAGCACCAAAACGGCGATTGCAAGGGCGTCGAGCCAAAGGGGTGTCATCTCAGGTCCGGTTTCCATTCCGGAGGGATGGGCCGGATTTCCTGAACGGCTGTGCGGAGATCCGCCCAAGGTTTTTTCGGGTCAGGAGGGGTCGATGTTCGGAAAGTGTCCCGTCTGAGATGGGAAGGACGGGAGGTCGAGAGACTTCGAGTGTTTCTGATTCAGTGCTCCTGTGATGGTTTCCCGCTGCCTTCGGGATCGAATCCTCCGGCTTTTGCTTCCGAAGAAAGTGTGTCCGATCCCTCGCCGGAAAAAGCAATTAACGCTTTTCAGTGACGAGCCGGAGGGCGGGAAAGTGGAGGTTCAAAGATCTTGACAAGTGGATGTTCACTGCATATAGTGGGTATGCATTGGTGTTCTCATCATAAACTATTTCTTTGGAACTGAGCAAGGGGGGCTAAAATGTACGACGCTCACAAAATGGTAGGCTCCAATCCGACTCTGATGGGCTGGATTGCTTTCTTGGCAATCGTCGCCGTGATTTTTGCTTGGGGCTATGCGACCTCGACCAACCAGAAGTAAAGGGAAGAGCGGGGACCACGCCTGACTGTGTTGGATTCAAAAAATTTTTCACCCGGATTATGAGTGATGTGCGTTGTTAAAAAGGCCACCAGAAGGTGGCCTTTTTAGTTTTTTCTTGCCGAAAGATTTTCAGTTTCCTTCCTTAAACTTTTCGCTCCAGCCCCCAGAATTTTTGTGTCCTTGATATTTTGGCTATTTGCAAAATCTGGTTGGAACCAACCGGGTAATTCCATCACCTTTTAAGTGCGCGATAGAAGTTTTCGTGAGTGCCCACAAGAAGAAGAACTCGCGTTGAAGGGTCAAACTCGTAAGCCAGAAGATAGAGTTGGTTCACGCAATCAAACTTGTATACGAATACGCCAGAGAGGTCACCCTTCTTTTCCTCTCCGAGATTTGGATTCTGAATGATTAATGCAACGGCCTTATCAACAGCATCCTTTTGGTTTGAGTGAAGTTTCTTGTACGCACGGGCAAAAACATTCGTTTGCAGAACTTTCACTTCTTTAGTCACGGAATTGGCCCGGCTTGAAAGAGGAAAGGCTGCTGCGATCTTCTTTCTTCGCCACCAATAGTTCGCTTACGAACTCAATTGGAAGATCTGGATTATCCAATGCAGCCTTCCCAACCTTGGCCCAAAACTCAAGTTGTCCGGCAATTGTGCGACATTCTCCCTGCGATGCGGCCTTCGCTTGCTGATACAGATCATCTTCAATTCTTACAGGCATACTCATTTTTTCTCCTTTACTACATTTGTAGTAAATAGAGTATTGCATAATTCTGTTCGCGTCAATAGCCCTGAACGCTCTGTTCTGTGCAATCTAGGGTTGATTCCAACCAGATTTTGCAAATAGCCGATATTTTTTGAAAAAAACCGGCCCCTGCCTGTCCCGATTCTCGTGAATGGGTCCTTGCAGCTTCTTCCGGGGGGCACAGGGTTCGCATTTTTTTAAAAAAGTTCTTTAGACCGCTTGACAGGAGAGGTCAATCTATATATGTTATTTAGTTACTAATATATTTTATATACAAGGAGGAGCGATGGGAACGGTCAATGTTCGGGAAACGGATCTGTTGATTATCGGGGGGGGCACCGCCGGCTGCTACGCTGCAATTATTGCCAGACGGGAGAACCCCGACATGAATGTTCTTGTCGTGGACAAGGCCCACATCGACCGTTCCGGATGTCTTGCCGGAGGCATGAATGCTATCAATGCCTACATCAATCCGGGGGAAACGGTCGACTCTTTCGTCGACTACGTGCGTCTCGATTCCATGGGGATCCTGAGGGAGGATCTGGTCCGGACCCAGGCTGAGCTTTTTCGTGAGGTTGTCGAAACCGTGGAGGCGATGGGGCTCCCGATCGTCAAGGATCAAAACGGACAGTATTCCCCCCGAGGACGCTGGAATATCAAGATCCATGGAGAATCCCTGAAGCCTATCCTGGCCCGTGAGGTGAGGAACTCCGGGGCCGATGTACTGAACCGGGTCGTGGTGACCAACCTGATCGTTCTGAACGGAAGGGTATACGGCGCCTATGGGTTTGGTCTGAAGGACGAGTCTTTTTATGTTTTGAAGGCCCGAAAGACCATCGTCGCCACCGGAGGAGCCTCGGGGCTTTACCGGCCGAACAACGAGGGGATGGCCCGGCACAAGATGTGGTATTCCCCATTCAATACGGGAGCCGGATACGCGATAGGAATTCGGGCGGGAGCGGAAATGACCAGCTTTGAGCACCGCTTCATCGCCCTCAGGACCAAGGATACGATCGCTCCGACAGGAACGCTGGCGTTAGGCTTCGGCGCCCCACAGGTCAACGCGAAGGGGGAGGAGTTCATGAAGACCCGGTGGTCCCACGCCGGAGGGGAGGGAGCTCCGACGCCGCTCAGGCTGGAGGGTCCCCTGGTCGAGATCGCGGAAGGGCGCGGTCCATGTTTCATGGATACCCGCCACCTGTCGAAGGCGGACCTCCGGCGTCTTTACGAGGCCTACCTCGACATGTATCCGAATACGGTTCTTTACTGGGCGGCCAACAAGATCGATCTGACAAAGTCTCCCGTTGAAATATGCGGGACGGAGCCCTATCTGGTGGGAGGCCATTGCCAGGCGGGATACTGGGTCGATGTGGACAGGAAAACGACCCTGAACAATCTCTTTGCGGCGGGGGATGTGGCCGGGGGAGCCCCCTACAAATTCGTCAGCGGATGTTTTGCCGAAGGGGCGATTGCTGCCCGCGCTGCCTCAAGGGAGATCCGGGAGGAAGGGAGAGAGCAAGAGATTCCGTCCCTTCCCCAAGAGGCCGAGGAGGAACGTCTCCGGATTTTCTCCTACCGGATTTCCGGAACGTCCCGAAATCGCATTCGCCCGGAAGAGGCGGAAGCGCGGCTTCAGAAGATCATGGACGAGTATGCGGGAGGCCTCAGGACCTCCTACGCGATGAATGAGTCGGGGTTGCTGATGGCCCGGAAGAAGCTTCTGGAGCTGTCCGGT
>JAYWMN010000041.1:0-7315 GCA_035873205.1 Nitrospirota bacterium
CCCTACAGACCTTTTTCCAGTCGACAGTAAAATCTTTTTCCGACCTTCAGGATCTGGCTATCGGGGAAGACGGAAAGGAATGGATCGGTGACTCTCTCGCCGGCAAGGTCCACCGCATTCTGGCGAATCAGCTGCTTGGCCTGGGATTCGGATTTGGTGGCCCCCGCCATCACCATGATTGTCGACAACTTTACCGGCCAGGGGGGGGGGACGGGAACCCGGACGATCTCCTCGGGGGTCTCCCTCCGGGAAAACTGGCTGACGAAGCGGTCCTCGGCTTCCCGGGCCGCCTGGGCTCCATGAAAGCGCTCGGTGATTGTCCTGGCCAGACGCCCCTTGGCTTCGCGAGGATGGTCCCGGGAAATCTCGCTCTCCGGAATCTGTGTCAGAAGAAGGGCGTAAGACGCCATCGCGCTGTCGGGAATCGACATCAGCTTTCCGTACATATCGGCGGGAGAATCCAGAATGCCCACGGCATTTTTAAGACTCTTGCTCATTTTCCTTTCGCCGTCCGTCCCCACGAGAAGGGGGAGGGAGAGCACGACCTGAGGCTCCTGTCCATAGGAGCGCTGAAGATCTCTTCCCACGAGAAGGTTGAAGAGCTGGTCGGTCCCGCCGAGTTCGACATCGGCCGAAAGGGCCACCGAATCATACCCCTGGATCAGGGGGTAGAGTAGTTCGTGGAGATAAATGGGCTGGGACTGTCCCATTCTCTTCTTGAAATCGTCCCGGTCGAGGAAATGGGCCACAGTCTGGCGAGCGGCAAGCCGAATCATTCCCTCAACCCCCAGGGACTTCATCCAGTGGCTGTTGAAGACGACTTCGGTCCGATCGGGATCGAGCAATCTGAAGACCTGTTCCCGATAGGTCGCCGCATTGGCCATCAGCTCCTGGTCGGTCAGGGGCTTCCTGAGCTCGGAGCGGCCCGTCGGATCTCCGATCATCCCGGTAAAGTCCCCTATCAGAAAAAGAACCTTGTGTCCCAGGTCCTGAAACTCTCTCAGTTTCATCAGGAGGACCGCATGGCCGAGATGGAGATCCGGGGCCGTCGGATCGAATCCGGCCTTGATGCGAAGAGGGACCCCGGTTCGCTCGAACCGTTCAAGCTTTTGAAGAAGGTCCTCGGGAGAAACAAGATCGACCACCCCGCGGGCGAGGCGTTCAAGGGCCTCTTTCGGTGACAGGTTCAAGAAATCCCCCTTTGCCGGAGTATGTGAAAAATGGACATCGGACATGGCCAGTGAATTCTCCCGGGGAATTTTATGAAGAGGCTGTCCTGGAGGGGAGAGCCATGGAAAGATCAGCCAGCCAGTCCTCCGTTACGACCGGAATGACGGAAGGATCGGTCATTTCCGCATAATTGCCGGAAATCTTCAGGTAGGGCGTCTTGTTTCTCGGAGGAGACAGACTCCCGGGAGAGACGGCTAGCAGCGGGTCGACATGCCTGTGCCTGATCTGTCCGGAGGAAAGAAAGGGTTGAAGGGAGTGCCCGTTCCACCGCTCGACCCAGGATTCCCCTCCCTCGCCCGATGTCCTGGAGAAGATCAGCCGGCCTTCCCTTCGATCCGGGTCCGATCCGGGAGAGATGATCAGAAAAGAACTTCCTCCCTCTCCGGACATCAGAAGACCGGAAGGCCAAAATGACGGAACAGCAGACCGCACGACAGGGCAGGCTCCCTCACCGAGAGGGAATTCTGGCGGAGCCGAAAGGGAAAGAACCCGGTCGAAAGAGTTCTGGGGGCCGAATGCTGCAGAGCCGCCCGAGACCGTCCATCGGGAACCCGATTTCGTGACATCCAGAGTCCTTCCTTCCCATGTCACAAAAGGGACCCCGGGGACACTTGTCTCCACTCTCCCTTCCTCGACATCGAAGAGATCCCGGAATGCCCTGATGACCCGGGTCCGGGCGGAGGACAGGTGCATCAGGACCCGGATCAGTTCGGCATCGGTCCATTTTCTTTGGGACAGCCCCGCAAAGGGCCGTATCTCGGACAGGAATGCACTCCAGGGTCCGAGAACAGATTCCGCGACTTTTCGGAGAGAGCCGGGAAGATCTTCCTTTTTTCTCTCCGGTTCGAGAATCCAGTTGAGGAGTCGCTTGTTCCAGGGAAATCGGGTCGAAGTGACCCGATAGCTCTGTTTCATGCGGTTCTCTGACTCGGGAAAGACCGATTCGCCCAGAAGCCTGAGCCCCGAAAAAAACCGCTCCTCTTCTTCGCTGGACAGCCCTCCAACGGGAAGGGGGCACCCCAGCATCCGGTGGGTTTTTCCAAAATAGAGCAAGCGGGACTCCCCGCCATCCCTTGCTTCGGGTAGCCGGGAATCCGGAAATCCAGCCTCCCGCAGAAGGAAGCCAAGAATCCCGCTGCTCGGTCCAACGCCTTCCCCCGTCAACAGGAACGGGGGGAAGGGAGCCGGATCGAACAAAAGAGTGGGGGCGTATCCCCTGGCGGTGGCCACCCGGGCGCCAAGAATGGCCAAGGGCCCGCGGCCCGCAATCAGGAGTTTCGGGGGACCCATCGCTTATTCAGCCAACGAGTTCGACACTGGAAAAGAAGTACGGAATCTCGAAACGAGCCGTGTCGGGGGAATCCGATCCATGGACGGCATTGTATTCGATCGATTCACCATACAGGGCCCGAAGGGTCTCCTTTTCGGCCTTGGCAGGATCTGTCGCCCCCATGAGGTGACGATGCGCCGAGATGGCTTTTTCTTTCTCCAATACGACAAGCGCGACCGGACCGCTGATCATGAAAGTGACGAGGCTTGCGAAAAAAGGACGCTCCCGGTGAACCGCATAGAACCCTTCGGCCTCAACCCTGGACAGCCTTCTCATTTTGAGCCCCCGGATACGGAACCCCTCTTTTTCATAGCGGGCCAGAATCGCCCCGGTAAAATGTTTCCGGACAGAGTCCGGCTTCAAAATTGCCAATGTTTGTTCCATCATTCAGAAGCTCCTTGAAAGACTTGGTCAAGACCATGGACACCCCGCGGTAAACAATCAAAACATCTTATCATAGCGGGAACCCCTTTCCATTTCAACGACGGCTCATCATCTCGCACGTGCAGGCAGCACAGACTCCGTCCGGATTTGTATCGCAAGTGTTGTCCGGTCAAGCCGGAGCCGACGGAAGAGCCCGCGTGGACGCTTTTTTCCTCAGCATAGGGGGTCCTCCGCATCAATTGACAGAAAACTCACCCTGCTCTAAACTGAGCGGTGAGGAGAGGGTCCGGAAGACTTCCGGAACCCCAAAAATCCCTTGGACGTTTCCTGCCGGGATTTTCTCCGGACCACGGTCCCGACTCACCCGGAGAATCCATTGTTCTTTCGATCGAGACGGATCATTACCTCTGCTCCACTGATTCTGGCCTTTTTTCTGGCTCTCATCCCCTTGAGTCAGGCCGGCTTCGGCGTCATCTCAAAAACGGTTGCCAGTTCGATATCCTCGACGGGGCTTCGACCGGGAGGAGCGCCGACCCCCAGGAGTTCCGCTCAGAATACTCTTCTTTCCGGCACTTCCCGGCTCCACCCCATACCGACACTCCCCTCTTCCCGGGCCGATGAAACAGGACTCTGCCATCATCCGGGAACCAGCTCTGTCCCGCTCTGGGAGTGCTCCCATGACGGGTCTGCCGGCTCGATCGTCTCTTCAACCCTTCTCGCGGCAGAGGTTTTACTTCCGGCAGAAATCCTCTTCCCGGCAGCAACACTCCCGCTGATCCCCCGGGACCTTCCGGCCTCCCGTTTTTTCGGCCTCTCTCCCGAACGCCCTCCCAAATCCTTCACATCGGTTCTTTAACCTTTTCAAGCCTGATGATGTCTTGACCAGGTTCTGAAAAACTGCGGAACGCGGAGAACCTTCCTTTTCTCAGCACGTAAAAAAACCACTGTGAGAGACCAAGAGAGCCAAGGCGACACATGAAACGAATCCGTCCATCGTCCCGATTATCCGGGCCTTCCCAAGAGTCCGAAACAACAACCCGGTTCCGGGGGGGCCCCGAACACTTTTCCCGGACCTCCCGCGTTCGTCGGGCCCCTGGGACTCTCCTGCTCCGTCTGACCCGTCTTCTTCCGGGATCCTCGGAAGGGACGACACCTTCTCCGGACGGACTGTTTTTTGGTGTGGCCTTCCCCGTTTCTTTCCCGCGATCCTCCCGTCCGCTCCTTCTTCGGGGCCCGATGGCATTTTTTGTGCCTGCGTCCCTTTTCCGGCGATCAGAGGACACTTTTTGCCGGCAGCAAAGACAGGGAGGCAGGGCTCCGGTTTGCACTCTGGAATGTCATCATGATCCGGAGGGTCAGACCAGAGTTACCGATTCGCCCACCGACAGGGGTGACAAACAGTCCACCCCGTCCCGATTACCGACGGTCTCCCCCTCTTCCTTCCTCCGACCGGACAAGGCGATGTCGCATATAAACCCTCCTCCCGCACCTCCCTCTCTTGACCGTTCGGAGTCCATCCCCTCATCGTCCTTCGGACATCCTGACCGTCGGGACCGCTTTGACTCCGACGGACGACCCTTCAATGCGGGAGATCCCTGATGAAAAATCTGACTGTTCGAAAAATCGGCGGACCGGCCAACCGTTTCGTCCGACTCCTCCTTTGGCTGTTCCCCCTCCTCCTGTTTTCGCTGTTTTCAGCACCGACCAGAGCCCAGGCCTGCGTCTTCTGTCTTGAACACATGGGGATGGACGCCTCCATGTTCTGGACCAGCGATTTGATGTTTTCCTGGCGAATGAACTACTCGAACATCTGGATTGGCGGGAGCCAGGTTCAGGCAGGATACGACCATATCGGCGGTTCCCAGGCCCTCCTGACCCAGGAAAACACCCTTCAGGCGCTTGTGACGAACAAATGGATGGTCCAGGTCACCGAACCCTTCTACTATCGATGGAACTGGAACGCGCAGGCCTCCGGACCGGGAACACCGGGATACTCCCCCGGGCTTGGCAACAACAACGCGGGATTCATCACCGTTCCCGGAGACCTGTGGATTGCCAACCTCCTGAACATTTACGACCGCAATACCTTTTCGGGGTCAACTCGCATTGTGCTGGTCCAGGGAGTCCATCTCCCCACCTCTCCCACCATACAGGCCTTCAACAACCAGAACATCACGAGCTCCCTGACGGGAGCAGGAGGATATGAACTGACATTCGGCATCGAAGCGATGCATACCTTTTCCAATGGACGGTGGATGGCCATCGGGGACGCGATCTACTCCTTTGAGCTTCCGAACAATCTTGGCACCCAGCCGGGAAACGTCCTGAACACCGACTATCAGGTCGAATACCGGCTAACAGGTCTCCACAGCCCTCTTCCGGAAATCTGGGTCAGTGTCGGGGAATACATTCAGTACAATTCGGCCAATCTTCAGGTGAATCCCTCTGTCCAGGAGGGTCAGACAATCCCGGCCGGCCCCATTCCAGGAACCGAGAACTTTCAGGATTCGGTGGGCATGGGGTTCCAGATCATGCCCCGGTCGACACCCAGTCTCATGATCTTTGCCAATGCGGACAAATTCGTTTATTGGAACCAGCCTGGATCGACCCCTTCCGCTCCGGCGCTAAATCCGAATTTCAAGGTCCTTGCCGGATTCATGTGGATGTTCTGAAAAATCCGCACAACCGGCCTTGATAAGAGAATGATTCTTGGGACAAATTAAGGCTGAAAGAAAGGACATCCTCATGACACCACCCGCTTTGACCTTCCGGATATCCACCGTTATCCTTGCGATTATCCTGTGCGTGATCTTTCTGAAACCCATGGAATCGGCCAGGGCCCAGTCCATGAGCGGACCCATGGACTCGATGGGCACAGGCGCCGACTCAAGCGGTTCCCCTCAACAATCCGCCGAACGAAAGCCGGGACCCATTCCGGGAACCGGTTTTGTCATCGAGGGACTCGCAGGACTTGACACCTCCCTGTCCGGCTCTTACGGCACCACCGCTGGAGAGACCGTCCCCTACCACTTCGGAACGGCTCCCGTCTGGGGCGTCCGGGCAGGCAAGATGTTATTCCCGAATCTGCTGGCGTACCTGACGGTGCAGCAAAGCTTCTTTTCCCAAAACACACACACGGTCATCGGTCTGGGAGGAAACTATTATCTCTCCTCCCTACAAAAAAAATTCCTGATCCCCTATCTCAACGCCACCTTCGGAGCCTCCTACAACACCTACACCGGGGTAAATGCGCAGGCAGGATACGCCTGGCTGCTCGGGGCCGGAGCCCTCACGCCGATTTCGCCGGTTCTGGGGGTCTTCCTGGAGGCCGACCTCTCCTACGAAACGGCTCCAACGGGCATCAACACCTCCATTGGAAGCCCGCCCGGAACGATCTCCCGGGTCTCGGACACCTGGTCCGTTCCAGTGATGATCGGAATCCGGTATGCCTTCTAGATCCGATCTCCGCAAGACCCGACCGGGCCGGATTCTTACAAAAAACGGGCCATTGGACCCGCGTCATCGTTTAGAATGAGTTATCCTTGGACACTGCGAAGAGGAGTTCGACCCCTCTGTCCTGCGGGAATAGACTGGGTAAAAACGAAGGAGGGATCATGAATGTCAAGAAAATACGCATTCTGGGGGGGAGCGTGATGGTGCTTGGACTCATCCCTGCCGTTGGCCCGCTCTATCTGGGCCTTGTCCGGGACGATATCCACGCCCACTCTAAGGTCGGGGATCTGGGCCTTCAGGCCATCACGATCGCAGGAGTGCTGATCGTCCTGTCGGGACTTTTCCTGGTATTTGAATCGGGACGACGGGAGTCCGGCAGGTCCTGAACCCGGAAAGATCCTCCACAGGAGACAGGAAGACCCTGTCCGCCAGCACGGACACAAATCCTTACCGGAGAGATCCCGTTCTCCCGTGGGTCAAAGAACTCTGGCCCCTTCATCAACCGGTCCTGCAAATACCCGTTTCCCTTGAAGGGAACAAGAGTCGGATCACGATCGGACTTGAGGACCCCGGAGTCTGTCGAATCCGGCTCACTGACACAAGATCCGGACGTCCCCTCTATCCAAGACAGGTCCGGATCGCGGCCCCTGCCTCCCTTTTGAGAAACGAACCTCCTGTTACCGGATCGGGCAGGGGGGACCTCACCGGGGCTGAGCGGACAATCCCGGTCCCTCCCCTTTTTCCCTGCTTCTTTTTCCGGGACTCCGCGTTTTTGCAGGATCCTTTTTCCTTCAGTAATGCTGATTACTTCTCGGTGATGAAGTCCCTCACCGATTTATCCTGCTCATCTGCCGCCCGGGAAATGTCGCCGATAGAACTCAGGAGTTCCTGGTGTCCTTTCTGGATGACCACCAGAAC
>JAYWMN010000092.1:0-14582 GCA_035873205.1 Nitrospirota bacterium
AATCGATTTGAGACACCCTCTTTATCCGGCCAACAATTCTTCGTGAAATAATATTTAATTTTCAAATACAATAAGTTAAAGGAATTATTCCGTCCAGTTCCATTGTTTGAGCTCTTTCAAACATGTTATGCTCACAGGGCCCTGAAGGATCAGTTCTCGACATTTAACAAAGAGGGATAACGACTTTGTCATCAACGACCAATTCTTCCATCCGGGTCCGGTTTGCTCCCAGTCCCACCGGCCACCTTCATCTGGGGGGGGCAAGAACCGCTCTATTCAATGCCCTGTTTGCCCGGCACCACGGGGGAAAACTGGTGTTGCGCATCGAAGACACCGACCGGGAACGTTCGACCGAATCCTCTATCACCGCCATTCTTGACGGACTCTCCTGGCTTGACCTTTCCTGGGATGAAGGGCCTTTCTACCAGACCCGTCGACTTGACCGCTATCGGGATATCGCTTTTTCCCTGCTCTCCTCCGGTCACGCATACCGGTGCGACTGCTCCCCGGAAGAGCTTGACGAAAGGCGATCGGCCGCCATGAAAATGGGGCTTCCCCCCCGATACGACGGTCGGTGCCGGGACCGGTCCATTCCTCCGGATCGCCCCCATGTCCTGCGCTTCAGGACGCCCGAAAACGAACCCATCGTTTTTCACGACCTGATCCGGGGAGAGCTCTCCTTTGACAGCGCTGTACTCGATGACCTCATCATTCTCCGCTCCGACGGCTTTCCGACCTACAACTTCGCGGTTGTTGTCGACGATGTCGACATGAACATCACCCATGTCATCCGGGGAGACGACCATATCAACAACACTCCCCGGCAGATTCCCATCTTCCGGGCCCTCTCCCAGAAGATGCCGGCGTTCGCCCATCTTCCCATGATCTACGGACCTGACCGGACTCGGCTCTCGAAGCGGCATGGAGCGACTTCGGTCATGTCGTACAAAGAGATGGGGTATCTTCCCCAGGCGCTGGTCAATTATCTTGTACGGCTCGGATGGTCCCACAAAGACCAGGAAATCTTCTCCAGAGACGAGCTTGTCCGATATTTCGACCTTGACCATGTCGGGTCGTCCCCCTCGGTCTTCAACCCGGAAAAGCTTCTTTGGCTTAATGCCCACTATATCAAGAACTCTCCGGCGCCCGACCTCGTCCCCCTTCTCCGGGAACAGGTTCGCGATCTCAGGGATCCTCTCCCACAAGCTGCCGACACGGCGCACTGGGAATCCCTGACGAACAGCCTCAAAGCCCGATCTCGAACCCTTGTTGAACTTGCCGACTCGGCCCGACCGTTTCTCGAATCCCGTCTGGTCATCGATCCGGAGGCAAAGATCAAAGTGCTGACGTTCGAGAACCTTCCTGTTCTCGAACACCTTGCCCTGGCACTTCGGTCCCTGTCGGACTGGACTCCGGAAAGCCTGCGGAACGTCTTTACCCAGGTGGGAGAAGCGCTTCACAAAAAACTCGGCGACCTCGCCCAGCCTGTCAGGGTGGCCCTTACAGGAGGGACTGTCAGCCCGGGAATTTTCGAGGTTCTCCTCCTTCTCGGTCGGACGGTTTCACTTTCCCGGCTTGATCATGGCATCAAAATGGTTCAGGAAGATTCAGACCAAGGAGCGACCCATTGAACGATCCCGGGGCCCCGAAATCCCCTCCGCCCGACACCCACCTCGAATTCGTCCAGAAGCTTCGCAAGGTTCTTCTCCGGATCGACGACTTCATTCATCTTATTGTCGCCATCTTTCTTATGTCCGGGGCGATCATCGTTCTTGTTCACTCCGCCTTCAGCCTTACCGACCTGAAAACCGATTCTGTCCTTCAGCTCATCAACGACATGCTCTTTGTCGTCATCATTCTCGAGCTTCTCTGGATCATGCTGAGCTATCTCGGGCGACGACGCTTTCCCATCGCGTCCTTTATTCTGATCGGCATCATTTCCACAATTCGACGCATCCTTCTTGTGGAGGCTCAATCCTCCTACAAGGAAAGCGAACGGTTCGGGGATTTTTCCTATCATTCCCTCCAGCTGATCCTCTACGTGGTCATCGTTCTGATTCTTGTCTTTTCCTACAGCCTTCTTGTCAAGATTTCGGTGTCCAACGAAGCGGAAAACCGGCAGCATGACTGAAGGGACAGGCGTCTCGCGCAGGTTGGTTATTGCGGCCCTTGCAACTCTCTTCTGCTTTACCGTTTCCGCCTGTTCCTCCTATTATCACTTCCGGCCACTCTCCTATCCCGACCCGGAACAGATGGAGGTCATCTATCGTGTTCCTGGTTCCAAAATTACCGTCGGCCTCCGTTCCTTTCACACGGCTCAGAGGATTCATGACCTTTTTGGCCATCGGGGACTCTGGCGCGAGCATATCATCCCTATACTTCTCGTCCTTCACGAATCCGGCCAGGCCACCTCGACCATCAACCCCCACTCCATTTTTCTCTCCGTGATCAAAAAAAGATACCGGAACATCTCTCCCGAAGAAGCTTTTGATATTGCCTGGCAAGCCAGCGTTCCCTATCTTACGATCAAGCAGACCCTCTACTATACAGGCCTGATCCTTTTCACGATCGTCACGCTGGGTCTGGGATCCATGATCTGGGTCCTTCCCTCTCCGTTTTCCCAGCCCACCCCTTCGCAAACGCCGTTCGGCCGGGACCTTGCTTACAAGGCCTTTCCCCTCAAATCCACCCTGCTTCCTGACGGAAAGATCGGGGGCCTCCTCTATTTCAACACGCCCTTCAACGAACGTCTTCTCAATAATACAGTCCTCTCCCTTCAGATTACCGAGACCTCTCTGGACAAAAAAACTCTTCCCAGAGTTCTGAACATCTCCATTCCCTTAATCTCCAAGGGAACATCGAAGGTCAACCCGCTCTTCGAAATGTTGCGAGGATTTTTCTGAATTCTATTGATATCGACCGGGATTAATGGGGAAGACTCAGGGAAGACATTCGCCTGAGGGAACGGCTAGACCAGATAATCTTCTTCAGGATTATGCGGATTGGGAACCTCATAGAGCTTGTTCAGATAGTGCCATCCCCAATCAAGATAGATTGTCGCACTGTCTCTCAGGGCCACGGCGGCCACAAGACGGGACTTTCTGTCCTCCTCGGAGAGAAGGGGGTCATTTAGATCCTGTCGATTCTGGCTATCGAGGAGGGCGTGAAAAGATTTGATTGAATTTTCGACATTGATGAACGCCTCGGACAGCTTATCGTCCAATCCGTCCGGGGATTGCGGGTAAGAATGATCCATAATTTTGGGTGAGGGACGAAGGAGTCCTCCTCCGTCCCTCCCTTTCCTATTAGCGTGCCACCATTTTTATTGCATTATGTTTTGCTGCGTCGCAGACAATAACACACAACTCGCATCCCTTGCATCGGGATTCGACGATGACTGCCACCGTTTTGGCAGTATCGATCTGAATGCAATTGGCCTCAGGACAATACATGATGCAAAGCCGGCATCCTTTTTGAGCGACACACGCCTCCGCACTCACCTCTGCCACATTGTACATTGATGCCCTTCCTGACTTTTTTAATGGTTGACCATGCCTTACCTAGGCTCCGACGCCGGCACCGATCAGCGGGTTTTTTGCCGAGAATTCAACCGCCTGATCGTAGGCCAACTTGATCGTGTCCAGGTTCTTCTGAAGAAGCATCTCTTTCTTTGCAAACTTCTTTTTGATCGCTTCGTCGAGCGTTGCTGTTCCGCCAGACGCAACATATTTCTTTCCGAACCTGTCCTGAAGAGCCTTGTCGAGGCCATCCATCGTCACTACATGGGTCAGACCGGCCAACGCGCCTAGCATTCCCATGTTGGTCGCCAGTTCCGTTCCAGCGACTTCAAGAGCCAGTTTTGTCGCGGGAACATAGTAGACTGTGACTTTTTTAGCCGCCAGATCGGAACGCTCCTCATCGGTCAGAAGCTCGATATCGTCGTTGATGATGACGAGACCTCCCTCCTTGATCCCGGAATAGAAAGGCATGGTGTAGCTTTTTCCCATAGTGATCACCTGAGGATGATAGATCATCACGACGTGGGGGAAAACAAGCTCTCCCCTGTCGAAGATCTTTTCGGGCCCGATCCTCACATAGGACTCGGCGGGCGCCATTCTCTTTTCCGCTCCGAAGAACGGGTTTGATATCGCAAACTTTCCTTCATGGGAAGCGGCCATGGCCATCAGGTGGGCCGATGTCACGACCCCCTGTCCTCCCAGTCCGGACATGCGAATATTGATCCGATTTTTCATGAGGACTCCCTGTTCTTTAGGTTGTGGCCGCCGTCGCTGCCAGCTTTTCCGCTTTCTTTTTCTCTGCAAGTCCATCGAGGAAAGACTGGGCTTCCGGGGAAATGAACTCCCGGAATTTGAACCGTTCGCCTGGCGCTTCCGAAGTTCTCATTTCCTGCAGACCTTCCATGCTCTGCTTCCCGATTTCAAGAATGCACGGAGTGTAGATCTGAACATAGGTGGGTCCAATTTCACGGGCGATGAGGACGGCCTGCTTGATGACCTTTTCCACGAGGCTCGGCTTGCTCGCCGTCATGATGGCTACATAGTCGCACCCCGATTCCCGCGCGATTTCAGGCAGGCGAACCTTTTCAAACTTCTTTCCGACCGGAGCCATCTTGGCCAGAAATCCCTTTTGCATAAGCCCGGACTCCTGTCCTCCGGTATTGGCGTACAACTCGTTGTCGAAGCAAATCGTGGTGAATTTTTCTTTTCTGAACCAGGACTGAAGAGTCATGTCCAGACCGATGTCGACGGTTGCACCGTCACCGGCGAGAACGATGACATCCTTGACCCGGTCGGGGAACCTGAGGGCCAGCGCCCTCTTGAGACCGGTCGCAATGGCATTCTGGTTTCCGAAAAGGGAGTGAATATTGTGAACGGCGATCATGGGGAAAACCAGACTGGTGCATCCGGTGGATCCGACCATGACAGTGTCTTCCGGGTTGGGTATGGACGCCATGATATGGCGAAACGCGATCGATTCCGGGCATCCCGCGCAAAGCGAATGCTCCGCAATCAGTTCGGTTGCCGTTCCGAAGTCCTTCCATCCCCGATTGGGTGTTTCATACGTTGCGTTATCCACAAGATCCAGATAATCCTGCGGCATGATATCGACGAATTCCTTGTTTATTTGTATTTTCTTACCCATGGACGAGCTCCTTGTTCCGGCGGTGTGCCAGATGTTTTTCAATTTCTTCCACGATTACCTCTGGCGGCATGGTCATTCCGCCAGCAACGTGCGGACCGGCAATTACCCGGCTGTTACGATCGATGGTCGCCCGGATTTCCTTGGCGAGCCAGCCGACCACATTGAACTCCGGAACAAAAATGTGCTTTGCATGCTCCGTTGCCATGCGAATTTCTTCTGTCGGGAACGGACGAAGGGTTTTAATCTTGACCAGACCAACCTTCACTCCCTTGTCCCGGAAAAGACGAATCGCTTCCCGCCCTTGGGAGACGGCAGTGCCAGATGAAACGATCATGATCTCGGCATCGGGGTTCTCCACTTCAATCAACCCGTCAAGAAGCGGAATGGTGTGCTTTCTGGAACGCTCGATGGCAGCGCGGATCTCTAGCTGCCAGCTGGCATGGGTCATATAGCTGATGTAGTTGGACTTCATCACAAAGGGATCCCGCATCATCCGGACCGGAGGAACCTCCATGTCCATGCAGACGACGGGACTCCTGTAGGGGTCGTAGTGAGGGAGGGCGATATCTTCCGGGGTCATCATGACCACATCCTTCGTGTGGGTCACAAAAAAACCGTCGCAGATCACGCCAATCGGAAGATGGACTTCCGGCTGCTCCGCCACGTAATAGCCCTTGAGCATGAAATCAAAGAGATCCTGGGCTGATTCGGCATGCCAGAGGAGCATTCCGGTATCCAGCATGAAACTGATTTCAAGGGTATCCGGCTGAATGGTCAGCGGAGAGTTGATGCCCCGGACAGTGAACACCACCTGTATGGGGAGCCTGCTTCCGGCCCACATGGGAAAGTTTTCGAAAGCCCTGAGGGTTCCGGGACCAGCGGTCGTCGTAAAAACGCGCGCTCCGCCGAAGGCCGCACCGGCACACTGACCCATCACCGCGAATTCCGACTCTCCCCGCATGTAGTCCCCCACATACCCTTCGGCATAGAGCTCTCCGACGAGGGAAGAAGCCTCCGATTGGGGAGTGATGGGATAGGCGACGGAAAAATCGACGCTTGAACGCCGGACAGCCTCCCGGATCACTTCGGAGCCAGTAAGAAAGGAGGGCGTTCTCGGTGAAAGAAAGAAAAGCTCGCTAGGATCCGTAATCATCTGGCCTTTCTTGTTTCTCTGACCAATCTGGGGAACCTTTGAATTGGTAATCGTTGTCGCCATGTTCGACTCTCCTTTAATGTTCGTTCCGAAGAAAAATCCCAACGGGAAAGGGGCAAACTTCCTCAGAGCGAGTTGATCTCATTGATCATATTGATCATGAAACCAGTATCCGGAACCTTCCTGACGCTGACTCCATGAAAAAACCCTTAAAGACTCGATAACTTCCAGACCTCCGTCGCCCTGGCCGCCCAGGGTCACTGGTCCAATTGATCGACGCTTGTCCCGCCGCCAGAAAACCCGGAAATTCGTGTTTTTTCCCATCGGAGCAACGGGGAAATCCGGGTCACAAAGGGAGCCACGATCCTCCCGCAATGAATTTACCCGGACCGATAATTCGGACCACTTCATTTAAGGGAAACGGTCCGTCAATTCTAATCGCCAAACCAAATCCAAGTCAAGGAAAAAGCTTTCAGGCAAAAGCCTTATCCTCGGGTACCCATTCTTGGGTCCCGGAGAATTTACAGGGAGGCCAGTCCCTGAACATAACGGGCTTCGTCGAATGAGTCGCTCCGTCGGACCGATTCGAAATAGAGCTTCCCGTACCACCCCATCAAAAGATGCAGCGCCTCATGATCGCTTTCTCCCCGTTCGACCAGGTGGAGATAGGCTTTCTTGACCTGGGCGGGCATTCCCTGGCGTATCTGTTTTCCGATGATCAGGTGAAGGGCGATATGGACAAAGGGGTTCACCATGTCCCCCCCGATTTCCTGGGGTCTCGTCGGATCGATCGCGGAATCGTTCCAGAATGAATCAAATTCGGGATGAAGGTGCAGCAAATCGGCAATAACCCGGTCATCGTCGGAGGTGACACCTGCGCTCGACACTAGCCGGATATGTTCAAGAAGATCGGAATCAAACAGCATGATGATCCTTTTTGCTTATCATTAGAAAGGCCTCAGGGTGTTTCGGCCACATGGATGCGCCGTCCCCGGGACCCCATTCCGTAAACATTGACCACCTTCTTGCCCTGGCGAAGATGATAGGTTTCCCAGGCCGGCGACACCCCATTGAGAGACGCGGTCGGATCCTCCCCGGCCGCCTTGAAATAATCCGGATAGGTCAACCCCGCATCCCACACATCCTCGAGAAGACAGGCGGTCACAAAACCCGACCCGGAGAGGGAAATCCCTTTAAGAATAGCCTGAATCTTTTCTGGATCATTGATTTCGACTGGTTCCATTTTCCCCTTTTTCCTCAACTCTGGCAGTCAACATGGACCCCCATTCCCGTTCCCGGCTCCATGATACTCCTTCAGGAAACCGTATGCGTCGAGAATTTCCCTCATCCTGCCTTCCTGGCTCCTGTCCCCCGAACGCATGTCCGGATGCATTTCCTTCAGAAGGGCGCGGACCTTCTTGCGAATCGCAAGCCACGAAGAAGATTCCGGAAGCCCCAGGCTCCGACAACACGAACGCATCTTCTCTTCCGTCCTGTCTTTGCCGCCCTCTTCTCCTCCTGCCCCCATGCGAAAGAATTTTTCCCAAGGGAGGGCGACTCTTTTTCGGCGAGGACGGTTTCGGAGAAGACTGTCCATCTCTTCGAACCTGTCTTCGAGAAACTCCGATTTTCTGGCTATTTTTGCCAGTCCGGCTCTGGACGTTTCCCGGTTAAGCTCATCTAGGAGACCGGAGAAGAGCCGGTCAAGCTCGGTAAATCGTTCTTCCATGGAGCCCGCGCCGCCCGGCGACCATTCGAGCTCCAGAGAACGTTCGAAGGAATGCCAGGAAGATTCCTGGCAACGCTGGGCCATTTTCCGGATATGTCCGACGAGCTCTTTTCGGATCGCCTCAGGAGTTCTGTCCATGTGCTCTTTCAGTTTTTATTCCTGCTGGAAACCTTATTCTGGAAGAGAAACATTGCGCCGCCAACAAGATCAGAGATCCATTCTAACCCGATGGTCAGGCATGTTCAATCGATTTCCATCCCGGATCCTCAAGACTCGATCTGCCCGGACACTGTCTCCTGTAATCATTTTTCAGACGGGAGCCATTTTCGGGAATATCGGGGAAGCGAAAAAAATAATGTTTGCATTCAAACAAAAATCAAGAGAAAATATCCGGGATACCTGAAATCAGTCCGGACATTTTCCCATCACACCCTTCATGGAGGTTTTCTCATGGAACAAAAAGGCACAATCCGCCCTCTTACGTCTCCGTTCCGTTCGACCCTCTTCGCTTTTTCCGTCCTCTCTCTTGCGACCTTTTCTGCCACTCCGGCCCTGGCAGCATCATCTGCCTATCGCATTGCCGATTCGGACCCGGCCGGATCCTACAGGATCGATCCGGACCATTCCTCCGTGACATTCACGATCGGACATGCAGGAGTTGCAACGGCCGTTGGACGATTCGACAAAATTGGCGGCCATTACCGTCTCGCTTCCAGAAAACCCTCAGAAACCGACGTCGTGATCGAAATCGCGACCAACAGCATCGACACAAACCACCCGATGAGGGACAAGGATCTCCGCGGACCGGACTTTCTCGATGCCAACACCTTCCCGACGATCCGATTTGTCGCGACCCACTATAAAAAAACAGGGAACAAATCCGGACTCCTGACAGGGAAACTGACCCTTCACGGAAAGACCCGGCCTGTGTCCTTCAAGATCCATGAAGTGGGAGCGGGAGATGTGTCAGCCCTTCCAAAACCTTGGGGAGGCTACCTTTCGGGATATGATGCGGAGGCGACCCTCCGGAGAAGCGATTTCGGTATCCGGACCTATCCTTCGATGATCGGGGACAGGATCCACCTCTATATCAGCATTGAAGGCATCCGGACCAAAAAATGACCGTAACCGGAAGCCGGAAATCCGGGGAGGAGGGACAGCTCCTCCCTCCCCCCGAATATACCATTTCCACTCCATCCTGTCGGGGATAACCATTGGAAACACTCGCCATCGTTCCTGCCCTTACGATGATGCTGCCAGCTCTGGGACCCTTTCTGCTGACGCTTGTCCTTCTTGCGGGATTCGGGCATCTGAATCGCTTTAGGCCTTTCTTCCGGATTCCGGACGATTTCGCCATCCTCTCCGGAATTCTTCTGACTTTCGGACTGTTCGATCCTGCTTCCCTGACCCATTTTTCCAATCCGGAACGTCCCATGGACTGGATTCCCGACCTCGTGACCGGAACATTCATCGTCCGGACTCTTCTGTCCAGAGTCTCCGGATCCCGTCTGCTGGCAACCGCAACCGAGCTGGGAGCGATTGCCGCAAGCGGCCTTATTATTCTTCTTCCCCTGATGCGGCAACGTTCTCTCGTCAGCGGAATTGTCCTTTTTGTTCTCGCGTTTCTTGTCTGGGTGTCCCTCAGGCTTTCTTTCATTCCGACAAGCAAAGGGAATGTGCCCTCGTCCCTTCTTTTGTCCGCGTTCCTGATCCTGGCGACCCTCTCCCTGATTTCCCCCCTTTCGGGAAGCCTTCTCCTGGGACAGCTCTCCGGGGGGCTTGCCGCCGTTCTGGCCGCAAGCCTTGTTTTTTCTCTCCTGAAGAGTTCGACGGTTTCCGGAGTCGAACCGGGCCTTGCTCTGGGCGCCCTCGTCCTGATCGGACGGTATTACGCAGAGATACCCGTTCCTGTCGTGGCCTCTCTTTTGTCAGCCTTTCCCGCGGCCTCTCTCGGACAATATCTGGCAAAAAGGATTCCTGGCCGGACCCGTACCGGACGACTGGGACAAGTCCTCCTTCCGGCCCTATTCTCCATTCTTCCCCTTTCCGTGGCGATTGCGATCGCCGTCCGGACCCTTTCATCCTCCGAAGGCGGATATTAGGCGTGAGAGCCGATCGGCTCCGAAAGGGGACACTTCACTGAACAGGCTAAAGAGACAAATTAAGCCCCAAGGAAAGAACCTTTCAGGGTTCGCGTTGGCCGGCAGAAGGGTTTTCCTGTTCGCAGGATCCGGGTCCAGGAGGCCAGACAGAAGAGGGCGGGAGAAAACGGAAACGACAGGGACCAACGGGGGAAAATCGGAGAAAGGAAGCTCGGAAACGATCTTTAATGGGCGCGGCCCGGAAAAGGCAGGACCGGTCTTATCGCCCCCCGCGAAGACCGAAGAAAAAACCGATCACAGCTCCGACAGCAGAGGCAATAGCGATGACCATCCATTGCCATTTCCACTCTTTCATGGTCGATTCCCCTCGAGACGGCATCATTGTCATGGGGACACCGACCCAGAACAGGAGGGTAAAAACAAGAGGAGGAGAAGTCGTCGGTAAGAATTTTCAAACGATGCCGGTCTGTATTCTTGCAACGGCCCCTCCTCCGGAGAATCAGCGAACATGTTAAACGCTGGTAAGAAAACGATCAGAAATCCCAGTTTTCCTTTTTTTTGTGGTAGCTGTAAGAATACAGTCCGATCAGGGCTCCCACGATGGTCGAGAGAATCATGATCCAGTAGATCCAGACATAGGACTCTCTCCATGTTTCAAAGCGGTGGGCTCCAAACCATTCCTGAAGACAAAAGCCCACGACCGACCCGGATCCCACGGCCGAAAAGGCCGCATTCAGCCAGTAACCTACAATTCCTTTACCGCCCATAGCTAAAACCCTCCTTTCCGGATAAAAACAAAACAAATTCCGGCATCAAGGGATTGTGAATAGCAAGACAAGTGCCAATCACAAAAAACAAGGGCGGACAAGACATTCAGAAGATGGCCTCCAATTTTAATGTTTCACGCCTGAAACACGAAGAAACAACAACTCCCTCCCTGGGTTTCCGGTTCTCGAAATGGGCTTTGCCGGGATCTTCCCGAGACTTTCCGTACTATCTGAAATGTGATAATCTTGTCCCCCTGAGCCCTGATTATTGCACGACAATTCTCGGAGGCAGGATCCGTCGGGAGATGCGGGTCTTCTCTCCCGGAATGGGCTCCTCTTGCAAGAAGTATCACCCAAAATCATACCGGGAGCGGCAGGTTGAATTCTGAAGAAGGGTATCGAAAGGCTAGATTGGTGTTTCCGGGAGGCGTGAGCAGTCCGGTGAGGGCCTATCAGGCGGTCGGAGGACATCCTCCCGTCATCAGGGAAGGAAAGGGCGCGTTCATCACCGATGTGGACGGACACGAATACATCGATTTCGTTCTCTCCTTCGGACCCCTTATCCTGGGTCATGCCGATCCGGAGGTGGTCGAGGCAGTTTGCCGGACGGCGGCAAAGGGGATGTCCTTCGGAGGCCTCTCTGAGCCGGAAATCGCCTTGGGCGAGGTCCTGACCCGTGCCATTCCGGGCCTTGACCGGATCCGGTTCGTCAACTCCGGGACGGAGGCGGCCATGTCGGCTCTCCGCCTGGCCAGGGCCTTTACCGGACGGAACCGGATCGTCAAGTTTGCTGGGGGCTACCACGGACACTCCGACGCGCTTCTGGTGAAGGCCGGCTCCGGAGGGGCGACCTTCGGGATACCGACCAGCGCCGGAGTGCCCGAATCGGTCGTCCACGATACTATCGTCCTTCCCTACAACGATACCGACGCTCTTCGGGACTACTTCAGACGGGAAGGGAAGACGGTCGCCGCCCTCATTCTTGAACCTGTCGCCGGAAACATGGGGGTTGTTCCCCCGGACGAGGAATTCCTTCTGGCAGCAAGAACCGTAACCGAAGAGAACGGAGCCCTCCTGATTGCCGACGAAGTCATCACGGGATTCCGACTGACTTACGGGGGAGCCCAGGTTCTTTTCGGAATGGAGCCAGATCTGACCCTTCTCGGAAAGATCATCGGGGGAGGAATGCCTGTCGGGGCCTACGGAGGCCGGGAAGACATCATGAAAATGATCGCTCCCGAAGGGCCGGTCTACCAAGCCGGAACGCTTTCCGGAAATCCTGTCGCCATGGCGGCCGGCCTGGCCACCCTGACCCGGCTCAGAACCCCCGCTCTTTATTCCCTCCTTGAGGAAAAGAGCCGGATACTGGCCGATGGAATTCTTGCATTTTCACGGAGTCTGGGCCTTCCGCTCCGGGTCAACCGCATGGGATCGATGATGACCCTGTTTTTTTCCGACAAACCCGTCACCGACCTTGCGAGCGCCGAGCATTCCAGCACAAAACTATTCTCGATCTTTCACCAGGAAGCGCGCAAGGAAGGACTTCTCCTGCCGCCGTCCCAGTTCGAGGCCCTCTTCCTGTCAACCTGCCATGACGACCAGGTCGTGGCAAAAGCGCTGCCCCGATTCAAGGCGGCCCTTGAACGGACCAGAGCCCTGGCGTAAATCCCAATCCTCACGGAGGTCAAACGAGATCTATGGAACAACCCAGTCTTTCCGAGCGTATCGAATCCATTTTCCGGGACAGCATCCGCACAAAAGAAGAATTTCTGAAGCGATCGCTCCCCCAGATCGAAGAGGCCACCGGAATCCTTGTGGAGTGTTTCCGTCAAGGAGGCAAACTATTGATCTTCGGAAACGGGGGTTCCTCGAGCGACGCGGCCCACATCGCGGGAGAGCTCGTCAGCCGTTTCTATCTCAACCGGAAGGGACTTCCAGCCATCGCCCTCGGAACGGGAATGCCGACCCTGACCAGTATCGGTAACGATTACGGGTACGAGCATATTTTCGCGAGGGAAATCGAGGCCTACGGCCGACCTGGAGATGTGGCAATCGGAATCAGCACGAGCGGAAACTCTAAAAACGTCCTTCTCGCCCTGGAAAAAGCCAGAGAGACCGGACTTCGCACCATCGGATTCGGTGGAGGAACCGGCGGCAAGATGAAAGACCTGGTCGACCTGGCCTTTATTGTTCCTTCCCCCCTGACTCCGCGCATTCAGGAGACGCACATCACACTGGGCCATGTCCTTTGCGAACTCGTCGAAGAAATCCTTTTCCGTCCCTGACCCATGGCACCCCAACTTCCTGGAAACCGATGACCGGAAAACCCGCCTACACACCTTCAAAAGAGAAGATCCTTCCCGAAGACCAGCTGATAGAGACACTCCGGGCAAGGAGGGAGGCCGGGTCCACGGTGGTCTTTACCAACGGATGTTTCGATCTTCTCCATGCCGGCCACATTGAAGTGCTCGAACAGGCCCGGCGCCTGGGAGACATCCTGATCGTCGCCCTGAACACCGACCGTTCGGTCTCGGGGATAAAAGGGCCCAACCGGCCTATCGTTCCCGAGCAGAACAGGGCCCGCGTGATGGCGGCTCTCGAATGCGTCTCCTATGTCACTTTTTTCGATACCGGAACCCCCGAAGCCCTTATCGAGAGACTTTCCCCGGATGTTCTCGTCAAGGGAGGAGACTGGGCCGTCGACACCATTGTCGGAAGCCGCTCCGTTCTCGCACGGGGAGGCAAGGTCCTCTCCATACCCCTCGTTCCCGACTCTTCAACAACGGGGCTGATCGAACGCATCCTTGACCGGTATTCCAGAAACAGTGGCTGACGACACCCCTTCCGGCCATCCCTTCTCCCGGACCCTCCAGACAATCAAGGCGCTGATTCCATCTCCGGGCTCCCCTCTTTCTTCGCGCACTCTTCCTGGAATCCACAAAGAAGCCCTGCCCTTTCTCCCGGCCCTCCTCAGGGAGGCGGGCCGTAAAGAACTTTTCTGGATCCTGACCTCCACTCCGGAGAGGGCTCTTCGACTTTTCGAGGAAATATCGACCTCCTCCGCCCTTCTTGACCAAACCCTCGATGGTGTCCTCTTCCCCGAGGAGGAAATCCTTCCCTACGACCGGGAAAGTCCGGCCGACTTCATCCGGGCGGAACGCATTCACGCACTGGACCGCCTTTCGAATTCCGGAAATTTGGACTTTGTCGTGGCCCCCGTTACAGCCATCATGCGGAAAACCCTGCCTCCGGGGCTTCTCCGGAGTCGAAAGCGGTCAATCCTGACCGGGATGGAGGTCGATCCCCAGTCAATCATCGAGTCCCTCCTGTCCTACGGCTATATTCGCGTTCCCCAAGTCACCGCTCCGGGAGAGTTCTCTGTGCGGGGGGCGCTTCTCGACCTCTATTCGACCGACCGAAGGAAACCGGTGCGGATAGAATGGGACGACCTCCAGATCCGGTCGATCCGATTATTCGACCCGGCAAGCCAGCGTTCGGTCGGCCCCGTTTCTTCGGTCGACCTTCTTCCCAGCCATGAATGGCTCGTTCCGGATTCAGGAACGAAGGAATCTCCCGAACGACTCTCATGGCTCAGAACCCATGCCCTCGTCCCCTACCCTCCCGGAATTGAACGCTATGTCCCTTCGTTCTTTCCGGAAGCCGACTCC
>JAYWMN010000098.1:0-1655 GCA_035873205.1 Nitrospirota bacterium
TGGAGGGCGCCCAGATAGTCGGCGTAGCCGAGTGTCCGGCGAAGTTCTTCGAACAGGGTCCAGTAGCGATCCCGGGCCGCTTTTCCGTACTCGTCCTCCAGATGGGAGGAGAGCTCCTCCTGGAGGCGGTCGTTGTCGAAAAGGGTGTTGTCGACATCGACCAGAAAAACGGTGCGTCGTTTCATCGGCCTGGTCTCCGGGTGGGTGGTCGCTTCCTGCAAAAGGTACCATGAAAGGGAGGAGGGAGGAAATGACTCTCTTCCTCTGCCTTCCTTCCTCGGGACTTTCCGGCAATGGTGTCCCGGACCGGTCGCCATGGGGAAGGAGGCCACCGGGCGATGTCGTCGTCGTGAAGGCCCCGGGGGCTCACGGCCGCGTTCGGTATGCCGTTCGAGTTTATCATCTTGACATTATTTAATCATTAAGTTATATATAGCCCATGGATGTCTTTGTCGCGATCGCGGAACCCAACAGAAGAAGACTTCTCGACCTTCTCGCCGAAAGGGACCGGACTGCCGGCGAACTTGCGGCGGCCCTGCCCTCCCTGACACAGCCGGGAGTCTCCCGCCACCTCAAGGTTCTCCGGGAGGTGGGGCTTGTCCGCTCCACCGTCAAGGCCCAGACGCGGATCTATTCCCTTCAGCCCGAACGCCTTTTCGAACTCGAACGCTGGATCAGCCGATATCGCCAGTACTGGGGCCAGCATCTTGACTCTTTCGAGGAACATTTGAGAAACGGGACGGCCAGACAAAACCAAGAATCCGAAATGTCAGGAAACTCGCATGAGTGAATCGAATGAAATTTTTCACAACGGAAAGGTGTCGATGGAGGGGACGACCGCGACGATCACCTTCCGGCGACATTTTCCCTATCCCATTTCCTCGGTCTGGTCAGAACTGACCGACCCGAAAAAACGGGAAAAATGGTTCGGAAGGACCCGGATCGACCTGACGGGGGAGAAGTCGATCGCCATGACCGCCGAGCATCCTCCTCTGCCGCCTGAGCAACGGTCGATCTTTGGCCGGATCCTCGTGTGGGATCCTCCCCGTGTGTTCGAACACGAATACTCCCAGGCGGGGATCGGTCCGACAGTCCTTCGCTATGAACTCGAAGCCGACGGGGATTCGACCCTCCTGACCCTGATCCATCGGGGCCTGGAACTGGCGAATGTCGGCCATGACGTGTCTTGCATGAAAGGCATCGAGTGTGTCTGCGAAAGGTCCTCCGGCATCCCCTTCGAGGATCTTGTACCCGGGACGGTCTCGCGGGAAATCTATGCCGACCTTGCCAAATATTTCTATCAGACGACGCTCTCGGTCATCGACGAGTTCATGCGGACCCTCGATTACTGGACCTTCGAAAAACGTTCCCACTCCTACAGGGTGGCGCGCCAGTCCGTCCTTTTGGGGACCCATATGGGCATGGGAAGGAGGGAGATCTTTCTGTTGGGGGCCGGAGCCCTTCTTCACGACATCGGAAAAATTCGCGTTCCGAGAGAGATCCTCATGAATACGGGGGGGCTGTCCGACGCCGACTGGGAGATCCTGAAACAGCATCCGGTTTTCGGAGAGCAGATCCTGAACCAGTTTCACTCGCTCCGTTTCGCCTGGGAAATTGTCACCCAACACCACGAGCAATGGGACGGTGCCGGATAT
>JAYWMN010000003.1:0-2719 GCA_035873205.1 Nitrospirota bacterium
GATTGGGGGGGTACGACCCGGATGCCGGTTTTTCCTTCGACCCGGACCGGGCTCGCCGAGAGCTCGCTTTGGGAGGATATCCCGGCGGAAAGGGGTTTCCTTCGGTTACACTGGTTTTTCCCGAAGGAACCCAGAGCCGTATTCTGGCGTCTTTCATGCAACAGGATTTCAAGGACTGCCTCGGGGTGACAATCAATCTGCGCTCTCTGGAATGGAAAGCCTACCTTTCGGGACTTGATTCCCATACCCCGGCCCTCTATCAATCCGGTTGGATCGCTGATTATCCTGACGCCATGACTTTCCTGTCACTCATGCGCTCCGGCTCCGGTAACAACAGGACCGGTTGGTCCGATCCTCGCTACGACAGGTTGCTCGACCAGGCTCAGATCGAAACAGAGACGGCTAAAAAAGTGGCTCTCTACAATCAGGCCCAGCGCCTGATGCTGAGAGAGGGCGTTGTCGCCATTCCCCTGGCGCAGGGGATCTCCAATATCCTTGTGCCGTCCTATATCAAAGGGTATTGGCACAATGCCATGGGAATGGATTCCCTTGAATTTGTTCGAAAACTGACGAACCATTAGCCGGTGTGATATTCTTCCCGAAGTCGTTTTTCTTGATGACAAGTGTTGGTGATTTTGTCCTGAGTCCTTTTATCTGGAGTGGTGCGTGGCATCTCTTAAATCTCTGCCGGCCTCGGAACGTTTCGAAGAAGAGGTCCGTCAATTCTGCTTGACCGGGTTTACGACAACAACGCTGGGTCACGACGATCCCGAGTGGATCGATCCGTTCGTCGCAGCTGGAGTTTCTGTTTTTTTTTACGAGCGCAACATCTATACGCCGGTCGGACAAAAAGAAATTGACGGATTCCTGGCGACTGACCGGGGATTTTTTGTTGTCGAGTGCAAGAATGTCTCGGGGAATGTCACCGGAACACTAAATGCGGCATGGCAGGTCGGGCGCGAGATTATTCTTGTCTCAGGGTCGAGCCATGCCAATCCGATCACCCAGATCAAGAACAGGATCGGCCCTCTGGCCTCTTTTCTTCGGGACCGCAAATTTCCGTTCTACATGACGGGCCTGATCGCCTTCCCAGACGAGGCCAATCTTTCCGGACTTTCGGAAAGTGGGACGATTAGCATTCATGAGGCTCCTACCCGGGATCATAGCTACATTGTGACCTGTCTCTCAAAAATTCCGCAGATTCTGGGAGAGATGCCACCGGGTGTCGTTTCCCCTTCCGATGCAGCGAAGGTGGCCAAGCTCCTGGGCCTGGTCGTCCCGGATGCCGATTCTCCCGAACGCCTCCTGCGCTTCCCGATGGGGGGGTTCGACGATCTGTCTCCCGCTCAGAATGAGCGGATTCTTGAGAGAAAATGCACCCAGGCCCTTGAAGGAGCCAAAGAACACGGCAAGGAACAGGCCGACACCCTCTCCGGGGATCTCGAAAGTGCCCGGGAAATCCTTTTCCGATCGATCCAGGTTATGAAGAGATCTGCCTCCCCCTCCGCAAGGACGATGATGCTGCCTCTTTTTGTGGGGCTTATCCTCGTGGGGCTCATGATCGCGACGGGGTACTGGTATTATCAGAACAAGAGCGAAGTTCTTCTGATTCAGAAGAAAAATGAAGAGCAGCTTCTGCCGGAACTGATCGGGAAGGACCCGGAGGCTTCCCCCTACGCGTTGTTCCTTCTCTTCTACAGGCAGCATCCTGCAATTCCGCCGGACAAGGATCTGCTGTCTCTGGCCTATCCGCTAAAGACGAGGGAGAAGGCCAAGGTTGACCCCGTCTTCCGGAAAAAATTCCGGAACCGGATTGATGAAGACATGAAGCTCATCGGATCGATTTCACGCTTCAGGGTTTCTCTGTCGGCGACGCTGGTCCGGTACGATTCCGATAAAAACGAGTTTTTCCTGACAGGAATTCTTCCTGTCAGGGTTCCAGGAGGAAGCCAGGACAGAAGCGGACTCTTCCCGACAGGTCAGATCGGAGTGGCTGCAAGACTTCCTTGTCCGTTCTGTGACTCTCAGGTTCTTCTTCGGGACTGGCCTCTCAAGCCCAGTATCTCGTCGAGGGGAATTTTCTTCTCATTTCCCTACCCCCGTGAGGGTGTGGCCGACATCACCGCACAGGCCCCCTGTGCCGGTTGCGGACTTCCGGTCCATGTGACCCTCTGGGTGACTCCGGACGCAGTCGATGCCGGACGGACAAATTCCGGAAAACCCTTTGTGTCCCTGATGGGAGCGGTCAAGGTTCTCTCCATCGTTCTCGATACCGATGGAAAAGAACTCTATCGAAAGAATCCGCCCTCGGTCTGAACTTTTTCCGGGATCCCTCTGGAGGACGGCTGATCGGGTTCCGCGACTACGACTGGGTCATCTCGAAAAGCCTTTTGTCGATTTCGTTCAGGATGATAGGAGGAATGCCGGCTTTCCTGTCCAGATAGTTCCCGAGCATTTCTGCTTCGGAAAGAACCTGGAAATAGTCGACGGCGTTTTTGATCTGGGGGGAGAAGAGTTGAACCTGTCCCTTTTCCCCGCGGGACAGGGACAGGGAGTAGACGAGCTTCAACGAGTCTTTAAGATACTGGATCAGGGGGATGAAGTCCGTGTCCCCCGACATCAGCACAGCCACGTCATAGTGTTCCATTTTTGAAATCATGTCGATCGTCATTCCGATATCGACCCCCTTTTCTCCTTCGACCGTTCCCTGATAGGAATA
>JAYWMN010000024.1:0-34907 GCA_035873205.1 Nitrospirota bacterium
TCGGAGTTCCCGTCGGAATAGGCGATCAAGCAAGAATCCAGCAGTTGTTGTCCTTTCGAGTGCATCCTGTCGGTAAACTGATTCCTCGTATTTTACCACATTGCCGGCCGGTTGGGCGTATTTGCCCAGGGAGAGGAGAGAACCCGGGGATCTCCCTAATAGGGAGTCGAATGAAAACCCATCTTCTTCAGAAGCCATCCGTAGAAAAATGTCGTGTACAGCACGTAGCGCTGTCCGGTGAAGGAGGTGTCGGCTCCATAGGGCTGCTGGTAGGCCACGCTCACCTGATACCAGTCGGCCTGATAGTTCATCTCATAGGACAGGTAGCCTTCTGTCAGTCCGTAGTACCCGTTGTTCGACAGATTGACAAGTGTCCGCGATTCGATGGCGGGAGTGAGGTGGGCCAGGAAATCCGGCATACGGACCCCGAGGATGTCGTGGAGGTAGAGCAGGCTGTACTCGATGGCCCCGTCAAAGCGAAAGGAGTTCCCGTAGTCCAGGGTCCCCATAAAGTCGGAAAGAGGCATCGGACCGTTCCCGAAGGGCACAATGCCGGCAACATCTGTCTGAAAAGCCAGGGGACGAAGCCAGGAGGTCGAGAGATCGCCCAGACCTTTGTTGAAGACGAGGTAGGAATAGAGGGTAAAGGGATTCCCTTCCCCGACCGGTGATCCGCCGACCGGAGTGATTCCCCGCATGATGAAGGTGGTGAAGATCTCGTGGGGATCGTTTTCGTAGAGGAGGAGTTTTCCCTGAAGTCCGGCGTACTGAAACCCCGAATAGGTCCGGGAGGGAGTCCAGAGGGCGATGTAATGGGTATCGACACGCAGACTGAAGTGATGGGTCAGACGTTTTTCAAGCATGACCGGGGTGGTGAAGGCGCTGCTATGGCCCGCCATTCCCCCGTAAGAAGGCATCAGGGTCAACTGGTTGTCGATGTCTCCGTCCTTGACGATCAGGGGTTCGAGAAAAATCCGGTTTCCTGCATGGGCCAGACCGCTGGCCAGCATCCCGGTGGTCGTCGTTGAAGAGGCAGCCGTTCCGGGACCCACGACGGCGGTCTTCTTTCCGGAAACAGCGGACGGGGAAGGACTCCCCTCAGGAGGAGGAGCTGCAACCGGTGTCGGAGGCCCCGGGGGAGAGGGCAGCGTGGTTTCATTTGGGGGGAGGGAGCCCTCCGCGTGAGCCCGGCCCGAAAAGAGTGTCAGCTGCCAGAGGCAGATAAAAAAAAGAAATATCCGAACGAACACTTTGGAGGGGATCACACTGCGCATCCCGAAATCTCCCGCATCGAAAAAGAGGATTATCTGTCTGGCATTCTGGTTTCCGGGAAACCCGCCGAAAAGCATCCAGATACGCTCCGGGGCCCGGACGAAGGGACCATGATACAAAGTCCACCCGCATCCTTCAAGCTAAAAATCCCGGAGAATGAACGAATCCCCGGGAAGCACAGTTCACGAGCCCGGAGGACGGGTCTTCCAGCGCCTGTGCATCCAGATCCACTGCTCGGGATGGGGGCGGATCATCTCTTCGATGGCCCGGGTGTAAAGGGAGGTCAGGATTCTTACCCCGTCCTCCGGAGGAAGGTCGGGAACAGGAAGGATGGGCGGATGGATGGTCGCGTGGTGGGTCCCGTCGGGGAGACGGTACGACGAGGCGGGGAGAACCGGGATCCCGAGAAGGAGGGAAAGCTTGGCGAGACTCGAATAGGTGCAGGCCTGTCGACCGAAAAAGGGAACGAATTCCCCCTCCCCAAGACCTGCGTTCTGGTCGAGGAGAACAACAAGAACGTCCCCTTTTGAAAGGGCCTTCACCAGAGGCCGGACCCCCAGATCCGCAAGGATGGACTCCCCATTCCCGTAGCGCCTGCGGTGGTCGTCGACGAACTTGTGGACGACGGGATTCTTGATGCGCCGGATGACCGGGCGCACCTTTCCCGGTGCCTCGAGATCGATTCGTCGCAGGGACATTTCCCAGTTCCCGATATGTCCGGAAAGAAGAATCACGCCTTTCCCCCTGGCATAGGCCTCATTGAAGTGGGAAAGGCCCTCTATGCTCATCCGTTGTCTGACCATGTCGTCGGAAAGAACCGGAAGTCTCAGAAACTCCACTCCCAGAATTCCGAAATGACGGAAGATCTTCCGGCCAAGGACCCGCCCGGAACTTCCCTTGCCGGAAGAGAGGTCGGACAATGCAAGATTCTCCCGCATGATTCGGACTTTGTCCGGAAGAAGAAGCCTCAGAATGTCCCCGATCCGGGCTCCCAGAAAAAGGGCGACCTTCTCGGGAATGAGGCAGAAAAAAGATCGGCCAAGGGAAAGCGACTTCTCCAGAAAGAAAGAGGAGCGGGAAAGGGAAGGAGGGGGGGAGGCCACGAGGTCAACCGGGAAGCAGGGTTGAAAGAAGAGCCTCCCATCGATGGGAGGCAAGGAGCTCCGCCCTTCCGGAGAGAATTCCGACGGGCAGGTTGTCTTTCGGAGAGTCCTGCCATTTGATCCAGTCCTTCTCTGTCGTCAGAAGAAGTTCTGCTCCTTGTTTTGTCATCTCAAGAGAAAAGTCATGGATTCTCCGTCGATTGACGGCGTTGTAGGGAGCGTGGTCGGCAAGGAGGAGCGACCCGGCCAGAGTCGCCCCCAAGGACTGAATCTGGTCGATCACCCTTTCCGGATTGGCGATTCCCAGGACAAGGGCCACCTTGAGTCCGGACAGGGAGGCGATCGGACTCTCCCGGCCGGAAATGTCCCGGATCGATTCGAGAAAAAACCTTTGGCGAAGGATCGGGCGCAGGGACTCTTTTCCCAGAACCCCGGAAAGACGGGAATAGATCGTATGGTCGTCGGGCAGTCCCGGGTCGGTGGAGCCCGCGGGAATGGTCAGGACCCAATGAGTGGCTCGTCCCAGAACATCCGGGGGTTCCCGGAGGGAGCCGGAGGGAATCAGGTCGGAGCGCCGCAGGGGACGATCTTTCAGAAGGGCGGGAAGAAAAACCAGCGAGGCGGTCGGTGAAACCTCCAGACTCTGGAAGCCGTCATCGAGAATCACAAGGTCGGAACAGCCTTCCACCATGCGAATCCCGTCCACGCGATTCTTCGCGACCACGACCGGAACACCCGGAATTTTCCGGGCCAGCAGGGCCGGCTCGTCCCCCGCCTCATCCGGAGTCAGGAGAAGCCCGTTCCCCCGGGATACGAAACGATTCTTGTCGGCGTCGCGGCGACCATACCCGCGTGACACGACGGCGGGGATCTTTCCCCTCTCGAGAATCTTCTGGCACAAGGTGGCGACGAGGGGCGACTTTCCCGTTCCCCCCGCCTCGATATTCCCGACGCACAGGACGGGCAATCCGAATCGATGACGGGAGCGAAGCCCCGATTCATAGCTCCAGCGGTATCCCCGGACCCCCAATTCGTAAATCAGGGAAAGAGGTGTGGCCAGGGCTCCGAGCGGCTTCACTCCGGCCGCCCGGTCGAAATGCGTTGAAGGAAGGGCTCGAGTGCGGCGAGGGTCCGGGACAGGGGCCCCCCCTCGGACTCGAAAACCTCCCGGCTTCGGGCTCCCATCTCCCGGCACATCACGGGAGATTCGGCGAGCTTCAGGAGGGCAGCAGCCAGATCCCCCTCCCCCCTCACCTCGATTGTGGCTCCCGACGAATCAAGTTTTTCCGAAAGGTCGACGATATGGTCCCGGAATGGACCCCAAAGAATGGGCTTTCCGTGAAAGGCCGCCTCGACAGGAGAATGCCCTCCGACCGGCTCGAGGGTCCCGCCGATGAAGACAACGTCGGCGTAGGCCAAAATGGAGCCCATTTCCCCGTAAGTATTGAGAATGTAGAGAGTGAAGTCCGGCCGTCCGTTTTCATCGACCCCGGGACCCGTCGACGCACCGGACATTGAATCCGCATTCCTCAAGACAACCCTGACAGTCGGAGGAAGTGAGGACAGGAGTCCGGGCAAGGTTTCAAGGTGCCGCGGAGCCAGGACGCACTGAACCGGGCCATGTTTTTCGGACAGGGTCTGGCAGGCATGGACCAAAGCCATCGCCTCCTGCGGATGAACCGAACTTCCCATCACCATAAAACCGGACCTATCCCGGCCCTTTCCCCCGGCCTCCCTTTCGAGCCATTCCCGTGCGCCGGGAAGCCTTTCCGGATCCAGGGTGGCCGGATCGATGTCCCACTTGAGATTTCCCGTCACGCTGATCCCTGAATCCCCCACACCAAGGGCACGAAAACGTTCCCGGTCGCTTTCAGTCTGGACAAGAACCGGCGACAGCATTCCGAACAGGGGCCGGACAAGCGGCCTGAGCCGACCGTAGCGGCGGATGCTGCGCGTGGACAGCCTCCCGTTGACCAGTCCGGCGGGAATCCCGAGGTCTCTTGCGGTCAGGAGCATCGAAGGCCAGATTTCCGTTTCGAAAAGAAGGATGCCCCGAATGCGCCGGCTGGAAAGAAACGGGTTCCAGAGGCCGGGAAGATCGAGTGGGGCGAGGCTCACAGGAAGATCCGGATGGGCCGTCGCCAGGGCGTTTCGTCCGGAAACGGTCATCGCGGTCAGGATGAGGGGGACACGGGTGGAGAGGGCCGAGATCAGGCTTCTCGAGGCGCGAGCTTCTCCCAGGGAAGCGACATGAAACAAGAGGTATCCGGGCCGGGTCAGCCGGACAGGGCCCATCCCGAGCCGTTCGAAAAAAAATGGCCTCGACCGGGGCCATACGAGGTATGCCAGAAAAAGAACGGGAAGAATGAATGGCCAGAGAAAAAGATTCAGGATCTTCATGGGAGGGTCGGGGAAGAGGAGGCCGGAGAGTTCCCGCAGTGGAACCCGGCCATCTCGATGATCTTTTTCGCGATTCTGGCCGAAGCTCCGTTCGACCCGAGAAGGGTCCACAAGTTCTCCAGATCCTTTCTCATCTCTTCTGCACGTTTCTCGTCGACAAGGATCCGGAGAGATTCCTCCGCCATCCTTTCCGGCGTCGCATCATTCTGGATCAGTTCCGGAACGACATGCCGGCCCGAGACGAGATTGACCATACCGATAGCCGGAACCTTGATGAGAAGGCGGGCGATCTGGTAGGTTCCTCCGTGCATCGCATAGACGACGACCATCGGGGTCCCTACGAGCCCGGTTTCGAGAGTGGCGGTTCCGGAAGCGACCAGGGCGCAGTCGGCGGCGCCCATGACCTCCCGGAAGCGACCCCTGACACGGACCAGGGTCGAATCTGGCAAACCGGCACGGGATTCTATTCCGGCGTAGGTCTCTTCCGGAACACTTCCCGCCTCCGGAACAAGCGCGCGAAGTCCGGGCAGGGTCTTGCGAAGGATCAGGAAGGCCTCGATCATCCGCGGGTAGAGTCGGGATACTTCGCCCTTTCGGCTTCCCGGTGCCAGAGCGATGACGGGAGAGGAAGGCCCGACACGAAACTCCTCCCGAACCAGCGATTTTTCGGCCCTGGACGGAAACACTGAATCCAGAAGGGGATGACCCGCATAGGTCACGGGAACACCGTGCAAGCGATAGAAATCCTCTTCAAAGGGAAAAATCACGAACATGTGGTCGACCAGCCGGCGAATGCTGTGGACCCGTCCCTTTCTCCAGGCCCAGAGCTGGGGGCTGACATAATAAAAGATCCGGACTCCCATCCGCTTGAGCTTCCGGGCCAGAATCAGGTTGAAGTCCGGGAAGTCAATGAGGATTGCGGTCCTGATCCGGTTTTTCTGGACCGTCTCGATAATTGTCCTGTAGGAGGAGACGACTCCCGAAATTCTGGACGCCACCTCAAAGAAACCCATGACATTGAGACGGTCCATCGGAACAACGATGCGGGCACCGGAGCGGGCCAGTTCCGGACCACCCGCGGCATAGCAGTCGAGATCTGGGCAAAGCCGCCTGAGCTCCGAAAGGAGCAGGGCTCCGTGATGATCTCCCGAAGCCTCTCCGGCGACGACTAGAAGGGACGGATTCACGGAGGCGTTTCGTCTTGTTTGATGTCATTGAAACGGGCAAGGCTTTCGTGGGCCAGACGATTCACTTCCAGTGCCACCTGGAGTGCCTGGAAGGCTTCCTCTCCGCTGACGTGGGGAGGAAGTCCCAGTCTGACCGATTCCACAAAGGTCGACAGTTCCCGTTTGAGGGGCTCCTCGCTCTCGAAATTTTTTTTGGACCGGCTGATTTCGGGGAGGGATCCCGGAACGAGCCGGACGGTCGCCTGGGTCAGCTCCCTCGTATCGTAGTTCAGGGAAAAATAGAGCCCGCGACGGTCGAAAACCCTGATTTTCCGGAGCTTGTCAAGAGAGACCCGACTCGAGGTCACCTGCGCAAGACACCCGTTTTCGAACTCGATCCACGCATTGGCAAGATCGATGTGCGGAGTAATAACGGGAGTTCCCACGACGCGCATGGAGGAAACCTTCGACTTGACCAGGGCGAGGATGATGTCGATATCGTGAATCATCAGATCCACGATGACCGGAACATCGTTGGCCCGAAGACCAAAGGGGGAAAGTCTCTGGGCTTCGATGTAGGCCGGACGGACCCCCGACTCGAGCATGGCGATGATGCCGGGATTGAAGCGTTCGATATGGCCGACCTGAAGCAGGACTCCCGCTTCCCGGACCCGCACGAGAATCCGTTGTGCCGCATCGACCGAGTCGGCGATCGGCTTTTCGAGAAAGAGAGCGACTTTTTTCCGGGACAGGACCCGAAGAGTCAGATCGGCGTGTGTCACGGTGGGTGTGACGATGGAGATGGCATCCACCTGGTCGACCAGCGATTCAAGGGAATCGATCGAGGGAACCTTGAGGCGGGAAGCAATTTCTGCGGACCTTCTCGCATCGGAGTCATGAATGCCCACGAGATGGACATGGGGAAGTTCCGAAAAAACCCGGGCATGGTGCTGGCCCAGGTATCCCACCCCAACGACCCCTACCCGCACTTTTTCTCCGGGAAGATTCGCCTGTATCGTCATGGACGGATCCCCACGATGGCAATTTTGGCCTCGTTGGCCAACGACAGAACCTCATCCCTGTCGAATATCAGCGTTTTACCCGCCTCGATCGCCAGGACCATCGCCCCTGCCTCTTTCATCACACGGATTGTTTCCGGACCGATGGAGGGAAGATCGAACCGGAGGTCCTGGGAGGGTTTGGCGAGCTTGATGACGGCCGCTCCCGGGCCACCGACCGATCCGGCCCGCCGGATCGTCTCGTCCGTTCCCTCGATCGCCTCGACGGCCACGACGACTTTCTCCCGGACGACGAGGCATTGTCCGATATCGGCGACGCCGATCGCTTTCGCGACTTCAGCTCCTACGCGTATGTCGGCTTTTTCGGCTTCCGAAGGACCTCTTCGGGTCAGGACTCCTTCCGGGGCGGCAAGCGAAGGAAGAAGGATCGTCGACGGAACGATGGTGATTCCTTCCCGTTCGAATTCATCGGCGAGCGCTCTCAGAACCTCGTCGTCGTGGTACCGGGCGAGTCGGCCCAGAATCTTCATTCCCTTCCAGTCCGGACGAAGCTCGAAGAGTTTCGGTTTTTTGACCCCTCCGACAAAGGCGGCCGAAACAATCCCATGATGGTGAAAGACGTCGAATATGGCACCAACCTGCCCCAGCCTGATCCATCGGACAGGAAAGCCAGTTTTCTCGATGGACGGGTCGGTCTCCCCTTCATGGGCCACCACCACGACAGAAAGAGCGGCGGCTTTTGCCGCCTCAAGAAAAACGAAGGGGAAGGACCCGTTTCCGGCAATCATTCCCACGGGAGAGGAGGAAGGGGCGAGCGGGATCCCGGAAGGCAGATCCTCAGGGTGCATCCGATACCTCTCCATGTTCTTTCGGCGCGGTCAGGACTCCCCTCTCGGACTGCTCGACAAAGGTCAGCAGATGATCGATCTCCGGGGTCATCGAAAGCGTCGAACGAACCTTGCCCAGCGCCTCCGTCATGGGAAGTCCCGACCGGAAAAGGATCTGGTAGGCCTTCTTCAGGAGGGAGACCGATTCCGGACCGATGTGGTTTCTTCTAAGCCCTTCGTGGTTCAGGCCATAGAGAAATGCGCGATTTCCCGAGGCCCATACGAACGGAGGAACATCCTTGGGAACTCCGCTCATTCCTCCCACCAGAGCATATCGTCCAATCCGGACAAACTGGTGGATCCCCGAAAGTCCCCCGATAATGGCCCCGTCCTCGATGGTGATATGGCCCGCCAGGTTTGCCGAGTTGGCCATGATGACGCGGGATCCGATCCGGCAGTCGTGGGCGACATGACAGTAGGCCATGAGGAGATTGTTGTCCCCCAGGGTCGTTTCCATTCCTCCGCCCTGGGTGCCGCGATGTATTGTCACGGATTCCCGGATGGTGTTCCCGGACCCGATCACCGTTCGCGCCGGTTCCCCCTGGTACTTGAGATCTTGGGGAACCATGCCGATCGTCGTAAAGGGATAAATCGTATTTCCGGCGCCGATGGTTGTGTGACCGTCGACCACCACATGGGAAATCAGTCTCGTCCCGACGCCGATTTTTACATGCTCTCCCACGATACAAAAGGGACCGACAACCACTCCAGGCTCCAGAAGCGCCCGGGAATGGACAATGGCGGACGGATGAACGACGATGGTCCCTTCCGAATAGGAGTCGGGCGAATCGTCCGTAGGATGTTTCCTGGTCATCTCAGCCTCCCTCCCCTTTTTTCCTGATCATGGCCAGAAGCGTGGCCTCCGCGACAAGTTGGTCTCCGACATGGACCGTTCCGGCCATACGCCAGGAACTGCCCCGAACCTTGAGAGTGGTCATGGTGATGGTCAGGCTGTCACCCGGAAGAACGGGGCGGCGGAACCTCGCATCGTCAATTCCCAGAAAAAAGGGGATGCGGTCCTCCTTTTCCTGCCCGGAACAAATGGCAAGTATCCCGCCGATCTGGGCCATCGCTTCGATGAGAAGGACCCCTGGCATCATGGGAGTGCCTGGAAAGTGCCCCTGAAAAAACGGCTCGTTGATGGTCACGTTCTTGAGTCCGACAATTTTGTGGCCCGGTTCGACGGAAAGAACCCGGTCAACGAGCAGGAACGGATACCGGTGCGGAAGAATCGACAGAATTTCCCCAATTTCAATGGGTCCCATGGCCCTCCCCTTCAGAATCGGATTCGTAGGTCCTGGTCGACTGACCAAAGACATTCTTTTCGAGATGAGAAACACGCTTCATGAGTGCAGGAAGTGATTTCAGGGCTCCCTGGACTCGAAGCCACAGAGAATGGGGGAGGGCCGGACTCCCGGACACCCTGGATCCCGCGGGAAGTGTCTGGGACACTCCGGACTGGGCGCCGACAACCGATCCTGCCCCGATCTCGATATGGCCAACCACTCCGACCTGCCCCGCCAGAACCACCCGGTCGCCGATTTTCGTCGATCCGGACACTCCGGCCTGGGCCACGATCACCGCGTGTTGCCCGATGCGGACATTGTGGGCAATCTGGACAAGGTTGTCGATCTTGCTGCCTTTCCCCACCACCGTCTCGCCAAAAGTCGCCCGGTCGATCGTCACGTTGGCGCCAATCTCGACATCGTCCTCCAGAACAACGGTCCCGACCTGCGGGATCTTGACTCTTTCCCCCCCTGGCCCTTCGGCATAGCCAAATCCGTCGGAGCCGATGACCGCGCCGCTCTGGATGATGACGCGGTTACCGATCCGGACCCGATCCTGAAGCGTGACCCTGGGGTAAAGGATGCATCGTTCTCCTATTTCGACACCGTATCCGATCGAACACCCCGGGTAGAGAATGGTTCCGGAGCCGATCCTGGCACCCTTTTCGACGACGCACCCCGCCCGGATTTCCACATTGTCGGAGATCAATGCCTCTTGATGGACACAGGCTTGAGGAGAGATCCCGTGTTCGGGTTCGGGAAGAGGATAAAAGTGTTGCATGAGGAGCGCCATGGCCAGATAGGGCGACGGGACGACGACCTGAGGAATTGCGGCTTCGGGCAATCGCTCTGAAACAAGAATGGCTCCGGCCTTCAAGGCCGGAACCGATTTTCGGTACTTTGGATTCGCGAGAAATGTCAGATCGAAGGGCCCTGCCTCGTTCATCGGGCGGACAGACCGGATCTCCCTGTCCCCGTAGGGACCGACCAGAACCCCCTTTACCTGTTCGGCGATCTGTCCGAGGGTCATCACGGGGGAGACCTTCTGCTTGGTCACGGGTTACTGGCTCTGATGTTCGTCGACATATTTGATCACCGACTGGGTGAGATCAGCATCCGGGTTCAGATAAAGATATCGCGGAGACTGGAACGGGGGGGGGTATGGACCCAGAGGAACGCGCAGGGGATGCTGGGAAAGGATCATGGTGAAATGGAATTTCTTTCCGATGCTTCCGGTCGCCGCGTTCACTGCATTCAGGAATTTCCTGAATTCGACAAAACTCTCGGAAGCGATTTCGGTCTGAACCTTCTGCTGACGCTTCTGGAAATCCTGGACCTTTTTCTGGAAAGCCATTTCCTTGGCCCGAAGGGCGTCCTTGCTGATGACCCCCACTTGCTGGCGGATCTGTCCCTGTTCATCCTGGAGTTGCTTTTGCTCGTCCTTCATCTTCGAGACACGACGATCGGCAAAGCGTTTGAGATGGGCCTGAATCGTTTTTCCAAGGGAGGTTTTCTGGAATACCTGCTGTATGTCCACCGTCCCGATTTTGCTGTCGGCCATGGCCGGAGAGACAGAAAGAAGCACGGTACCAAGCGCCATCAATGACACGACCGACTTTCGATTGAAGATCATCAGGACTCCTTTTCAAAAAATATGAGTATTTTGTTCCTCGGAAAGAAGAAGAACGGGTTCTTGATCCATCGGAGGGCTCCCATGCGTCAACCGCCGTAGAGAGATCCCATCTCGAAGTTGACCACCGGACCGGGGTAGTTGCCCGGGAAGCCCTGAATATAGGCGTTGTTGGCCAAGGGCCATCCAAGGTCGAGCGTAAGAGGACCCATGGGCGAATTCCACATGATTCCGACACCTGTTCCCGGCCAGCTGAATCCGGACAGGGAGATTGGCTGCCCCGGAAGATACTCTCCGCTGTCGTCGAAAAAGATGTCCCCGTAGAACCCGTACTTGGCGAAAATCGGGAAAACATAGTCGGCGTTGAAAATCAGCTCCTTGTTTCCTCCGACCAGGTAGCCGAAGGGCATAGGCCCGGCATATCCAAAGTTGTAGCCACGGTTCGAATAAATGCCGCCGACATAGAAACGGTCCCAGACCGGAATGAATCCGTCCGGACCGAGAGCCTCTTCGTAACCGGCCGCAACATGGAAGGAGAGCGTCGAATGTTGAGTCACGGGAATGAAGAGCGTGGCATTTCCTGTCGTCTGATAAAAGGCGGTGTCTCCTCCGAATGTCCCTCCATAGACTCCGACATTTCCCCACACATGGTAACCGCTGTGGGGAAGAAGATAATTGTCCCGTCGATCATAGGAAAATCCGACCGAGGGACCGCTCTGGGTCCAGTAACCGACCTGCTGGAGGAAGGGCGCCAGCTCGGGAGCCTCCTGGGCCTGCTGGGGGGTGACCGAAACAAGGAAGATCTGTTCCGATTCGATCAGCCAGGAAATCGATGTGGAGAAATAATACCCGAAACGGCGGGTCAGACTCAACGAACCCCCCAGGGCACTGTTCCAGTAAGTAAAGTAGTCCATGAAGGTATCGAAGAGGGAGAGGGAGGCCGCCGTCGGGGTATCCAAGAAATACGGGTCGGTAATCGTCATGGAATACATCGTGATGAATCCGCCCAGTTCGCCGGAAAGACTGACAGAATCCCCCGTTCCGAAAATGTTGTTCTGGGCGATGGTGGCCATCCCCATCACTCCGAACAGGGTGCTGTATCCGCCACCGATCGAAAAGGTTCCGGTCGGCTTTTCCTTGACCTTGACATTGAGATCGACCAGGTTGTCCCCGACCTGTTGGGGAACGATCTGGACATTCTTGAAGAAATTCAGGTTGTTCAGGTTCCTGTAAGAGTCCTGAAGGGCCTGGGTATCCATGATGCCGGATTCCTGGACGCCCAGGACACGCCGAATGACCTTGTCCCGGGTGAGCTCATTGCCGGCGATGTTGATCTTGCGAATATGGACAACCCCTCCTTCGGTGATCAGGAAGGTCAGGCTGACCGTTTTCTTACGGATATTCGGCACGATCTGGGGAGTGACAATGGCAAAGGCATAGCCCTGATGACCGTATTTTCGGGTCAGGTCGTTAATATCCTTCTGCAGGGTTTTTCTCGAAAAAACATCGGGTGGACGGAGCTTTATGTCCTTCAGGATCTCCTTCGAGGAAAAGAGTTTGTTTCCCGAAACCCCGAGTTTCGAGATGCGGAACTGGTCTCCTTCGGTCAAAGGGAAAAGAATTTCCATCGTCTTCTTGTGATTGTGGAAAATCCGTTTGGGCTCTCCGACCGCTATGTTGATGTAACCGTGGTTCAGATAGAAGTTCCGGAGTCGCTGGATATCCTCGTCGGTCTGGGTCTTCTTGTAGATTCCGGCATCGCTCCACCATGAGGTCAGCCAATTGTAGGGCTTTGTCTCGATTTTTTTCTGGAGGACAGAGGGGGGATACGCCTTGTTTCCGGAGAAACTCACCTTCGTGATATGGGTCAGGGTTCCCTCGGAAATCATGAAGATCAGTTCGATCTTTCTTGGACCGATTTGCCGGGTCAGAGGAACGACGGAGGCATTGTAGTAACCGGCCTTTTGGTAAACCTCCATGATTCTGAGAACATTCTGGTGGACTTCATAACCGTCGTAGAAGGAGGCCGGAAGGATGGTCAGCTTCTTGCGGAGATCGGAGGCGGACTGGTTGTTGTTCCCGAGAAAGCTGATTTTTTCGACAGTGGCCCGCTCTTTCACCCTGAAGATCAGAGCCACCCCTCCCTCGAATCCCCGGGCAAACACCTTGACCTGGTCAAAGTAGCCTGTCTGGTAAAGAGACTTGAGATCTGCAGCCACGGCCGATTGTGAAAACGGATCGCCGACCTTGTTATGGATCTTCTGCCGGATCGTTGACGAATCGATTTTCCGGTTTCCCTTTATGTCGATTCTCGTGATCAGGACCGGAGAAATATCCGGTCGGGAAGTGGGCGGAGGATTTTTTGCGAAAGCGGGGGAGAGGAATGCCGACAGAAAAATGAAACTGATAACAATGCAGGAAGAATACCGTAGGAACCGGCGAAAAAAAATGGCAGGAAAATCGGACTGGGAAAAGGAATCCGTGCGTCTGTTCCAGAATGGGTATTCAGACAATGGGATCTTCCACTTCTTCGTCACAACTGGAAAATCCAGGAGAATTCTCTTCAAAACATACAGAAGGTATGCGTTCAGGATCGCTCAAGACATTCCCTGTGAGTACGGCAAGAATTTCGTCTGGCCGACCTAAGATTGCATTGCAGGAGAGATCTGACCTGTTCGGACTCTCTCGTTGAACATCAATGGGCTAAACTTCCGAGACTATATCATGGTTGAGGGTCTTTTCCAAGAAAGGAACACCCATCTTTGCAAAATGTCGAAAAGGTCTCCGGCGACTTGAGTCCGGAAGAGTGTGAACCGTAAGAGACATTCATCCAATCGCGCGCTTGTCCGGATGAAAAGACGGGAGGGCAGACCATGAAGAGGGGGATTTTTTTGTTGACAGAAACCCGGCCAAACGATTATAGTCATGCGCTGTGCCGAGGTAGCTCAGTCGGTAGAGCAGAGGCCTGAAAAGCCTCGTGTCGGCAGTTCGATTCTGCCCCTCGGCACCACCCCCTGCATTCTTCTCTCACCCCTCACAATGAATCTCTTTAATCCTCATGATCGCCAAACCTCCCCACGATTCCGTTACAGGCGAGTCTCCGGAGAGTCTCTTCAGAAAAAGGTGAATCCGACGACGACTGGGACATAGGACATTGTTCCGAGAGACCCCTGGGAAGTCGTGACAATCGGACCGGCAATCTGGGCATACCGGATCTCCGCGTAGACCGGACCCAGATTGATTCCCAGTGCGCCGTCCCAGGTGAAGTTGTTCCCCCCGGTTCCCTGGGCCTGAGTATTGTTGTATCCTGCATCCAGGGCCCCATAGAAGTAAAAGAGACTTGAAAAATGCAGGAAGTCGTATTCGAGGCCGAGCGTCACGGGAAAGGCTGTCATCAGGGGGGTCCCGGTGAAATGGAGATAGTCGGCCTGTCCCCGGAGCGCAAGGGAATCCGACAGATGGAACGTTGCAAGGAATCCAGCTCCAAAGCCACCCCCGCTATAGGATCCGGTATCGTTCGAGAGGGTCGACTGTCCGGAGAGAGCTCCGATGCCGATTCCCTGGACCGAAAGAGAGAGCGGGAGAACGGCCGCATGTGATCTTTCCGGCAGGAATGCCGAAAGCGTCAGGAACAGGAGCCCGATAATCATCGAACAGGAAGAACGCGGAGAGAGGGCCGGGACAAGTATTCTCATGAATTCCTCCTTCATAGGTTGACTACTACTGAAACTGTCCGCATTTTTCACCAGAGGACAAAAGTATAAGAGCTTTGAAAGCAAAGAGAAAGTCTTCCGTCCCTCAATAAGGGATTAAACAGTTTACTTGAAACATTGAAAACCTTGTCCCCTCTGGGGGTGGTGAATGGTTTTGATAAGCGCAAATAGACAGCATACAATCATCTCATGATAAAGACATTTCGGCACAAAGGAGTTGAGCCGTTCTTTCAGGGGGATCACAGGCTGGCATACAACCAGAACATTCGTCCCGTCTGCGGGTGCAGCTGACCCGTCTTGATGTATCGGGGTGTCCGGAAGACATGGGCGCACCCGGATGGAAACTCCATCGACTCAAAGGGGATCTGTCGGACTTCTGGTCCGTCAGGGTGGATCGAAACAGGCGCTTGGTCTTTCGGTTTGATGGAGAGCATGTCTTTGATGCGGATTGTCTGGACTATCACTAGGGAGAGGGAAAATGAGCAGGATGTTTGATCCGGCTCATCCGGGAGAAATCCTGAGAGAATTTATTCCGGATGAAATGACGATCACGGAATGCGCATCCAGGCTTGGAGTCACGCGAGTGGCGCTGTCCCGGATCCTCAACGGCAAATCGGGGATATCGGTGGAAATGCGATTCGGATCGGTCTTTTGACCGGAACGACTCCCGAATCCTGGCTCGACGATCAGATGAAGCGGGATCTCTGGGAAGCCGGATCCCGGACGAGACCGAAGATTCTTCCTTTTCCGAAAGTCTCTTGAACGGAGAAGAGGAGGGGCCGAAAACGATCCGACCCTTTTCTATGCAGAGAAGGAGAACCGACAGTTGACAACCACTTGCTAAAGCTGGTGTTTGTCAACTGTCGGGGGATTCCTTGTCATGACGGCGCCCTGGAAGTCTCCACGCCCCGCCTGTGACGGGACCGGTACCGTTCCTCCCCAAGAGTCAAAATACCGGGTCTTTCACTGGACCCACGAGACGTTCCGGTGTCGGATCGACGATCCGTCCGGGTCGGACCAAAGAAACACATAAAGAGGCGAAGAATGGGGAATGGGTGGCCGGTCCGTCCTCTCGTCCTTTTTCGCGGAGACAATAAAATCCGAACAAGTGTCCAAAGTTTCCAGAGACGAAACTTGCCCGGAAGGGGACGTTCCCAAAAAACTCCTCCCCTCCAGATCCGGTGATGAGCTCCCGATCTGGACGGGACCATTGCCGCCGAATGTTACCGGAGGGTGCTCCGACCCTCAGAACGCCGGTAAATGGATTCGATGTGGCGTCCGGTGCTTGCGAACGGCCATCTTCGCGGGACGTGCGGAGTTTACCGGTTTGACAACGAACGAGTGCGGACCCTGTGTCCGAAATGAGACGGATTCAGCGTTGGACCGAGGAGGCGAACGGTCCGATCCGAATCCTTCTGTCCGTGGAGTCGGAATGAGCCTGTCGTCCTGGTACGAAAAATTCTTTGCGACCCTTTACGATCCCCTGCTCGAAAAAACGGAAAGGGACACCTTGTCCCCCCTCCGGTCAGAACTTTTGGAGAAGGTCGAGGGGCTGGTTCTCGATCTTGGGGCCGGAACGGGAAGCAACCTCCCGATGCTGGAAAAACAGGAGGGTCCCCGGGTCTTTCTTGACCGCTCCCTTCCGATGCTCCGGAAAGGAATCCGCAAGGGAATGAAGCGGAATGGGTTTCCAGTGGTCGGGTCGGCAACCGCCCTCCCCTTTGCTGATGACACCTTCGACAGCATCGTGGTGACCCTGGTCCTCTGTTCCGTGGACGACCTGCGAAAAAGCCTTGGGGAGATTCACCGGACACTGAAACCGGAAGGGGTTCTCTATGTCATGGAACATGTTCTTTCGGACTCTCCTGCCGTAGCAAGGCTGCAGCGCATTGCCACCCCTGTCTGGAAAATCTTTGCCGGGGGATGCCACCTGGACCGCGCAACCAGCAGGGAAATCCTCTCCTTCTTCCAGAACACGGAGTTCCGGACAGAAATCCTCTCCGGGCTTCCCCTTCACCTGGGGCTCTATAAAAAAATCCCTTCCATTCCGCCGGAAGGATCGCGCACATCCTGACGGGTGCATCGGTGCGATGATTCCGACCCGGGCTCAATCGGACGGATTTCGCGTCCTCCTTCCTTTTCTGGCCCGCCCTTCTTTTTCGAGGATGAGACGGGTCATCTCCAGAGCCCGGGAATAGTGCTCGAGAGCAATCTCCATCTCGGGGAATCTGTGAGAAAACCTGAGTGAGAGCCATTTGTAGAGGGCCAGTCTGGCCAGAAGCTCCTCCCCCTCGGCCCGGGTCACAACAGGTCGAAGCTGGGGGGACCGTACAGTCGTGCGATCTCCCGATCTTCCGGGTTTGCTGATCATCGCCATCCATCTCCAGAATTCATTTTCAGTGACCCGGTTGACAGGAGAAAAAAGGAGAAGCCAGCGTTCCTCCAGGGGAAGCATGGGACAGATCTGTTCGATCCTCGACGCCTTCTGGCGGACTTCCGGCCCGATGCCCGACCTGAGATGATCGTCTGTCAGGATGGACGCGTGAAGACGGGAGAGAAGAATTTCAAGACTCGAGGTTCCCAGAACCTCCGAAACCGAAAGGACAATGGGAAAGTCCGGCATGAACGGGAAAGGTCCCGAAAGAGCGGGAGGAGCCCCGTTGAACTGTCTTCGAATGGCATTATGGGTCTGGCGGTCCATCCCGGCAACGATCCCTTCCCGGTGCAGCCCGAACCGCCCGGCACGCCCGCCGATCTGGAGAACCTCCTCGGGAGTGAGAAGGCGATCTGCGATTCCGTCGAATTTGCTGGCCGTAGAAAAGATCACATATTCGGCGGGTATATTGAGTCCCATACCCACCGCGTCCGTGGCCAGCATGATCCTGGCTTCTCCCGTCCGGAACCTTCTGGACTCGGCCCGTCTGAGTTCGGGGGGCATGGCGCCGTAAATAGTTGCGACAGGACGGCCCTGGTCACGGAAATGCCGGGCCAGAGTCAGGACGTCCATTCGGCTGAAAGCCACCACGATGCTGGCATCGGGAACAGATCCGGAGAAGATAGGATGCGGTGCAACAGAGAGAGGAGTCTTTCGCTCGGTGCGGTGGATGTCGAGGGTGACACCGGCGTATTCCGCCAGTTTCAGAAGAGCCGTCTCGGACTGGGGGGTCCCGCAGATCATCACATGTTCGGAGGGTGACCCCAATAGGGCCCGAACCCAGGCATGCCCCCTCTCCCTGTCCGCAAGCATCTGGATCTCGTCGATAACGACGCACCGCGAAGACCGGGTCGTCGAGCCCATCTCAACCGTTGCGGAGGTATGGCAGGAACCGTCCCGCTCGATCCGTTCCTCGCCTGTGCGCAAGGATGTCGGAACGCCTTCCGACTCGAGAAGCTCGTGCACTTCCTGTGCGAGAAGCCGGAGCGGGGCCAGGTAGGATCCTCCCTGCTCCTTCAGGTGACGTAGCGCCGAATGGGTTTTTCCCGAATTGGTCGGACCGAGCCAGGCCGTCTAGCGTCGCTGTTGTTCCCTCGCCTCGGGCCAAAGGTCTTTGGCGAGCAAGGGAAGAATCTGCCGAACGGCGGAAATTTCCTTTTCTTTCCGGTCCGACTTGGCCTGTCCGTCCTGGTGTTTGCCCGGACCGGATTTTCTATGTTTTCTTTTGGGCCCCATCTTGTTCCGGCACTCTACTTCCCATGGAAGATCAGGTCTCCGGAATCTCTCCGGAAATCCCGGGAATCAGAGATATCCTCCCTCTCCTCCTTTTTTCCCCTCACGGGCCGCAGCCGCCCGGGCGTCGTCCACCTGCTTCAATGTATGGCCAAGCCATTCGTGAAACGAGCGGGCTGTCTGAAGATTGGCCACCATTCCGCACTGAACAAGGCGAACCACCTTTTGTTCGGCAAATTCGACAGGTTTCCCGGTGGGAATTTCTGCGGAAATTTCCCGGATTTCATAGTCGGGGGGAGCCATTCTCTCGAGAAAGAACTCCAGGACAAGATCTCCCGATGGAAGGACTCCCCCATAGATTCCCGAAACCGGACGATGCTGGAAATCATCCGGATATTGCCATTCGAAACGAAGACGTTTGGACATAGAGGATCCTTTCCGGAAAAATTGTCTCCTTCCTTATGGAGGAGATTAGGAAATGGCCCGCTGATCGGTTGGTCCGATCATGGAGGGAGGGCCCGCGCCAGAAGAACGGCGATGTGGGCGACATCGATCGAGCTGTCCAGACCATCCCTGAGCTTCATCTGGCAAGCCGGACAGCCGGTCGTGACCGTACGGGCGCCGGACACCTCGACGCCTTGCTTCTTTCGTTCGAAAATTTTTCCGGACAGATCCGGATTCTTGACCAGGTAGGACCCGGCTCCACCGGCGCACCTGTCCTCATCCGGCATCGTGACGAAGGATTTTCCGAAGACCGCGTCGATCAGACGGTGCGGTTCTTCCGTGACTCCCGCAGCCCTGAGGTGGCAGGATTCATGATAGGTGAGATTTCCCGCAATCGGGTTTTTTTTGTAGGTCTCGCTGATCCGGTCAAGGAGCGGCCTCATCTCATCGGTCAACATGTATTGGGAAACGTGCCTGACACGGGATGAGACCTCCCTGGCCTTGTCATGGTCCTCCGTCCCGGGATCGAAGTGTTCCGGGAGATCTTTCAGGGCCAGGGTACAGGAGGCGCATCCCGTTACAATGACCGGATAGCCGTCCAGGTTTTCCAGATTGAATTTTGCCGTTTTTTTTACCAGATCGGCATGCCCGTAAGTTTCTATGGGAGTTCCGGAACAGGTTTGACGGGGGATCACCAGACGTCGGGGGGAATGCCCGAGAAGGGACACGACCGCTTCTCCGATTCCGTCGTCGAAGTACTGGGCCGCGCATCCGTGAAAGTAGGCCAGATCCCCTGCCCGCCCGCCTTCGGAAGTAAGCTCCCGAAATCTTTCCCGAAGGAGTCGGGAGCGGACCCGGGGAAGCCGAAGCTCTTTGGAAATGCGGGCCGTTTTGGAAATGGGGCGAAGAAGATGCCGGCTTATTCTGTCGATCAGCGCCCTTGGGATCTTCTGGTCCCAGAAAATCTGCGTTCGACCCAGAAACGGCACGATCCGGTCGAGGGAACCGTCGATCAGGGAGGAAAAAAGGAATCGGGAGAGCGGATCTCCTCCTCTTTTCGCCCGTGCGTCGAGAATGACCCGGGACACATCCACTCCCGCAGGACATGTGGAGCGGCAGGACTTGCAGTTGAGGCATGCGTCGAGAAGGGCATCGGGAGGCGGATCGAAATTCTTGTCCGTCAGAATCTGGTACCATCCCCGGGCTCCGTCTGCTTCCTGTCTGGAAACATCGAAGGACGGACAGACCGTGTTGCACTTGCCGCAGGTGGCACAGGGCTTCGCGACCCGATCGAGGTCCAGGTTCTCGACAAAGGACGATCTGGAAATCTTGACTCCCGGATTGAAAAGGCCTTCCGGATCGAACGCGTTCTTCACCTGTTCGAAAAGGGCATAGACCTCCGGACCATAGACCATCGGAAGAAACTCAGCCCGGACGCGTCCCTCCCCGTGTTCGCCGCAGGGCACCCCCTCGAACCGGGTAATGGCTTCGTGGTGGATTGTCTGGCTGATCCTGAGCAGTCTCTCGATCGTCCCCCCCTCGCGGACATTCATCAGGGGGTTAATATGGGCATTTCCGTTTCCAATATGGCCATAGACAGCGACCGGGATCTTTTCCGACCGGAAAAACTCTCGAAGAAAGGCCAGAAGCTCGGGAAGCCGGTGAACCGGAACGGCCACGTCGTCGGCAAAGTTGATCGGCCGGTGGACACCGTCGTACCGGTACAGGGTGGGAAAGAGAGAGTGCCGGGCCTTCCAGAGCGCCTTCTGGTGTTCGGGAGTGGTGGCGATCTGGGGAGGAACCGGAGACGGAAAGCGGGTCAGCAGGGAGAGGGTCCGCCCGACCAGATCCTCCTGCGGCTCGTGGTCGTACTCGATCAGAAGGAGGGAGTCGGCTGTCTCCGGGATTCCGAACCTGGACCGTCCGATCAGATCAAGCGTAGCCCGGTCCATCATTTCCAGAGCCGAAGGAGCAAGGGTCAGAATCTCCCCGACCGCCTCTCCCAGGTCGGACAGGTTCAGAAAGTAGGCAAGGATCGTCACTCGCCGGGCCGGAAGGGGGAGGACTCTGAGAGAGGCCTCCGCGGTCAGACCAAGGGTTCCCTCCGAACCCACGATGAGACGCACGGGCTCAAAAACCCCTCCCTGTCCAGATTTCCGCCCTTTTTCATAGGCAAGAGCCAGGTCGAACAGGTTGTACCCCGAAGAGTTCTTGGAGACATTCTTGATCCGGGACAGGAGAAGGGGTGTCCAGGCGGGAAGCCGGCGAATGATTTCGTCGAATCCCGTCAGGGAAAACTCCGAAGAAAGATCGTCCCACCTCCTGTAGGAACGGGGAGAAAGATCCCGGACCTCTCCCCTATAATCCACAAAGAGCAGATTCCGGACATTTTCTTTCATCGCCCCGTATTTCAGGGCATGGGCCCCGGCCGCGTTGGTCCCGATCATTCCTCCGATCTGACAGGCCTGGGCGGAGGAGGGATCGGGAGCGAAAAAATAACCGAGGCGGGCCAGCCGGTCGGAGAGCTCTTTCAGGATGACCCCCGGCCCGACCTTCACCACTCCGTCCTCTATCTGACCGAGATCAATCCGGTTCATCCGGCTCATGGCCACCACAAGTCCCTCTCCGATCGCCGATCCTGTCAGATTGGTTCCGGCCGAACGGGGGGTCAGGGGGATTCCCTGCCTTTTCGAGAAATCGACGATCCGGACGAGGTCTTCCGTGGATTCGGGAAGAAGAATGGCCTCGGGAGTCATCCTGTGAATTCCGGCGTCGTAGGAATAGGCCTTCCTTTCGGGATCTCCCGAGAGGACCTTGTCCGGTCCCAGAAGATTCTTCAGGTCGGAAAGAAGGGCCGGGGTCACCAAAACAGGCGTCACGGGTCAAACACCTTCCGGAATCCCTTGCCCATGGGAGACTGGTCGAGTTTTTGGGGGTCGGACCCTTCCTTGTAAATGAACGCCCCGCGATTTTTTTCGTAGCCCCAGCCATCCGGCCCGTTGGCGGGCACCTGCCTCATGGCAAAGACCTGACCCGAGAGGTTGTCCAGCATATGGACCGCCATGGCTTCCGGCGTGGCCGGAAGAACGGGAGAACCGTATTCGAACTCTCCATGGTGGGCCAGGATAAAATGGTGCAAAAGGCGCAGGTATCGTTCGGGAAAATCGGGAACATGTTTGGCAACCTGGGTGCACTTTTCAACTCCCAGGGCCATGTGGCCGACAAGCCGGCCCTCATCGGTGTAGGCAAATCCGGCAGAAGAAGAAATTTCCCAGCATTTTCCAATGTCGTGAAGAAACAGGCCCAGGAGAAGGAAATCCCGGTTCAGGGAAAGGATCGGAGCCACCGCATCTCCCATCGCCATGATCTCGAGGGTATGTTCGAGAAGCCCCCCCACAAGGGCATGATGGTTCCGCTTGGCTGCCGGTGCCTTGGGAAATCGGTCCGCCACCTCGGAGTCGTTGAGGATCGCGATGCCGAAGGAACGAAGATGCGGGTCCGAGAGGGACTCCATATAGGAAAGGATCCGGGCCATCCCGGGGACGCTTTCGATCCGGCTTCTGGGAATGAAGGAGGCGATTTCCTCTTCGCTCGCTTTCAGAGGTTCGATCCTCGACAGTTTGATCTGATTTTCGTTGTTGTAGAGAATGACCTGTCCTTCGGCCATGACCAGACTTCCGACCTTGATCAGGGGATCGGCATTGGCTACGTTCTCCCAGAGCCGGGCCGGAAAGTCGACGGGAGGATCCCCCTTGTTTTCTCCGCGGAAGGTCAGCGTCAAAAACATCGAAGGACCGTTTTTTCCTTCATTGACAGTCTTGGTCTTGACGAGGGCGACACCTTTTTTTGAAGCCATGGAAGAAGTCCTATCGAAAAATGGTCCGAGAAAATGACGTCCCGACACAGGATCGGATAACAGCATTGAATTTCATTATAGTCGACACTCTCCCCGGAATCGACTCCCGGACGGTCTCATGATTTTCCGCCGTTCCCCCGGCACCGCACATCCGACCTCCTGGAATTCTTAGGTCCGCTTCAATCCTGCTCGAAGTTATCTACCCGAAACGCGCGTCAGCTTTGTCGTTCCCGGAGGGGTTTATTGAGCCGTTCTCCAAAGGATTGGGATCCGGCGTCGTCATCTGGATCCGGGACGATCGATTTTTTGCTACACTCCCAACCCGGACACATCCGCCGCCTTACCCTGTCGCCCGCTCCAAAAGATCCGGAAAACCCGTCATGTCTCATCGGCTCCCGGATGCCCTCCCTCCTGACGGGGAACGGAGAGCGTCCGGCAAGGGGGAAATCGTTGAGAAAACCGGGCCGAAAGTTCCAGGAAGTGGCCCTGGAGCAGGTTCACTACGCTCGGGAATCCCGGCCCGATCACCTGCCCGGTTCGAACCGAAGGTTTTTAAGCATCTCCCGGTCTTTTTTTGAAACATAGGAGAGAAGGGGCTCCTCATAAGCGGAGGGAAAGTCGACGAAGGAGATCCCCAGGCCCTGAAGATCTCCTCCCGCATCCCGTCCGGCGTGTTCCCGGTGGACGACCCTCCCTGTCAGGGGAGGGAGAAGAAACTCCTCGAATGCAATCATTTCGATCAGGACAAGATCACCGACATCGAAGGTCTCGTTGAGGTCTCCGTTCGGTTTTTTCTCGGGAAGAAGAACCCGAAGCCCCCCGCCGCCAAGGTCGACGGGACGGACCTCCCCCATGAGACCATTGGTTTTCCTGAGACAGACCGGGGGAAGATCGACAGGAAGCGGAACACGAAGAGACGAGCGTCGCTGAAGGTAGTAGGTCTCGAAAGGGAAGCTCAGAAGAACGGATCTTTCCGCCGACACAGCCTTCTGCTCCAGGATTGTGGCCCGGAATCCCGTATCGATCCCTTTCAGCTTCCCGAAAAAGACAACCTTGGTTCCCGGAACGAGATGGCTGTTTCCCGTGTCGGGATGGAGCGCGTCGAGCAGGATCGTAGCGCCCTCTTTGTCAGCCTCCAGGACCATCGTTGTATAGATGAGCCGGACATGGCTCTCGAAAAGGAAAAGAAGGGGCGATTTTTCGAAGGAAAGCATTTTCAGAAGATATTCGGTATACAGAGCCGATTTCTGCCGGTACATCGGAAGAAACAGGCTTGGGACAAGTTTTTCCACTTTGACTCGCTCCGTTTCCGGAAAATGAGACCGGTCCGCCTTCTTCCTGCCGGATATTCTGGCAGACTTTCCGGGGTCCTGATTTTCTGCATCATCCTCGGGCAGCGGCCTTGTCATCTCCCTACCATGCCCCGATCTCCCCCATGACAGGCGGAAGACAGATCCCCTCTCTGCCGGCAGGAGAGAAAAATCGGGGAAGAAGAACGAGAAGCAGATAAAGAGCCGCACAGGTCGCTTCCAGAGTCGGGATCGCCCCCCCTACCGGTCCGAACCCTCCTTCCCTGCTCTGACAAAGAACGATCAGACTGTTCAGTTTTTCGAACTCCGACCTTGAGAGAGGATCCTGCCGCATCAGGAATCCGGATCTCAGGACAAACAGATCGGAGCGGGACGTGCCGGGGACGAGGGTGTAGCCAAATACGCGGTGCCTGTACGGAAGGTCCCCCGTACCCTCCGGCGGTGTCGATGACCCCTTTACAAGAGTTTCGAGAAAGCGGCGGTTCTGGAGCTCCGGAAGTGGCAGGGCTCCCGGAATGGATTTCTCCTGGGCCAGAAGCCTTTCCAGAAGATTTTTCTCGAGTTCCGTCAGAGGATGTCCGAGGCGAAGACGAACGGAGAAGATCGCCCCGAGGTCTCCAAGGAGAGAGGGGATTTCGAAATTCGGAACCCGCTCGTCCAGAAGGTTCTCCGTTTCCTTTGCCAGAAGATTTCGGTCAGTCTCGGAAAGGGTGTCGCCAGCGAGACAAAGGGACGCCAGCGCCCAGGAAAGATAGGGAGACGTGTGCAGAGTCTTGTTCTGCTCGAATCCGTTCCGGAGCCACCCGAGTGTTGCGGACCGGTGCGGAGGTTCGGATTCCAGAAAGCGGTAGGAGGCCAGGGCCCAATAGGTATCCGCAACGTTGGGAAAACCAACCCCGCTTTCCCGGTCCAGAAAATGGCAGTACCCGTTTTCGGGAGTGCGGCACCTGTCGAGATACCCCAAGGCCCGATGACGGTCGAAACGGATCATGGTCCTCCTCCCCTCCCGAATATATTCTAGCGGGAAAAAAAGAAAAAACCGACAGGATCCCCCCCTTAGGTTTTTCAGAGAAGAGGTCCCTGTGTTTCACGGGTGAACCGAGTATACCCCATAAAAATGTTTCCTTTGCCGAATTCACCCGGAAAAGCGTGGGCATCGATTCCAGAAATCGCGGGATCGAGTGAAAAAGTTGCGACAGGAAAAACTCCTCTAGTATAATTTCGTGATAAACACGGACGAGCTGTCTCCGGTTCTTCCGACGGAGGGAGACCCTGGCCATGATCAACAGATTAGGTCTCAATCTTAAGGTAGAAATGACATTTATTCCCGATAGTGACACGACAATTTTTCCCACACTCAGTCCTGCATAGGTTCCCGAGATGAAAAAACATCCGTCACACATCCCCGTCCGGCCTTCCGGGCCAGCGGAAATGCCCCAAGCCAAGAAACCCGGAGGCGAGATCCGCAGCCTGACTGGCACGTTTGCCGATCAGGAGCGGGACAGCTGTGCTGTCATCGCCGTTCTTTCGAAAAACGGGCGATCGGCCCATCGCCTTCTTCACGAAGCTCTCGAAGGTCTCCAGAAAATGGAACATCGCGCGGGGCAGATCCGAAATGAAGGGGACGGATGCGGAATACAGATGGACATTCCGAAGCCCTTGTGGCGTCGATGGCTCGTCAAGGAAGGGGTGGAGGAAGGTCTGGTCGACGATCCCCGGTTCGTCGCAGCCCACCTCTATCTGCGGGGAGACCATCCTGACAACGAGGCCCGGTACATTCAAAGGATTTTCAAGGAAGAAGGGTTCGAGGTCCTGATGATCCGGCGGGGTCAGACCCTGCCGAAGCGCGTCACTCCTTTTCCGGACAACCAGCCCCATTTCTGGCAGGTCGCCCTTCTCGCCCCTCCCCACACCCCTCCCCTTCACGCTTCCTTCTGGGCACGAACGAGACTCGAGAGGGACGGAATTCTCCATGTGGCCTCCCTGTCACCGACCGTTGTCGTATACAAGGTCAAGGGAACGAGCTTCATCCTGGCGGACTATTTTCTCGATTTTCAGGACCCGCAATGCCAGGCGACACTCGTTCTCGGGCATAGCCGGTATTCGACCAACACCCTGTCGGTGACCGAAAGAGTCCAGCCTTTTTCCGTTCTCGGCCACAATGGGGAAATCAACACAATCGACAAGCTCCGGCGGGAATCAGCCATGCTGGGCATACCGCCGGTCGCAAGCGGAAGCGACTCCCAGGATCTCGACCGGACTCTTGAAGGCCTGATGGTCCAGTTCGGATTCAGCCTGATCGAGGCCATGGAAATTCTCTTTCCCCCCGTGACCCACATCATCTCGGCCCTGGACGACGAACGGAAATCCATGTACTTCCTCTACCGGCGTTTCCTTGGGCCTCTGGCCCAGGGACCGGCCGCCATCATTGCCCGGTACGGGAACGAAGCGGTGTTCTCCGTCGATGCGCTGGGACTTCGCCCCCTGTGGAGTTTCGAAACGGAAAGCACTATCTATTTCTCCTCCGAACGAGGAATCATCCGGGCCCATCAGATGGTTGCGGAGCCCAAGCCATTTTCGCCCGGTGAAAAGATGGCCATCCTGATCGAAAAGAACGGCATCCGCATTCTTGAATATCCCGAAATCCAGGACACTCTCTTCGAACGGTTCAACGAACGGATCCGCCCGGCGATCAGCAAGACACAGCATGAAACCAACCAGGGAGATCTCACTGCCCTCGAATTCCTCGGGCTTCCCGAGGAAAAGTCCCTGACCGAACGGTCGGTTTCGACTCTCTGGAATCCCTTCGGATTTGCGACCGAAGACCTCGATCTTCTTTCGGGAATGGCATCCCTTGGCATCGATCCCGTGGGCTCTCTGGGATTTGACGGGCCGCTCGCCCCCCTGAACCCCGAAAGACAAAATATTCCGGACTACTTCAAGGAAAGCGTGGCCGTCGTGACCAATCCGGCGATCGACCGCGAACGGGAATCGGAGCACTTTTCCCCTCGTATCGTCCTGGGCCCGCGCCCATACTTCGGAGAGTCGGTCCGTGTTCCGAAGGGACTGGACCTCTCCCTGCCCATTCTTCTGGGGGGTCATCTGTCGACCTCGTTCTCTCTTTCCGGACGCCGCTATCGAGCTCTCGCAAAAAATCACGGGACCTATCTTCTCGAAGACCTGCCCCGCTATTTTCCAAAATCGGCCATACGTGTCCTGAACTCGACCATGAAGGACGGGGAAACACTCAAGAACGCCCTGACCCGGCTTGGAGAAGAGGCAATCGACAGCGCCAGGAACGGGACCGAAATCCTTGTCGTCGACGACAGTTCCGCTCTTCTCTCCGACCGGGTCTGGATCGAGCCGGCCCTGACCGTCAGCACGATCGACCGGGCCTTGAGAAAGGCCCCCGTCCCCGCCGGATCCCCCAACCTCCGGCGTGCCCTTTCTATCGTGGTTCACAGCGGAGCACTCAGGAATCTCCACGATCTGATTTTCTACTTCTCCATGGGGGCTGACGCCATGTGTCCATACCTCATGTTCGAATCGGTGCTTTTGCCTGGCAAGGGAGAGGCGGCCCTTTCGGAGGAGGAGCAAGAAAAAAGGATCGACAAGATGATTTCCGCGATCCAGAAAGGAATCGAAAAGATTATCTCGACGATGGGAATTCACGAGATGCGGGGTTATGGCCGGCTCATGTCTTCGATCGGACTTTCTGTCGAGATTTCCGAACTGTTCACGACTCCGAATTTTTTTACGAGCGAAAAATCCGGGCTGACATGGTCCAGGATCGAATCGGACGCCCGGGCCAGAGCCCAATTCTTCCAGACGGCCAAAACGGACAAGTCCTCCAAGGTCTTCCACCTCTACCCGAAAGTCTGGAAGCTCGCCCTAGATGTCGCCAACTCGAACGAGCCCTATTCCAAATATCAGGAAAAACTCTCGGGGATCGAAGCGGAAAATCCCATTTCCATCCGCCACCTTCTGGATCTCGTTCCCCACGGAACGCCGCTCCCTTCCGATCAGGTCGATGTGTCGGTTCTGGAACAGGCCTATCCCTTTGTCATCAGTTCCATGTCCTTCGGATCCCAGGGCGAGGTCGCCTACCGCTCCTACGCGGAAGCGGCAGAACAGTTGGGCATTCTCTCCCTGAACGGAGAAGGAGGAGAGATTCTGGATCTTCTGGGCAAATATCCGAAGAGCCGGGGGCAGCAGATCGCCTCCGGACGATTTGGGGTCAATATCCGCCTCCTCAACTCCTCCAACCTTCTCGAAATCAAGATCGGCCAGGGAGCAAAACCGGGCGAAGGGGGACATCTTCCCGGAAGAAAGGTGTCCCAGAAGATTGCCCGGGCCAGAAAGGCCAATCCCGGGGTTGACCTGATCTCTCCCTCCAACAATCACGATCTCTACTCGATCGAAGATCTGGCGCAGCTCATCGCCGAACTCAAGAGCGCCAACCCGAAAGCCCGGATCATCGTCAAGATTCCCGTCATTCCGGGTGTCGGAACGATCGGGATCGGGATCGCCAAGGCGGGGGCGGACATTATCACGGTGAGCGGCTATGATGGGGGAACGGGAGCGGCCCGAATTCACGCATTGAAATACGTGGGCCTTCCGGTCGAGATCGGAGTCTCCGAAGTTCACCGCGCCCTCTTGTCTGCCGGTCTCAGGGACCAGGTCGAGGTGTGGGGAGACGGAGGACTCAAATCCTCGCTCGATGTGATCAAGATGATGTGCCTTGGTGCCAACCGGGTCGGGTTTGCCACCCTTCCGATGGTGGCGATCGGCTGTACCATCTGCCGCGAGTGCCAGACGGACACCTGCCATGTCGGTATCGCAACCCAGATAGAAACGGAAGAGGACGCGGTGAAGCACGGTCTGAAACGCTTCGTCCCCCGGGACTACGAATTCGCAGTCCGGCAGCTTGTTCATTTCTTCCGCGGGATGGGTGAGGATTTCCGAAGGGTTCTGGGGACCCTCGGGATCAACAACGCCCAGTCCATCGTGGGAAATACCGGATATCTGGCCCAGATGCGCCATTTTGACCGATTGGATCTGACGAGTCTCCTGAACCCCCTGCCTTATGACCTCGATATTGCCGGAGTGTGCGGAATCGGGGGTTCGACCGATGTCACGATGACGGAAAAAATTACCGAAGAGGTCTTCCGGGAGCTCCGCAAACATCCGACTTCGGTCTCTTTAAATGTCGAATCGGTCAACTCGCAGGACCGGAACATCGGGACTCATCTCTCCGGAACACTGCACCGGGAAGCCCCGTCCCACCCTCCGGTGACCATTACTCTCGGGAACGGGTCTATCGCCGGCAACGGCATGGCCTCCTTCATGAAGGAAAACATGGCAATCCACGTCATGGGAGGGGCTCAGGACGGGGTGGGGAAGAGCTCGATCGGAGGACGGGTCGTCGTGCTCAAATCCCGGAACCAGAATGGACAGTACGTCGATGGATCGGTTGGAAAATCCTTGGGTTACGGCGCTCAGGGAGGTCTTTTCCTGATTCAGGGAAACTGCGATTCCCGCGCCGGAATCCGTCTTTCCGGAGCCGATGTCGTAATCGGAGGAAGAATCACCGGAATGGTCGATGACGGAGTCGGACATCTCGGCCTTCGCGCGAACCTCAAGGGTTTTGCCTTCGAATACATGACCAATGGCCGGGCCATTGTTCTGGGAGACCCCGGGCCGTGGATTTGTGCCGGAATGACCGGAGGATCGGTCTATCTCATGCCCCAGCCCGAATTCGGGTTCGACCTTGCGGCTGTCAAACGCCGGATTGCACGAGGGGCGAAGGTGGTTCTTTCAAAACTTCTTCCCGTCGACACGGAAGCCGTCAACCGGCTTCTGGGAGAGTATGAATCGGAACTCCGTCATTCGGGTCAAACAGACGAGGCGGACTGGGTCCATGGCATCCGTCTGTCCGACCTGACAGAACGCTTCATCAGGATTATTCCCGAGTCCCAGCAGACAGAACAGACCATCTCGACCGAATGACAAGCGGCCTCATGTCAAAAATGGAAGGCGTTTCCTCATGACCCAGCCTCTCTCCGGGCCCGCATCGAGCATGACCGGATACGCCGAGTCCGTTACGGGACACGGATACCGGATTCAGCTCAGGTCCTACAATCATCGCTCCCTCGAGGTCGTCTGCCGGATTCCGTCCGAATGGGAGGGACTCGAGCCGGCACTTCGAAAGATGGTCTCACAGAGGATCAGCCGGGGAAGGATCGACATCTACGTCCACCGGGAGGAGGGTTCGGGAAAACGGCTGAACTCCTATCTCGAAAAAAGCATCAAGGCGTACCGGGACCTGACCCTCCTGAACCAGCACCTGGGCCTGTCCCAGGAAGTCCAGATCGGGCATATTCTCCAGATGATTTCCCTGGACGGATTTACCGAACAGCCCGTGCTTGATGAAAAAACAGCCCTTGGCGATTTCGCGGCGGCCCTGGAGTTCCTCACTCTGTCCCGAGCCCGTGAAGGTCAGGAACTTCGCCTCCTTCTCATCTCCTTCCTCTCGAGGATCCGGACCCTTGCGGATCAGATCGAAGCCCGGAGAAAGGGGGCCAGGAAGGAAATCCGTCGCCAGTTTCTTGACCGGATGAAGTCTTACCTGAAAGAAATCGAAGGGGACCAGACAAAACGCTTCGAAGAAGAGGCCCTTCTCTACCTTGCCAAGAAGGACAATGAAGAGGAATGGAAGCGTTTCCACATCCACCTTGCCCAAACTGAACGGGAGATGGAAAAGGGAGGGCTCCTCGGGCGCTCTCTCGATTTTCTGGCCCAGGAGATGAACCGGGAACTGACGACCTTTATTTCCAAGGAACCCTCTTCCGATCTTTTCCAGCCGGCGATGGAAATACGAAATACTCTTTCCAGCTTCAGGGAGCAGATTCAGAATCTTGAGTAATTCCGGAGCCTGACACTCCGAGTAGAAGAGGGATCCCTTTTGGACACTGCCCAGGAAAATGGCCGTATGAAAAATCCGACAGACAACCGGAGTCCGGACTGGTACATTGTTCCTCCAGATCTTGGAAAACCCCTGCTCTATATCGTGTCGGCTCCCTCGGGAGCCGGAAAGACAAGTCTTTGCCGAAGGGTCTCCTCTCTGGTCGACTGGATCACCTACTCGATATCCTATACCACACGTCCCCCCCGGCCCGGAGAAATCGACGGGGTGGACTATTGTTTTGTCAGCCTCGCCGAATTTGAGAAAATGAAAGCCTCGGGAAGTTTTCTCGAAACAGCAGAGGTCTATGGAAACCATTACGGAACGGCCCGCGCTCCGATCGACAAGTCCTTTGCCCAAGGCAAGGACGTGTTGGTCGACATCGACATCCAGGGAGCACGGACCATGAGACAAAGCGGAATTCCCAGCATCTCGGTCTATATTCTTCCTCCTTCCTACGAAGTTCTGAAAGAACGTCTCTCCGCACGGGCGCAGGACTCCCCTGAAACCATCCGGAAACGCCTCGATCGCGCAAAAAATGAAATTAACAGCTATAATGAATACGATTATCTTCTCATCAACAGGGAGTTCGACCGGACCTCCCAGGATCTTCTGGCCATCATTCGGGCAGAGCACTACAGAAAATCCGGACTTCTTGACTATATGGAGAAAGAATTCTTGTCCGGTTTCACGGGAAACGGGCAAAGCCCCTGGACCGGGTAAGGCGGGAATGCCCTGCGACGCCGGTTCATCCACATTTTTTGAACGACCAATCTTATGGAGAACGACCATGATGGATCTGATTTCCCAACCGATCGAATACAAAGATGATGTCATCGACAGCCGCTATCGGCTTGTCATCGCCGCGGCAAAGCGCACCCGACAGATCATGGAAGGGAATCCGCCTTCACAGGAATGGCCTTTCCACAAGGAAACGACGATCGGACTGGCCGAAATCCTGTTCAAAAAAGTCCGGATCATGACCGGTCCGGCCGCAGTCATAGCGGAGCAAAAGCACCGGGAAACACTCAAAGCCTCCCTGAGACACGATGACTACCTCCCCCTCTCCCGGGGATATTCCCGGGAATCGACGGAAGCCATCCGCGCCGATGTCAGCGTCTACGAGGAGGACTCTTCCCATGTGGCGCCGGATACGTCCGAAGACGACACCTTCGACGAGGACAAGGAGATCTAGCCCGATTGAATGGCGCTTCTCCCCGGATCATTCTTGGGATCACCGGCAGCATCGCCGCCTACAAGTCTCTCGACCTGATCCGTCGGTTTGACGAGGCGGGAGTTTCGGTACGGGTGGCGGCGACCCGGAACGCCCGGTCTTTTTTCCCCCTTCTGACAGCGGAAGTTTTTTCCGGCCATCCTGTCATGACCGATCTGTTTGCCAAACGAAATCCCTCCCTTTCCGATACAGGGGGGGTCCGGCATCTTTCCCTCCTTGAAGGGGCCGAAGCCCTTCTGATCGCTCCGGCCTCGGCCGATTTCATCGCGAAGATGGCGTTGGGCCTGGCCGATGACCTTCTGTCGACAATCGCTCTTTCGGCGACCGTTCCGATCTTTATTGCTCCTGCAATGGAAGAGGCCATGTACCGTCATCCCGCTTCGGTCGGCCACAGAAAAACCCTCGCAGAAAGAGGCGTCATCGAGATTGAGCCGGAGAACGGACCCCTGGCTTCCGGTAAAACCGGTTTGGGGCGCATGGCCGACACCAACACCATTCTCTCCCGCGTCCTCGAAACACTCCGTGGACCCCGAGGCGGCCCAAAACCCCTTGCCGGCCTCCGGATTCTGATCTCCTCCGGCCCGACCATCGAACCGATCGATGTGGTCCGGTTCATCGGCAACCGCTCTTCCGGCCGGATGGGCGATGCCCTGGCCAGAGCGGCGTCGGATCTGGGAGCACGGGTTACGCTGGTGTCCGGCCCCACCTCCCTTCCCCCTCCTCCGGGAGCGAAACTCTATTCGATTTCAACGGCCATGGAGATGGAAAAAGTCCTGAGGGACCAGTTCGGGGCGCATCAGGTTCTGATCATGGCGGCGGCTGTATCCGATTATCGTCCGACTGCCACGAAGACGGAGAAGAAAAAAAAGGACGGGAAAAACTGGACTCTGGAGCTTGTCGAAAATCCGGACATCCTGAAGGGACTGGCAGAATCGAAAAAACCCGGACAGTTCGTCATCGGATTTGCGGCCGAATCGATCCTCGACCACGACCAGCTCCTCGCCAAGTGCCGGCGAAAGAATGTCGACCTTCTCGTCGCCAACGACATCTCCAATCCGGACACCGGATTCGGGTCCACCGATAATGCCGTTACACTTGTCTTTCCCGACGGGACATTCGACAGGATCGAACGCCAGACCAAATCGGCCATCGCCAGAAAAATTCTCGACCGGATCCCCCTCGGGAAACTTCTTAATAAAACCTGAAACACAAAAACGGCAAGAAGATCGACCGAGGAGAGGACAAAAACCCCCTCCTCCCTTTTCTCTCAAGACGGGGTCCCCTGTTCGGTCGACGCGGCGATTGCCCAAAAGGATGGGTCCAATCCCGTATCGGCAGAGATCAGGATCCTGGCAGTTCGGACGAGAAAAACGAAGGAAAATCTCTTGCCTCTTCTTCCCTGGAGGATCAGGCGGGAGACCCCTCTTCCCCGCGGAAGAGGGAAGGGCTGTCCAATTGCTTTTTCTCCCTCATCTGGTGGGAGTTCCGACCCCCATCGGACTTTGCGCACTCCTCCCTCCTTTCCGTTTCCTTGCAATGATCGTTTATTGTTGCTAGGATACAGCCCGATCTTGCCATTTTGTCGTAAAAAAAATGAATCCTTCCCCGGTGGACTGTCGACCTTTCATAAAGATGGACTTTGGATGAATCAGGATGAACTGAAGGTTCTGGAAGAGCGTATCAAGGCCAATCCGAAGAGCCGGTCCTTCCTTCAACTGGCCGAAGCCTATATCGAAGCGGGCCGCCGTTCCGAAGCCATCGAGCTTCTGAAAAACGGCGAGGAGTATTACCCCTACTATCTTGCAGCCCGCATTACCTACGGCAGGCTCTTGAGAGAGGAAGGGGACGCCGACAAGGCGATCGAACAGTTCGAGTTTGTGAACAGGACAATTCCCGACAACCTTCTGGCACTCAAGAATCTGGCATATCTCTACACGGAAAAGGACCGGCTCTCCGAGGCAAGGACGTCCGCCAACTCCGTCCTCTCCCTGTCTCCCAATGACCCGGAAATGGTAGAATTGCTGTCCGTCATCTCTTCAAGGGAAAAAGCCGAGCCCGCCCCCGCTCCTCCGGTCCAGACCGTCGCACAGAAACAGAAAGAAGCACCGGTCCAGGCTGTTCCGGTGGAGCCGATGCCGGTTCCCCCTTCTATCTCCGCGGTCCCGGAGCCGGAATCTCCCGCCGAAGAGGTCGATATCCAGGTTTCCGGGGCTCCTCCCGAAGAGGTGCCCGCCGATCTCCTTCCGGAACCGGAGCCCGAACCTGTGCCGGAACCGGCGTTCCCGGAAGAACCCGCATTACAGGAGACTCCCCGGGAAGAAGAAACACCGGTTCCTGTTTCCTCCTCCGTGGAAGAGTCCGAGAAAAAAGAACCCGGGCTTCCCCAGACCGAAACAATGGGAGACCTCCTCTTCGATCAGGGTCATTCGGAGGATGCCCTCTCCGTCTACGAAAGCGCCCTCCAGAAAGACCCCGACAGCCAGACCCTTCCCCAGAAAATCCGGGCAGTCAGGATGGCCCTTCGCAAAATTCCCGCCGAAGAACCGGTTCCTGAACCTCTCGCCCGGACTGTCCCTGAACCGCCAAAGGAGCCTTTCGTCATGCCGGAACCGACCTTTCACGAGGAAGTTAAGCCGGCCCCCCCGAAACCCGAGCCTGTGGCCGTTTTTTCAAAACCCATGCCAACTCCTTCGAGAGTCGATACGGGAAAACCTTCTATTGACGACTCCCTTCCGGAACGAATCATTTCGCTGGTTTCTTCCCGCATGAGCCGGCATCTGACCGGATATGTTCTTTCGACCTCCGACGGTTTTTCCCTGGAGTCCTCCGATTCCGAAGGATGGGCCGACATCCTGGCCGCCGATGGAGTCGAGGTCGTCCGGATTGTCTCCGACATGACCCGCATGCTCGAGTGGGGAGATTTCCGGGGAACCATCGTCTGGGTCGACCGGGCCAT
>JAYWMN010000093.1:0-14325 GCA_035873205.1 Nitrospirota bacterium
GGAAGCAATCTCCATCCAACATTGACTGTTTTCCGCTTTTTCAGACAATTCAAGCGGTTTTTACGAATCGGTGAGATTCTAGAACTGGGGGTTCCGTTGGGAGATGTCCGATCGGTAAATACGCCCAAATCTTCGGACACACTGATCCGGATGCTCGGACTTCCATTCAAGGAAAGCCTCCGAATCGAAGAGGCACTGACCCATCGTTCAGCCTCTCATGAGCGAGGCAAGAAGAAGCCCATACCAAACTATGAGCGTCTTGAATTTCTTGGAGACCGGGTGGTCGGACTCATTGTCAGCGAATATCTTCTCAATACCTGGCCCCTGGCAACAGAGGGCGAGGTCGGCCAGATTTTTTCGACGATTGTCAGCACCCAGACCCTTGCCTCAATTGCGCGTCGCATGGATCTGGGATCGTACATGATTCTGGGTAAGGGCAGCCATTCATCAGGTGAGCGGGAAAACCAGTCCCTTCTCGCCGACACCTTCGAATCGCTCGCAGCGGCCATCTATGTCGAATATGGGCTTGAAACGGCTCGTCAGGTCCTTATTCCATGGTTTGCCCAGCCTCTTCAGGACATTCTTCGGTCGATCGAGGCCGCTGCACCGCGGGAAACACAACGCCCCGCCCCCCCGACCGAAACAGTGGTCGTCCGTGGACGGGAAAAAGGCAAAAATCCCCCTAATTACAAATTGCTCTTACAGAAGTGGGCCCAGCAAAATTTTTCCCAGAACCCCGATATCGCGCTGATCGAGGAATCCGGGCCTTCCCATCAAAAATGCTTTGTCATGGGAATCTTTCTCAAGGGTCTGCTTTTGGAGAAAGGGACGGGAAGTACAAAGAGAGGCGCGACATTTGTCGCTCTCGAAAATCTTTGGGAAAAGATCAAGGAGGGCTTCATGCCGGAATTTTCTACGGCCGAGCACGTTGACAGAAAGGATGAGGAGCCAGTCCTTTCCGATTTCTCAACTCAGGAAGCTTCCGGGCTGGTTCTTATCGAGACCTCCTCGGAGGAACCGGAGACAGGGCTCCACGATCCGTTGATGCCCATTTCTACGGGAAGCCCCGGTGGAAATCCCTCTCATGAGCCGTGAAGAGGGACAGTATCGTCAGAACAAAAAAAGGGGCGAATAGGCCCCTTTTTTTGTTCTGACTTTACGAATTTCCGAAAAAAATCCTCAGAATGACCCTGCCCAGTGATTTTGAAGGCCGGCAATATGGTCAAAAACGAAAATCAGACCGAACACCAGACCGACAACCATTGCAATTGCCATAAAACCCTTCGATTCTCCACGATCCGAGACATTCTTCATCATAACCTCCAGGATGTTGGCAGGAGAACTCGCTCCTGCTTTAAACAGGAAATGCAGGCGGAATACCAAATGATTAAAAAATATTTCCAAATCCGTCGCGGAAAGGTTCCGCTTTCTCACATTATCATTTATTTTTACTTGTTTCAAGAGTGAAACATTTTAGTGAAAACAATGGTCGGCAGAATGAAACATTTTACATAATTCATTAAATACAACCTTCTTGTTGTTTTTAACCGTTGAAACATTTCGACCGTTCTCCATTTCTCGGAGAGAATTTTCGGGTTTCGAAAGGGAGGCCCAGGTGCTAGAATAAAGGAGGAGGCTGCAACCGCCGAAATGTTTGCCTTTCTGGCAAAAGGAGCATCATATGACACAGGTTTTTGTACATGAAATTTTTTTCGACGCCACGAATCAGTCTTATGTTCTCATTCTCCAGGATGAGAAGAAAGAATGGACCGTTCCGATATGGATCGGCCCCTTTGAAGCTCAGGCTATTTCCATGGGACTGGCCCGCTCGCAACCGGACCGCCCGCAGACTCATGACCTCTTCATTTCACTCCTGAATTCGATCAATGTGCGACTTCTTTCCGTCGTAATAAACAAAATAGACGGTGAAACCTATTTTGCCTCCCTGCATCTTCTTTCGGAGAACTCTGAATTCGCCATCGATTCCCGTCCAAGTGACGCGGTTTCCATTGCCATCCGGGGTCAGGTTCCGATTTTCGTCAAAGAAAACATTCTCAAAAAAACCCCGCCCAATATGGATTTCTCTCAACTTATGGACAAAAAAGATGATCCTGAAACACCGAATTCTTGATGTTGTGTTTTTTGGCATGCTCCTGTTTCTTGCATCTTGCGCCGATTCAATCAACAACCTTTCCACGGAAATTTATTCGATTGACGGCTTTTCTTCCTCCTCTCTTTCCCGTCAGGGCCTGGCAATCCTCCCGACCGTTGAAGGGGACGCCTCAAAAAGCGACGCCCATACCATATCCGGTCTTCTCAACGGAATGATTGCAAAAAAAATTCCCGCGAAAAGCCTAGTCAATTCGGAAACCATCGAACAGAAAATCCGCGACGACACAACAATGGCGACCCTCTGGAACCAGATGGAACCACATATTTCTGCGCACAGCGTCAAAGGTCTGGAAGCGACCCATTCTGCAGGGCGGATCTTGGGAGTCCGTTATCTTCTCGAAACTCAGATCCAGATGGCGGAAGAAGCCGGAGGTGCCGAACAGGTCAGGATCTTTGCCAGAATCTACGATGTCGCCCGGGGAAGGATTATCTGGGAAGGAGTAGGAGAGGGCAGAGGGTATGTAAAACTCTTTTTTCCATCTGCTCCCGCCACCTTCAAGGATACGGCGACGGTGGCCGTACGCGGAGTCGTATCCGGGATTTTTTCCGACTGATCTCCAAACAAACAATCAGGAGCCTGTTCCTATGCCCGTTGTTAAAATTCTCGAAGGGAATCTCGAGCTGGATATCCCATCGGGAGAGACCATCCTTCAGGGGTCAATAATCCGGGGACTGACATTTGGGTTTGTCTGTGGAGGAAATGCGGCGTGTGGAACATGCCTGGTCAAGATTCTTGAAGGACTTGAATCGCTTTCTCCCAGAAATCAGAAGGAGGACTTCCTGGCGAAAGCCATGATGCTCGATCCTGACTACCGCCTTGGCTGCCAGACTGAAATCGGACAATCCCCTCTGGTGGTGTCCATTCCGTCACTCGCCCGGGGAAAAGGCGCCTGAAAGGACCAGTCAAGGGACCAGCGGAATAAGGCTCTCTTGCCGTGTCTCCCCGACGGGAGATGTGCTCTGCGTGAAAAAAGTTTTTCCACCCCTCTCCGGGGCCAGCTGAAGATTCCCGCTTTCCCAGAGGGCTCGCAGACATTCCGTATGGAAAGCGTGCCCCCCCCGGCGCACGGTGAAGCGCCCCACCACAGGACGGTCGAGCAGCCTCACATCCCCGAGAAAATCGAGAATCTTGTGGCGCACAAATTCGTCCGGGTAAGTCTGCTGCTCCGGATTGATCAGGGCGTTTTTCCCCATGACAAGAGCATTCGAAAGACTGCCTCCCTTGGCGAGGCCCATGGAGCGCATCTTCTGAATGTCCGACTCAAAGCAAAAGGTCTTGGCCTTCGAAATTTCGGAACCGTAGGACTCTTCACCCAGAACAAAAACAAACCTCTGGACAAGACCGGGACCGAAATCGATCTCGTAGTCCACCTCAAAACGGTCCGATGGTTCGGCCTTCAGGTATTTTGTGCCGGACACAAATTCCTGGGAACGATTCACGCGATAATATTTTTGCGGTTTTTTCTGCTCTACGATCCCCGCTTCGTGTATCGATGCGAGGACATTCTTGGCCGATCCGTCGAGGATCGGAAGTTCGGCTCCATCAATTTCGGCGATGACATTGTCAAGATACAGACCGTTAAGAGCGGACAACAAATGCTCGATAGTCTGGACCGTTGCCTGGCCATCGTACAAGACGGTCGACAAGGTTGACTTCTCAGAGGAAACAAAACGCACATGGGCAGGAATATAGACACTCCCGAGATCGGATCTGTGGAAAACAATGCCATGATTTTCGGGAGCGGGATGAAGCCTGAGAGTCACCTCGCGCCCGGAATGAAGGCCTGTTCCTTTTATCTCCACCGACTTCTTCAGAGTTCTTTGAAATCTCATTCCGACTCCTCGCTTCTTGATCACATTCCTGAATCATCCAAATAGGACAAGGCCGTTCCTCTTAGGATTGAAAAGCAATATCCGTGCTAAATTCAGAGAAAATAAAAAACGCATGCCAATAAAGGTTTTTTTATTTTCCCCGACCGGCAGAAGAGGAGAGGGGACAGGAAAAGTGTCTCGAATTTGCCCGTCATTGTGGAAAAAATGTCACACAGGACCCCGTTTTCAGGGATATTGCGAGGGAGGCTTCGTAAACATTGTCACGATCGGCAGGAGCCCGACCAGGGTCAGAAACGTAATGAGGATACCGATCAGAACCACGAACAGCCAGACAGGAACCGTGAAATCTTCCCGCTCCTGCCACTGTTTCCGAAGAATAAAAACGGCAAAGGAGATGAAAAAGATAAGGGCCACCAGAGCGGCCCCCTTCATCAAAGGGTCCTTCACGGTGTAGAGGACCCATGAAATGACGACAAGCACCAGAGCCGGCATGAATATTTTTAATACAAGACGCTTTTCCAGGGACTTGGCCAAATTGATCCGCTCCTGATTAAACCATTTTATTGACTGTCTCTCCCGATCCCTATCCGAGGGAATGCCGCAGCAAGGCGGCCTTGAGGAGATAGTCGGAAAAGTCCTTTTCCTCTTGCATCAGAAAATAAATGCTCGAGACGAAATTCCGATGAAGATAGTGGTCGACGGTCACCGGACCCAGTTCAATCTTGAAGAAATCCTCGATCAGATCGATGTCTTCCTTAACCGATGCCCATGCCTGATCTTCCGAGGCAAGGAAGGAAAGGTTCTCTTTGTTCAAGAAATGACCGGCATCCTGCATGTCATCCTTCAATCGACGATAGAAGAGTGACAAAGGCTCGTTCACACCTTCGCGAATCGCCTGGGCGATGCCCCGTCCGGTCCCGATGAGCTCTGGAGGAATTCCGAGAGAGTACAGGGAGGCGGTAAATCCGATCGCTCTGGGAAGATGCTTCTGTCCGATACCCCGGGAGTACCCGAACAGGCCAATGTGCAGTTTCCGTTCACGCCTGGGCGGGATCGTCGAGGAGACGCGGTTGATGACATCGGCCACCTCTTCGATCGTCTTCTGGTAATGTTCCGAGAAAATGTTGACAAGGCGCTCCCCTGCCGAGACCTCTTCGGGGGTGTAGGCAAGGGGGATGGTTCCAGGAAGGGATCGGTTCAAAAGATTGATCGCCTCCTTGACATCTTCCTGGGGGTAGTCGTATCGAAAGGCAGACTGGACAGTGACCGTCCGGACTCCCGGATATTCTTCGATGAAATGGGGAACATTCCAGGGGGAAAGACCTCCCCGGAAAGGAAGGGACCCGACCCCCATGATGGGGTAGACGGGAATTCCTGTCTCTTCTTCGAACTTGAAATATTCGGAAAGGGCGACCTTGGCGGCAATTGTCGCAGGCACGATTCCCGCATTGAGAGCCGGGTCGGAACGGGCGATGAAAGGGCGCAGGTAATGCGGCTTTGTCCCGTACTCCTTGGAATGGAGATCGACATAGTCGTGGAGGATTTTCCGGGAGAGTGTCAGTTCGGACACCCCTTCCACCAGGGGAATCACCTGAAGATAAGAGGAGTCCTTGACCGTTCCCTCCTCGTCGAAGACCTGGCTTTTGAGCTTTGCGATCTTGCGGAAGGTCTGCTGGAGGTAGAGCATTTTCTGTCCTTCGTCGGTCATGGGAAGAATGACCTCGAAAACAGGAGGGGTCTTGAGGTTCAAGTCCCGTGCAAGATCCTCGAAGGTCAGGATTCCGATGTAGGCCCGGGCAATTCGGTACTCTTTCTCGTACCAGATATTGGGAAGCCGGAAGGTCAGGAAGACGTCCTTGCCGATCTGGTTTTCCTTGAAGTAGTCGTAATGGGTCGAATACAGTTTTTCGACGACGCCTTCGTCGACATATTTACCTTCCCAATCCCACATGTATTCCTGGCATCCGATGTCGATATAGCTCCGATAGCACTCTTCGATTTCATCGAGGGTACTGATGAAGGGCTCATGATTCGGCTTCCAGTAGGGGGCGGCGGCATTGTCCGGATGCTGCGTGGCCATTGTTGTCGGAATTTTGCGATCGATGTGACTTTTCGAACGATCCGATTTCTTAAAAAAATAGGCCAAGAAAACTCCTCTCTTTACGGTAACGTGGCAAAAAAGGTCGGAATGGTTCCGCTATGGAGATATCACCGGAGAATCAACAGACCGAAAATATTCTGAAGAACGGCCGCCCAGAGAAGAACGAAAATCCCAAGGACAACATTCAGGTTCCGGAGAAGCCCAACAGTCTGGCGAAGCCGGGTTTTCCGGTCTTCCAGCCTGGCGGCCTTTTCGGAGTCCGGTCCGGAGGAGATCTGCTTCTGGGTGGTCGTCCGGATCTCTCCGGACATCCGGGCGATGAGAATGCCCAGGAGAGCGATTCCTCCCACAAAGCTCAGCTTCAGAAGCCAGAAGGTCTCGTAGGAATTCTTGTAGGGAAAGACCATGTTTTCCAGAGAAACAAGCCGGTCGAAGATGACGAAGGCCCCTGTCATGATCAACAGGGAAAGGCTCACCCAGAATACGGGAAGATAGAAATCTGTCGCCTTCTTGGCGAGCTTTCCGCGAATTGCCGGGTCGACCCAGGAAAGAAGGGGACTGACGACGAAAAGCTGAAGGACCATTCCCCCCACCAGCGCTGCTGCACCCACGAGATGAAGCCACCGGATGAATGTGATTGTCACGAACATGATTGATTGCCCTCCGGAAAAAACCAAACCGCCATCTTATCCATTATCATACAACTGGGAGGTCTATGGATAGCCCCTTCCTTAAGGAGCCCCTTTGCATGGAATCTGATACCCTGCTTGGGATGAATTCCCCGATTATCCCCATCCTCTATGAAAGGAACCGTTCATGAACGATTCACGATTCACCCGACCGGCCAGCGTCCCGGACACGCCCTTTGTTCCCGACTTGGGATTTCTTGAAAAAATTCAGGAAACAGCGAGGCGGGCGGTGTCCGGGGCATCCGCGATCCTCCTAGAAGGCATGACCCGGACTATCAGCGTCGCATTCAAGGGCCGCATCGATCTGGTGACGGAAATTGACCTGGCGTCGGAGCGGTCTATCATCGATTCCATCCTGTCCGCCTTTCCCGACCATAGCATTCTGGCTGAGGAAAGTGGGGCGTCTCGTTCCGGTGATCCCTCGCGGAATCTTTGGGTCATCGACCCCCTCGACGGAACGACGAACTATGCCCACCGCTATCCTTTCTTCTCCATCTCCATCGCCTTTGAGTCAGCCGGGGACATTCTCTACGGGATTGTCTTCGACCCTCTCAGGAACTTCGCCTTCGAAGCAGTCAAAAACTGTGGAGCGACGCTAAACCGGGAGCCCATCTCCCCGTCGACGGAATCCGAGCCGGGCCGAAGCCTTCTCGCCACGGGATTTTCCTATTCCCATGCCGACACTCCCCGCCTCAGAAACATGAAAACATTCGAGGGATTTTCAAGAAAATGCCAGGGGATCCGCCGTTCCGGTTCCGCGGCTCTCGACCTTTGCCACGTCGCCATGGGGGTTCTGGATGGCTTCTGGGAGATGAACCTTGCTCCCTGGGATACCGCCGCGGGATCTCTTGTCGTCCGGGAAGCAGGAGGGCAGGTGACCGATGGATCCGGGGGGCCCTTCCGGCTTGAAGCTCCCGTCATTGTGGCAAGCAATGGGCGGATTCACGAGTGGATGATCGAGACGGTCAGTGAATGCGCAGAGGAACCGGAACGAAAATAAGAATTTCGATCAGAATCGCCGCCCATCCCCACGCAATCCGCGATCGGGGGAGCCTTTCTTCATGATCCGCCACAGGAGGGTGCTGTGGTCCCATGACAAAAAGAAGAAGAGCCCAGACCCACCATCCTTTCCACCCGACCCATCCCAGAACCAGGAGCAGGGGGAAGATTCCCCACCGGATGATTCTGAAAACCCTTGCTCCGAAAAGGGCGTAGAAGAGATGTCCCCCGTCGAGTTGCCCGACCGGGATCAGATTGAGTGAGGTAACAAGAAGGCCGACCCAACCGGCAAATCCGACAGGGGACAGGATCAGGGTCGCCTCTCCGGAATGAGGAGGGATGAGAATCGATGTCATGAGCTTGAAGAGGAGGGAGTCTCCGATCTCGAGTCCGGAGGACGGGGTGACCGGACCGGAAAGACTCCCGGACAAATGAATCCCTATCGCCAGTGCGATGATTGAAGGAACCAGACCCGCCATCGGTCCGGCCAGGGCAATGTCGAAAAGAACCACCTTTCTTCCCGGCAATCTGGGAAGACGGATCACGGCGCCAAAGGTTCCGACAAGTGTCGGAGCGGGAATAAACCAGGGAAGCGGGGAGTCGACCCCATACCTCCGGGCGACAAGGAAATGCCCGGCTTCGTGGGCCGTCAGGATCAGCATGAGGGAAAAGGCATAGGGAAGGCCGGAAAGAAATTCTTCAATGGATGAGAAGGGATTATGTCCGGACAGGAGCGCACCCGCTCCCGTGGTGGTCAGGCAGGTAAGAATGTACAGGAGAAGGGGAATTTTTTTTTCTCGGAACGGGACCAACAGTTATGAACCGGTAGGAGGAAGGGCATTTTTTCTGTTCTTCCGTCTTGGCCGAATCATGAACACATAGTAAATGACGAAGAACCCGGCTGCCAGATAGGCTCCTCCACCGACCGTTCCAAAGTCGATCGTTCCCCTCGTGTGGGTGTCGTTGAAAAAAGTATTGATGTTTTGGCCGGTCCGGTTGCCCAATATGGGCAGGCTCAGGATGATGGCCGTAGAGTACACGATCACGATCAGAATCACCATCCACCAGGGGATGGGTCCCTGGCTCTGCTCGATCTGGCGCGCCACTTCGTTTTGCTGTATTTCTCTGGGATCTTCTCTCATTGAGACCTCCGTTTTCTCCTTCCTCATCGTTACCACAGGCAATAAAGATGTTCAAGTCTTTTTGAAAAGGCTCTCCTGACCCACCCCCCAGGGATTGAATTCCTGTCTTCAATAAATGATATACTGGTTGTGCATAATATTGAACAACCCTGTTCATCCACCTTCACGAATGATTGTGCCTGATGCTGCCTCACGCCAGTCCGCTTTCCTTGGCTCTATTTATGCTCGTCTATTTCGGAGTGACGGGCCTGTCGGGATTTATCCTCCTGAAACGCCGACCCTGGCTCCAGCCGGTCTTCTACCTTCTCCTCGCCGCAGGATCTGTGGGCACAGCCTTTTCGGGCCTTTGGGGTCTTGAATGTTCCTGCGATCTCCGGAGCACCCTCGGAGGAGGACTTCCCTCCCTCCCGTTCCATGTTCGTCTGGATGCCCTGTCAAGTTTTTTCCTTTTGCTACTGGGCGGCGCCTCAACCGGAATTCTTATCTTTTCGGGTGGGTACTTCAAAACTCTCTCCGGACCGAGGGCCGGAGCGATGTTCCTGCGTCTCGCCCTTTTTCTGGGAACGATGACGGGTGTAGTCCTGGCCGATGATGCCTACCTTTTCATGCTCTCCTGGGAATCCATGGCCCTTGTCTCCTTCTTCCTCGTCATCACCGACGACGAACAGGAAGAAGTAAGAAACGCCGGATACCTTTACCTCCTGATGGCCCATCTCGGAAGTCTTCTGATTCTGGTCGCCTTCGCTCTTCTGGCCACTCATGAAACCTCCGGACGGTTCCCTTCCCTGTCCGCCTTTTCTTTCGAGGCGATGGGCAAAACAGCGATGTCTCCGGCCATTGCCTTCATGGTTTTCTTCTCGGGCTTCCTCGGATTCGGGGCCAAGGCCGGCCTCCTTCCTCTTCATGTTTGGCTTCCCGAGGCCCACCCGGTCGCTCCCACACCCGTCTCTTCCCTTTTGAGCGGAGTGATGCTCAAAACCGCGATCTATGGATTGATCCGAGTTTTTTTTGGACTCGAAGGATTGGAGCATATCTTCTTTCAGTGGGGTGTTGCGGTCTTGCTTTCCGGGGCCTTCATGGCCCTCTTCGGAATCCTTTACGCCCTCCTTCAGTCCGACCCAAAGAAGCTTCTGGCCTATTCGTCCGTAGAAAATATCGGAATCATTCTTCTCGGCCTTGGGCTTTCGGTTCTGTACCTGAAAAAAGGATTTCCCGTTGCCGGTGTGATTGCACTTGCCGCCACCTTGTATCACTCGATCAACCACGCTTTTTTCAAAAGCCTCCTTTTTCTCGGGGCCGGGACGATGATTCACGCCTCCGGCAAAAAGGATCTCAACGCCATGGGAGGACTCCTTAGGAAAATGCCCGTCTCCGGACTTCTCGTCCTGATCGGGGTCCTCTCCATATCCGGGCTCCCTCCCATGAACGGATTCGTCTCCGAATGGCTGCTGCTCCAGTCGACCCTTCAGGTCTCCGATATTCCCCAAACACTTATCCGGAGCATCATCCTTCTTGGAGCGGCATTACTTGTATTGGCATCGGCCCTGGCCGCCATGGGTTTTGTCAAATTCTTCGGAATCGGCTATCTGGGCCTTCCGCGATCGGAAGGCGCACGACAGGCACGGGAAGCCTCCGTTCCCGAAAGGGTGGGAATGGCCTGGCTTGTCACCGGGTGCTTTGCCCTGGGTCTTTTTCCGACCTTTTTTCTCCGGTGGATCGACCAGGTGATCTTTCATATGACCGGGCTTTCGCTCCCCGACTCGGCATTGTCTTCCGGGTGGCTGTGGCTTGTCCCGGATTCCCGTCACTCTGCCAGTTACAGCCCCCTCATCCTCTTCATCCTGCTCCTCCTTTTTATGTCCCTGGGATGGGGAATTTCCCGATGGTTCGGCCGGCCCCGCCGGAGACGGACACCGGCATGGACCTGCGGATACGATATCCGGACTCCGAGAATGCAGGATTCGGCGGGTTCGTTCGGTCAGCCGATCCGGCATTTTTTCGCAAATTTCTTTCTCATGAAACGGCATCTTCCGGACCCGGAAGAAAAAGATCCTGTATTTGAGTTGACGGTCGAAGATCCTCACTGGTTCTATCTTTACCGACCCATTCTTCATCTTTTTTTCCGGCTCGCCTCCCTGGCTGAAAAGGTCCGGACAGGAAAGATCTCCGTCTACCTGATCTACAGCTTCATCACCCTCCTTCTTCTCCTCACACTGCTGCGATGGCTGTAAGCATGACCTCCCCTCCTTCCCTCTTCGCCATCGAAGGCGCCCAGCTCCTCTTTGCCGTACTTTTCGCCCCCGTCCTCTACGGATGGATCGCAGTCTGCCGCGCCGCTCTGTCCAACAGGTCTCCCGCAGGAATCCTTCAACCCTACCGGGATCTCAGACGCCTCTTCGGGAAGGAAATTCTCGTGCCGGACCAGACCTCCTTCCTGTTTCCCCTGGTGCCCATCGCTGTCTTCGGCGGACTGGCCGCCAGCTCCCTCTTCATTCCGTTCCTCTGGCCCGACCCCGTTCTGAGCCCGGTCAGCGATGCCATCGTCCTTGTCGGAATTTTTTCTCTCGTCCGGATCATGATGGCCTTTGGAGCCATGGATACGGGAACCCCCTTTGGCGATCTCGGAGCCCGTCGGGAAATGATGGTGGCATTTCTTGCCGAACCGGCGACTCTCATGGTGCTGTTTACCTCCTCGCTATGGTCCCGGTCGACAGAACTTCCCTCCATCCTGAGTTCTCTTCTCTCTTCTTCCGACCCATTCCGTCCCAGCCTGGTCTTCGCATTTCTGGCATACACCCTCATACTGCTTGGGGAAAACGCCCGTCTTCCGATCGACAATCCGGCCACACATCTTGAACTGACGATGATCCACGAGGCGATGATCCTCGAATATTCGGGTCCATTCCTGGCTCTGATGGAGTGGGGGGCGCAACTGCGACTTCTGTTGTACCTCCTTATCGGAATAGATTTTTTCCTCCCATGGGGGATGACTACCCAGATCTCCGTCATGGGATTTGCGGCAGGGGGCCTAGTCCTTCTGGCAAAGCTGTTTCTGGCAGGATCCGGACTGGCCCTGATCGAAACCCTGTTTGCCAAACTCCGGATCTTCAGGGTTCCTGAATTTATGGCCATGGCCTATCTTCTGGCTGTCATGGGCTTCCTCATTCACTTTGTCCTTGAGGTGCAATCATGAATCCGATTTCTCCGGAGCATGCCATTCTTCATCATCTGATCGGCTTTCTGGGAAGCGGCCTCCTCCTTTCAGCCTTTGCCATGCTGGCGATGAGACGGATGACTTCCCTGGTCCGGATCTTCGCCCTTCAGGGGATCATCCTGACCATCAGCACTCTGGCGGTATCGATCCTCTCGAACGAAACACACCTTCTCTTTTCGGCCCTGTTCACTCTTGCTTTCAAGGTTGTACTCTTGCCGGCCATTCTTTTCAGGCTTCTGGGGAGGCTTAAAATTCAGGGGGAGGTGGAGGTTCTCGTGAATGTTCCTTCCACCATGGTATTGGGGCTCGGAGTTGTCGTCTTTTCCTTCACCCTTTCGGCCCCCGTGTCGGAAATGGCAAGCACGGTGTCAGGGGGTCTGATCGGGATCGGGCTCTCCTCCCTTCTTCTGTCGTTCCTGATGATGATCACCCGAAAGAAGGCTCTGACCCAGGTCCTCGGTTTTCTCGGCATGGAAAACGCTCTCTTCTTTTCGGCCATCAATGCCACGTATGGGATGCCCATGGTCGTCGAACTGGGAGTTGCCTTCGATGTTCTCGTCGGAACCTTTGTTTTCGGCATTTTCTTTTTTCAGATCCGGGAGACTTTTGAAAGCCTGGATCTGAAGCATATGGACAATACCTCGATGGAGTAAGGGTGGTATTACTGGCGATCGTTCTTCTCCCAATAATGGGGACTGTTTATTTCGGCTTTTTCGGATCCCGCCGAGGAGCGCCTCTGATCAACGTCGGACTCTCTCTGGCAACCTTTGCCCTGTCGGTCGATATCGCCATATCCGTCCTGGAGCATGGACCGATCCTCTATGCCGGCGAACAGTTGTATGCCGATGCCTTCAGTGCTCTTTTCATTGCCCTGACCGGCTTTGTCGGTGCCACAACCTCTGTATTCTCCCTCCGATATATGCAAATCCAGGAACGCAATGGATATGTGACTGCCGATCGGACAAAAGTCTACCTGAGCCTCTACCAGGTCTTCATCCTGACCATGCTGCTGGTCCTGGTCAGCAATAATCTGGGCCTTCTTTGGGTGGCACTCGAAGGGGCCACCCTCGCAACGGTCCTTCTTGTGGCCTGGTCGAGGTCCCCTTCGAGCGTCAAGGCTGCCTGGAAGTACTTCATTCTTTGCGGAGTCGGGATTGCCCAGGCTCTTTTCGGAACCATTCTTCTCTATTTCGCCGCAGAAAAAATGCTGGGGCCAGGAGGAACGGCCCTTCTCTGGACTCACCTGAACGGAGTCAAGACTCAGCTTGAACCCACCGTCATCGGCCTCGCCTTCGTCTTCTTCATTGTGGGTTACGGGACGAAGGTGGGGCTTGTTCCTCTTCACAGCTGGCTCCCCGATGCCCACGCCGAAGGGCCGACCCCGATTTCGGCCGTCCTCTCCGGACTTTTGCTGAACGCGGCCCTCTATGCAATTTTAAGAGTCAAGGTCCTGGCCGATGGAACACTCCACAACAATCTCCCCTCCCACCTTCTGATGGGATTCGGTCTGATTTCGATGCTTCTTGGGTCCCTTTCGATGTGGAATCGACAGGATATTAAACGTCTTTTCGCCTATTCATCGATCGAACATATGGGTCTATCCGCCTTCTCATTCGGATTGGGAGGGTCGATGGGAGCCTTTGCCGGCCTCCTGCACATGACCGCCCACAGCCTTGTCAAATCTTCTCTTTTCTTTGTCGTCGGCCATGTTGTCCAGATGTCCGGGACCCAGAAAATAGGAGGTATCCGCAATCTTCTCGTCCGTATTCCCTCGCTTGGATGGGCTCTTGTCGCCGGAGGATTCGCAATTACCGGGACTCCTCCCTTTGCCATCTTTGCCAGCGAATTTCTGATCGTGACCAATGCCGTCCGGAAAGCAATCTGGAGTGTCCCGTTCATCCTCCTGGCCCTGCTCGTGACCTTTGGAGTCGTCATGAAACGCATTCTTGAAATGGGGAAGGACAGTCAGAACACAGCTTCTTTCCCGGTCCGGGACGACAATAAACAGGCCCTGGCCCTCGGACCTATCTGGCTTCATTTCGGTCTCGCTTTGATAATTGGCCTATTTTTCCCCCTTCAGCTGGCCAATTGGTTTCATACGGCTATTTTGTCTATCGGTCTCGCCCATGGGTGAAGAAAAGATTTTTCTGAACGATATCGGGATCTGTCTTGTCC
>JAYWMN010000025.1:0-9959 GCA_035873205.1 Nitrospirota bacterium
ATGTGGGGAAAAGATACTGGGAAGATCCGGATGTTACGCTGGCCGCGCTAAGTCTTAACCAAGCTGGGGATGCGGCGAACGCCTTGGCCCGGTTCGGGGATCGACTCGAAAAAGAAGGAGCGGAGCGGGTTGTCGTGAATCTTCCTTCTGGCGCGGGGGAGACGATCGACGAATTCGCCGGAGCGATCCGGGAGCTTGCGGACGGGCTCGGATATCGACTGATTGTTACCTACGGTCTCGACAAGGGGCCTATCCCAACGGAAGCCATGGTCGAGAGTTTAAAATCCGGGCTTTTGAGTGTGGTCGACATTAAAAATCGTTGGGTTGTCTACCCGTTATGCAAAGGGGGGCTTGAGGTTTTCAACTGGTACAAGGATGAACGAAGAAAGGAAGGATTGATCGGAGAGATTTCTTTCCCCGCGTTTAAAAACGCGGGGGCGTTCTCGAAACTCTACAACACGGAAGGACGAATTGCCGGGTTGATTGAAGGGGAGCGTCCGGAAGGATGGGGATTGTTTGACCAGATTTCCGTCCGTGAGTTTTACAGACAAGCGATTGTTGCCATATCGCCAATCTTTGAAAGGGGGAACTAATGGAACCGGAAAAGGGGAAAAACATGATGCAGGGGGCAATGGAGAAAGTGCCCCCTGCAAGTCAGCTCGAAATTGTCAAAACGGCGCACAAGCATAGGATCGATGAAAACGAACCGGCCTGGGTGTTGGTCGAGCTGGCGATGGAAGCCGTTGGGGGCGTCGAAAAGATCGCCCAATCTCTCCGCGAGGCCTCCGTCAAAGTGACCGAGGCCACTCGCGATGAGGTCAAGTCAGCCAGAGACAAGGCGGCGATAGAAATCGGAAAAATGCAAGAGACGGCCAAGACCAACATCGCGGGAGCCCTGGGAACGATACTTGAGACCGAGATCCGGGAGGCCGTGTCACGGCTCCAGAGCCAATCCAACCGCCCCCTTCACAAAAAATGGCTCATCGCCATGGGAGCGGGGATTCTGATCGCCGCCGGCCTTGGGGGATGGGGGGTTCGGGACTTTTCTAAACATGAGGAAAGGGTTGGTGAAGCGAAAATGTCCGCATTTATGGGGTCGGCTGATTTTCCCAACCTGATGCAGTGCAACAACCCCGGCTGGATAACCAAATGGGTCGGGGCCGGGAAAGAGAAAAAACTTGCTTGCTACCCCTACGCCGACAAAAAATCCGGAAACCTATTCGGATGGCAAATTCCATGAAGACGAGCAGCCAAATAACCAGAAAATTCCCAAGGAGGGGAACCCCATGAGGACAATTACACACGTTCACAAGGACGTCGATTTGGAGACAGACACCATGATTCGTTTGGACACTCTCAACTCCATGATCTCAATCCTGGAGTGTGGGTTTTTCGAGAACGGGGATTCAGCCCCCACGGCAGAGTCGATCAGGCAATACCTCTTTCATTTGGGGCAGGAGGTGGACTTGATCCGCCAGAACCTTGAGAAAATCACCTTTCAGGAAATTTTACCCGGCGCAAGGATCCCCGAAGTCAAGGAAGAAGGCAAAGAATGCGGCCGATCATTCGCCCATTAATCCGCAGAATACGGATGAAAGGAAGAAGATGAAAACAGTTGGAATTGAAGAAGGACTGAGGATGATGAAAGGAATCGCCAGTTTGATCATGACGAACCTGAATCTCGATTCCGAAGATGCAAGAGCGGGCGCGGAAGCCATTTGGGAGATCGTGCGCCAGATCGAAGAAGATCCCATCTGGGAAATCCTGCGCCGATCGGAGGCGAAATGAAAAACGACAATACACAGATCCAGAAACCCCCCACTGACCTGCCCGGACTTCTCTTCGCCGGGGTGGTCATGACGGTCCTGACCTCCCTGGGCCTCTGGCTCGCCTGGATGAAGCTGACTCGTGGGTATTCCGTGCGGTTGTCGATCCCTTTGTGGATCGAGGTCGCCCTTTACATTCTGCCACCTGGCCATGTGTTCAGTCTGGGTCCGGCAAAAAGTCTGGCCGAGATGGATCCCGGCCTCGCCCAATCCCTTCTGTTCACATGGAAAGTCGTCTCAAGCGTCTCCTTTCTTCTGGTCGGCATTGCCGTCATGCGGCTGGCCCGTGGTCAGGAGCCGATCCGCCACAAGCGGGGAGACCAGCTGAGACGCGACGCCGGAACGATCCGGAAACAGATCCGGAGCCGATATGGCCGACCGGACGGAATCCTGGTCCACCCGGAGATCCGGATTCCGGAAACACTCGAAGTCCGGAGTTTTTCGCTGGTCGGCTCTCCCGGATCCGGAAAAACGACCGTGCTGAACGGGATGGTCGACCAGGCAATCCAAAGAGGGGACAGGAGCCTCCTTTTCGATTTCAAGGGCGACTTTACCGAACGAATTCCGGACAGAAGCAAGATCGTGCTGTCTCCCTGGGACGCCCGGGCGGTTCGATTGGCCCTGGGCGCTGACGTTTCGACAGAAATTCAGGCCCGGCTTCTGTCCGAATGCCTGATCCCGATCAACCCTCGGGACACGCAGCCCATGTGGGGAAACGCCAGCCGGGCCATTCTCCGCGCCGAACTTCACAAACTCATGGCCGAAAGGACAGGAGCGTGGGGGTTTCATGAACTCGGGGAAGCCCTTCTCGCCGATATCCTCTGTCCGGATTCCGATGAAGTGGTCCAGACACTCGTCAAACGATTCAACCCGGAAGCCTCGCGGATCGTGCAGGATTTGACGAGCAAGACCACCCTGTCGGTCCTGATTGACCAGAGCGCGGCCCTGGGCGATACCCTCCTCCTCTCCCGATTCGATCGCGAACTCAAAAAAGCGGGAAGACCATTCCTGTCCCTTCGTTCCACTCTCTCCGGGGAAACGCGGAAAAAAGGAAATCCCCTGCCGGTCATTCTTCCCGTCCACCCCGATTCCAAAACCCTGACCTCCGCCTTCGTCTCCGCCGTGTTCACGCTGTCGTCTTCCATCGTGACCCATTTCCCCGACGCGAAGCCGGATGCTCGCCGGATCTGGTTCTTTCTCGATGAAGTGCCGCAGGCCGGGAGAATCCCGCCCATCACCGATTTCCTTGTCACGGCAAGAAGCAAGGGATGCCGGACGGTCCTGGGATTCCAGACCCCGGCACAGGTCGCCGAGACCTACGGCGAGAAGACCCTTGAAATATGGGACAACGCGACCAGCGTCAAGATCTTTCTCCAGTGCGTCAGTCCCGAGGCCAAGAAATACGTGTCCCAATCTATCGGGGAGAGGGAGATTTTGTCGTTCAAGAAGTCGGAGAACGTAGGGATCGCGCCGGCTCATACCGGCCATACCACCAATTGGGTCGACGAACGGGAAAAACTGGTGTCCCCGGACGAGGCGGCCTCCCTGCTCGGTCCCGGGAAAAACGGCGTGACCGGGATCGTCCAGATCGCCGGGTGCGACCCGGCTCTTCTGACCTGGCCTTTCCGGAACTATCCCAAAGCCGCAAAAGCTCGTCAGCTCGTTGCCCTTCCTCTTCGCGGGATCGACATTCCGGAGACCCAGGGTCGATCCGAGAGCGAAAGGGAGAGAATCCCGGAGGAAACGGTCGAGGTCCCGGATACGAGACGGACGGGAAAGGACCAGGGGAAGGCTGGGAGACAGGAACCCGCTTCGGTTCGCGTGACCCCTCTCACGAAGGCCTCGGGAAAAGAAGTCGGCGACGAAGAATCTCCCGTGGGAGAGATCGCGGAGGAGGCCATGGGAGAAGCGCTCCATCTCGACCCGACGGTCACGGTCCTGAAACTCCTGGCCGAACTCAGCGCCCCGGCCCCGCCGGCTTCCGGGATCCGGGCAGAGGGACAGGCGGCCGCCAACAGGAGGGACCGCGAAGAGGAAGACGAGGAGGACCGCTGATGTTGTCGATCACAGTCAAGAAGGGTCAGACGGCAAAAGACCTGGCTGGGGTCGCCGACTACCCGGACGAGAACCGGAACAAGGAGAAACAGGTCGGGGCGGTCGAGGACTACTACACGCAGGGGTCCGAAGCGACCCCCTCTCGATGGGTCGGATCCGCCGCGGAGGCACTGGCCCTCTCCGGACCGGTCGATCGTGAAGACCATATTCGGACCTTGCAGGGGTTCGATCCCCGGACCGGAGAGGCCCTTGTCCAGAAAGCGGGAGCCGACCGGCGGTATGCGTTCGATCTGACCTTTTCCGCCCCGAAGTCCGTTTCCATCGCATGGGCCGTGGGAACCGAGGAAGTGAAAAGAGGCATCGAGGCCGCCCAGGACCGGGCCGTCGAAAGGACCCTCGCTTTCATCGAGGAGAAGTTCTCCCTCGGACGCCGGGGAAGCGCAAAAGAAGGAACGATCACGAAAGAGCAGGTGAAACTCCTGGCCGCCGTCTACCGGCACGGCAGTTCCCGTGAACTGGATCCCCAGATCCACTCGCATGCCATGTTGGAGAACCTTGGACTGAGAGCGGACGGCACTTGGGGAGCGTTGAACGAAAAAGAGCTTTTCGAGTGGAAACTGGCTCTCGGGGCCGTGTACCGGGCCGAACTGTCTTCTGAATTGAACAAGAACCTCGGGTTCGAGACCTCCGCCGACCGGGAGTATTTCCGCCTGGACGGGATCCCGAAGGAACTGGAAGAAGAGTTTTCGAAGCGCCGAGCACAGATCGAGGCCGCCCTGGCCGGGAAGGGCCTCTCAGGCGGGAAAGCCAGCGAAGTAGCGGCGCTCGATACAAGAAAAGGGAAGGAAGTCGTCGAGGCGGAGATTCTACGGGAAGAATGGAAGAAGATCGCCGGAGAGCACGGGATCACAGCGGAATCGATCCAGGGTCTTCGGAGCAGGTCGAGGGAAACGAAGCATGAGTCCTTTTCGCTCGACCGTCCGGAATTCCTCCGGACGCTGACGGCAATGGAAGCGGTCTTTCAGGAAAAGGACCTGTTCCGGATCGCCGGCGTGACGTGTTCCCAGAATGGTCAAGGAATGAACGATGTGAAAAAGGAAGTCGAAGGTCTTTTGAAAGATCCGGAGATCGTGAAACTGCGTGGAAAGGACGGGGAGATCTACTACACGACACAGGAAATGCTCGCCCTGGAGAAAGAGATCCAGTCTTTGGCCCGGGAGGGAAAGGGCGACACGTCGCACGTCCTCTCCCCGGAAGCGGTCAAGAAGGCCTCGGCCCGGTTCGAATTCGAGAAAGGATTTTCCCTTTCGAAGGAGCAGCGTAGCGCGATCGACCATTTGACAACACAATCCGGCCGGATCCGGATCCTCGAAGGCCATGCCGGGGCCGGGAAGAGCACGGCCCTGGTTCCGGTCCGCTACGCCTTGGAGACCTCCGGCTTCGAAGTCGTCGGAGCCAGTCTTCAGGGAAAGAAGGCCGCCGGGCTCGAAAAGGACACCGGCATCATGAGCCAGACCCTCGCTTCCCTTCTCCGGGAGCTTCAGGGATACGAACGGGAGGACGGGACAACGGTTCCCCCGACGAAGGTTTTGACGGAAAAGACCGTCGTCGTCGTGGACGAGGCGGCGATGAACGACACCCGGCTCATGGCCGGCCTGATCCGGGAAACCGAAAAGGCGGGAGCGAAGCTCCTGCTGGTCGGAGACGAAAGCCAGGTCCCGCCGGTGTCCGCCGGCAATCCCTTTGCAACCCTCAAGAAAGAACTCGGGTTCGCCGAGCTGACGGAGAACCGCCGGCAAAGGCAGGACTGGCAAAAGGACGCCAGTCGGGAGATCCGGGAGGGTCAGATCAAGGAAGGACTCCAGAAGTACCTGGACGCCGACATGATCACGATCGCCAAGGACCGGGACGAGGCGATCAAGAGAACCGTGGATTCCTGGGCAGGCCGCTTCGATTCCGGGGATTCGGCCAAAACCCTGCTCACCGCGTACAAGAGGGCGGACGTTCGGGAGCTGAACGCGAAAGCCAGAGAAAGTATGCAGAAAAAGGACCTTTTTTCCGGCCCTCGCGTCGAAACGACCGTCCGGGACCGGGACGGGAACTCCGAAGGAAAAAGGGAGTTTCAAGCCGGCGACCGGCTCTATTTCAAAAAGAACGACCGGAAGATGGGAGTGATGAACGGGGAAACCGGAACCCTGACGAATATAGACGTGACGAGTGACGGGAAAGACTGCGCTTTCACGGTAAAGATGGACAAGGGATCGGAGGTCCGGTTCGATCCACGGGAGTATTCGCAGATCGATTATGGATATGCGATCACGATCCACAAGAGCCAGGGGGAAACCGTCGATTTCTCCTCGAACCTAGTCACGGGAATGGGGCTGAACGCCCTCTATGTCCAGTTGACCCGCCACCGGGATGGGACGCAGATCGTGCTGACGGAGGACCAGATCGACAGAATGGTCCAGAACCAGGGGATCGAACTGGCGCCTACGGACAAGATGATCGACTTCGCCGAAAATCTGCTTGCCAATAAGCCGGAGCTCGCCCCGGAGCGATCGGAAGACTGGAACAAGAATTTCGATGTTTGCCGGAATTTCCTCGACAAATGTTCCGGGGTCGAACTTGGCGGCCGGAAGGATCGGGAAGGATTCGACTGTCGTCTGGAGAAGGTCAAGGCCCTTCTCGCCTCGATCCGGAAAAACGAGAAGATGAACGCCCTGGACTTCGAGGTCCTGGACGAGAAAGAAAGGAAAGAAGAGCGGCAAATCGGGAAGGAAGTCCAGAAGGAAGCGGAGAGGAGGGAGATCCCCAGGGAAGGAGTCAGCCAAACCGGGAGGACGGAAGAAGGGATCCGGCCGATGGAGCGAGAAAGGGAATACGAGCCGGAAAGGGGAGGGATGGAAATGGGGATGTGAAAAGAACTAGCTCTCGGAGCTATTACCTTCATATCTTCTACAGATCCGCAATGTATCATGACCCTCAATTATTGTTTGAAAATCCCTGCTTCGGAATGCAAGCGTAAATAAATAGGCGACCGAATTCTGTGAGATGCATCCGACTGTACCTGCGGATGCCTGTTTGCGTTCCACTTGGATCTTTAATTGGATCTTGTTTGTAAACGGGCCATAATACAAGACTCAGCGATTCAAGATGTGCATAGTACAGGTCCAGATTTTCTGGCAGATAAAGATCTTGCGTTGGTAAATTGCTTTGCTCAATTTGCCGATTTTCGAACCGATTCTCGGATTGATTCAGGTCCATTTTGTCTACAACCTCGAACGTAGAATCTTTCAGTCGGTAGAGAATGATTGCCTCATCGCGTGATAACTGGGTTATGATGTGGGAAAAAGAAGGATGAATTGTTTGAATTTCATTTTTATCGATGGACCGAGATAACAGTTCTTCAAACATTTGCCAAAGAGGATTATCTTCTTCAAGGAATTTCATATGTTCTAGAGCAGGACCAACCACTTCTGAAGGCGCAAGAATTCTTCTGTCTTCCGGGACACGCTTCATCATTCTCTCAAGAGCTCTTTCAAATCGATCCTGAAATGCAGCCACGATCTGAAATGGTGCAAGAAAAAGCCGGGCGGTTTTCACTATGTCCCGTCCAAGCTTCCCAACCTCTTTCGCTGGCTGTGAGAGGACATCTTCATATGCTCTTTCAACCACTTTCTCCGGGAGAAGGGTTCTGAGAAACTTTTGATCATCCATATGTTACCGACTCCTTCATCTGATGCTCTGCCCCAAAATCATGATCTGATTTACATAGATACCTTTCTATACCAGCCTCAACTCTTCAACCGACATCTTTGGCATTACTGAGGAGAAATACAATTCTAAGGAGGTGAAAGGGTTATTCAAGACCAGGAAAGGGACCATCGTTTACACAGTGTCAATATCGCGCTCCTCAATAGTTACCGAAACTCCCGGGAACGGAACGTAACCGCCGGTCATAGAACCCGTGAAGTGCTTTACGTCCCCAGCATGCAGCAAAAAGCTTCCCTTACTGCGAATTAGCCGACCGCACTTGTAGGCGAAAGCGATGCGCACACCTCCTTTCCGTTTGAAAATCAACTCGTCTGCTTTCTTTACTTTCATGTCTGCCTTTGCCCCGACCTCGTAAACATCCTCAATTTTACCACCGCTCAATTTGGCTTTGATTTCTCCTCCATCATCACTGCGCATTTCAAGGCTTTCGGCATACGCGTAATTGTATGCAACGTGGAGATTTCCATCCTCGACGTCTTGGGGGGACAAGAGATTCAAATCGAGGAAATCAACCATCTTCTTCACCGAAAGCAAATCGGTCTCCTCGACTGTAACCCCTCTCACGTTAAAGGTATAAGTCCCCTGCTCAAATCACGAAGCAACGCACGTGTCAGTAGAGACCACAATTCAATTTTCACTTATCAGAAATTCAAATTTCCGTAAAACCCTCATAGCTTCCTGAGAAGTAAACGCTGATCTAGAAAGCCCCGTTATCGATTCAAGAACTTGTTTTATGGGGTAATCTATTCCATTTATAGCTATTCGGTATTTCCTAGTCGATTCTGGCGCTATTCCTCTCATTTTTTGTTCGATTTCCCTTTTAGATATCGAATATCTATTTCCAGATACAGTGAAGTGAATTATTTGATTCATATATTATGCTCCTTTGCTAAAATAAATACTCTTATTATTCTTATTCTTCCTCCTTCTCTTTTTATTGTCAAATATTACATTAATTTTCTTTAGGATTAATCATTGACTTAATCAGGGAGTTAGCCTATCCTTATTTTAAAGGAGGGATTGGTGACTGGAGAGGAAATTAGAGACATTCGAAAGAGCCTGGGGTTGACTCAATCAGAGCTTGGGCAACTCGTCGGGGCTCATGGAATGACTGTTAGTAAGTGGGAACTAAATATCCTTGTACCCACCGCTTATCAATTGGCGTTGCTCAATGCTTTCAAGGCCGCAGCCGAAAAGGAGAAACTAGACAAGGTTGTAAAAACTGCATTGATCGGTGGTGGAATTATCGCGGCTCTGCTTCTGCTCTTAAATAACTCAAAAAAGTGAGGTGTTCCATGCAACCGTTTTATGATCTTGAATTTGGAGATATTATTTTCCGTATGAAAGGATGCTTCGAACACAAGGGCATTTACTTGGGGTATAATTTGGTTTGTCACTTAACACCAGTGCGTGGTCCGCATATTTCAACTCTTGAAGAATTTTTGGATGGCAATCCAATATTGAAAATTGAAAAAGTATTGCCATCCATGCGTTCTTTGATTATGGAAAGAGTGTTCGCCGAGTTAAGAAAGGCCGCCCCATATGATTTGGTCAAGAATAATTGCCAGCATTTTGTGAATAGAATTGTAAAAGGATCCTCATATAGCGAGGGACTTGCTGTTGGAAGTTTGCTCTTGATTGCTGGCCTTGGGCTTTGGGTAGTTTCATCATCCAGATCGTAATAACATGAAAACACTAAACAGATATTGGTCATTAGCGTAAATTTTAGAAAGATGAAATGCTCAGCTCAAACATCTTGCAACCACTCTGAGCGTCATTTGCTGAATGCCGCTTTTGGATATGAAGGACTTAAGGCAACTCCTACCGCCATTTGGGTCCGGGACCCAATTCTTTCCCCACCTCCCGGTCTTCCTTCGGGAGCCAGGAAAAAAAATCATGATTTCCGGATATATCGAGAAATAGCTGAGAGCTGTTGAGCAATGCTCTTCTGAAGAGCTTTATTACTTGGCCAGCGTATGATATTTGCGTGATTCGGATTCCCTTCGATCTGATTTTGAATTACCTCAAGGTTTTGTCGCCGGATCTGAGCCGTTTGAATATCTGCTCTCCCATAAAGTGTAGCCTTCCTAGAATTGGCCACTCTTTCGCCGATCGACCAAAGTTCAGTTCTTGAGAGATTTTTAGGTCGAGAATGGCGCGTTACGGAAAGTTCTTCGTACGGATGAGGAATAAATGCATCTGGTTTTACTGTATTGTCAGAATTTCGAATCCATTTACTGAAAATGATGAATCTGGCCAGATATTCATCAGAATCCACTGGAATATCTGAAGAGTTTTTGGAGA
>JAYWMN010000048.1:0-25759 GCA_035873205.1 Nitrospirota bacterium
ACCCGGCACGATGTCATCGCCTTCCTGACGATGGTGTCGGAACAGATGGCCGAAAAGGGCCGGGCCGTCCTCCATTACGGAATGACCTCCACCGACCTTGTCGATACCGCCCAGAACCTTCTGGTGTCCGATGCCCTCCATATCGTCGCGAACGAACTTCACCGTTTTCTGGGCATTCTCAGGTCCCAGGCCCTGGCCCACCAGAAGACGGTCATGGTGGGGAGATCCCACGGGATTCACGGGGAGCCCATCGTGTTCGGCATGAAGTTCCTTTCGTGGTATGCTGAGTTCGAACGCCATGCCGACAGGCTCGGGAGGGCGGTCGCCACGATGCGCGTCGGAAAGCTGTCCGGGGCGATGGGGACGGCCGTCACGATCGCCCCCGAGACGGAGGAGGAGATACTGGGCCGTCTTGGACTGTCGGTCGAACCGGTGGCGACGCAGGTCGTCTCCCGGGACCGTCACGCCGAGCTTTTTTCCGTTTTTGCCGGAATCGGGTCCTCCCTGGAGCGGATCGCGGTCGAAATCCGGCATCTCCAGCGGACCGAGATCCGGGAGGCCGAAGAGCCGTTCCGGGCAGGGCAGAAGGGCTCGTCGGCCATGCCCCACAAGAGGAACCCCGTGGGCTCCGAAAACATCACCGGCCTCGCCCGGCTTCTCCGTTCCTACGCCCAGGCGGCCCTTGAAAACGTCGCTCTCTGGCACGAGCGGGATATCAGCCATTCGTCGGTGGAACGGGTGATCCTGCCCGACGCCTTCTGTCTGGTGGACTACATGCTGGACCGGATGGGGACGATCCTTCGCGACCTTGTGGTCTACCCCGACCGCATGCGGCAGAACCTCGACCAGACGGGAGGTCTTGTCTATTCCCAGAGCGTCCTTCTGGAGCTCGTTCGCCAGGGGATGACCAGGGAGAGCGCCTATCGGGTCGTCCAGGACGCGGCAATGACCACTTACCGCGAGGGCGGACAGTTCCGGGACCGCCTGCTCTCCCATCCGGACTTCCCGAAGGATGGGGAGAGTGCCGGTTTTCTTGACCAGGCCTTTGATCCGGCCCGATTCATCCACAATATAGAGGGAATCTATCGAAGGGTTCTTTTCAAGACGCCGGACCCGCCTCGGGATTCCCCAACAGGAGCGGTCTGACATTGCTGCAGCAACCCGACGCAACACTCTACGAAGGAAAAGCCAAGATCCTTTATGCGACCTCCGATCCCAAAATCGTCATCCAGGAGTTCAAGGACGACCTGACGGCGTTCAACGCCCAGAAGAAGGGGACTTTTTTCGGAAAGGGCGCGCTCAACTGCCAGATATCCTCGGTCATTTTCCAGTTTCTGGCCCAGGCGGGGGTTCCCGTTCACTTCCGGTCCCTCGACTCGCCCCGCCGGATGGTGATCGACCGGCTGGACATGGTGCCGATCGAGGTCGTCGTGCGAAACCGCGTGGCCGGGTCCCTGGCGAAGAGGCTGGGAATTCCCGAGGGAGAGATCCTCTCCTTCCCGGTCATCGAGTGGTACTACAAGAGGGACGATCTGGGAGATCCCATGGTCAACCGCGACCATATCCGGATACTGAAGCTCGCCTCCGATGCCGTCCTCGACGAGATCCGCATCCTGGCTCTCAAGGTGAACGGTCTTCTTCTCCCGTTCTTCCGCGAGCGCTCCCTCGTTCTGGTGGACATGAAGCTCGAGTTCGGGTGGAACTCTGCCGGATCCCTGGTCCTGGGAGACGAGGTCGACGGAGACACGAGCCGGCTTTGGGACCTCGATACGGGAGAAAAACTGGACAAGGACCGGTTCCGGATGGATCTGGGTTCGGTGAAGGAAGGCTACGAGAAGATCTATGAAAGGGTGGTCGGTCATGCAAGGGAATCGTGAGTCGGGACAGTCCCGGGTACGCGTCACTATCATCGTCCGCATTCGAGACGGGGTTCTGGACCCGCAGGGAGAGGCGGTCCGTCAGGCCCTGGCCGACATGGGCCACGAGACGGTCGAGGATGTCCGCATCGGAAAGGTCATCGAGATCACCCTTCCGTCCGGCGTGGGTCTTCCGGAAAAAGCCCGGGAATGGTGCGACCGGCTTTTGGCCAATCCTGTCGTCGAGCGCTACGAGATCTCCAAGATAGAGGCTCTTTGATCGCTCCAAACGTCATGTGAGCGACATCCTGCGGGGGGACGCCGGTCCCGCCGGCGGGAACACCCTGAGGGAAAGGGGGAAGATTGAGCGTTCCGCCCGGAGCTTTCCGGATCTGGTTGGGCCGGCTTCTGTGGGGATTGGTCGTCCTGGTGCCGCTGGCGGGATTTGTTTTCGTCCTGCTGATGATAAGTGCCCAGATACGGGGGCTCGACCATTCCAAGACCGTTCTGAACGCGGCCGACAGCCTTCTCACCGAGGCCATGCTTTCCAAGTCCCCCGAATCTCTCCCCAATGCCATCCGGCATCTGTCAGGCTCGACCGGTACGACCGTCGTGCTTTTGAGGAACGACGGTTCCTCCGCCTATTCCGACATGCGGGTGCTGAACCGCCTCAAAACCTATGCCATCATTCCCGACGAATGGCGAAAGGCGATCCACTCTCCCGATCTCTTCCTGTGGCCTCCGTCGGCCCTTCCCGGACGCCTCTCCCATGAGATCGACCGGGTGTATTCCATGAGGTCGGCCAAGCTTCTTGCCGACAACCATGGACAGGCGAGTCCCCTGGCCCTCACCGGCGGATATGCGGCGTGGATCCGGGCCATCCCCAACAAGCCTTCCTGCGCCAGCTGCCACGGATTCGACAAGGAGGTTCTCGGCCACTGGGTGGCGATCTCCCGCGTCGACTCCGTGCTCGATCGCCGGGGAACCGTTCTCTGGGGCTTCTGGCCTCTTCCGCTGTTCAACCAGACCTTCCTGTTCGCCTCGGTCGCCGGTCTGGCGGTGTTCGCCGTCCTGCTCGTTTCGGTCATGGAGACCTGGAGCATACGCCGGGGGTACCGAGCGCTGACGGCAAAGAAAAAGATCCCGGGAAAGAAGGAGGGAGCGGGCAAGGGCGAGGCCGGTTCCGGGGACGAAGGAATCTCCGTGGGGTCTTCCGGCCTTGCTTCCCGGGGGGACTGGGAAGATCTGCATCAACGGATCGACCGTCTGGACCACTCGATCCTTGCGTTGGTCGACGAGATCCCCCGGGCGGGGGTTCAGCCCCGTCCCCCCGAAGAGGACCTCTCTGTTCAGAACAGTCTGTCCGACCTGTTGTCCGAATGGAGCGACCGGTTCGAAATGGCGCTGCAGGAACTCGAGTCCCATCCGGCCTGCGCGAGCGACCCCCTCCTGTCCCGTTTCATCGCGAAGGCCCGGGAGTCACGGGAGCAGGCCGTCTCCTATGTCGATATCGCCGCGGCCGAAACCCCGGAAAAGACATACGGATTGCTCAAGGCCCCGTTCTTCGACGCCCTCTCCGAGGACCAGAAGGACTGGACCGATCGTCTCCGGGCCGTCTTGGGCCACCTTCACGCCGAGGTCCGGGCGATGGGAGGGGTGTCCCGGGAGGAGCTCGCCAAAACCGAAGCGGAAAAGATCCCAGGAGAACCGCCGAAACCGGAGAGGGCGACGACCAAAAAGCCGGGATGAGAGCGGGACCGCGTTTCCGGGGATCAGACCCGGACAGGAACCAGCGATTGGATGTGGGAGAGGGAAAAGGGCCCAGGCTCTTCTCCCTCTCTTTGTCTTTCAGGAAGTCAGGACTTGCAAGGAGAGATGCGAGATGACCGGGATCCGGAGGAGTTTCCTTCTATGAGTGTTCAACCAATGTTCCCTCCCGTTCTCCTGTTTCACGGAGGAACCGGGTCGACCGGGTCCCCCGAGACCGAATCCTTCGGAAAAACCCTCCTTCGGGATCTCAGGGTACGGATGGAGAAGGGAGCCGGGGCGCTCGACCTGGCGGTAGAATGCGTCACGCGGCTCGAGGAATGCGGGCTGTTCAACGCCGGACGGGGGGCGGTGTGCCAGGCCGACGGGGTCGTCCGGAGGGACGCCGGCGCCATGGACGGCCGGACCCTCGATGCCCTGGGGGCGAGCGGGGTCGAAGGCATTCCGTCCATGGCCCGCCTGGTCGCGGCCCTTCTGGGTAAAAGCGGCCATGTCCATCTGAACGGTGACATGGTCCGGGAATGGGCCCTCCGCCACGGATGGACTGTCGAGAAACCCGGGAGACCTCCTTCGTCCGTTCCGACTCTCCTGTGGGAGGTGGTAGAAGGGGAAGCCCAAGGCGGGACGGTGGGGTGCGTTGTCCGGGACTTTGCGGGAAATCTTGCGGCGGTGACCTCGACGGGGGGGATCGGCCGGATGTGGCCCGGCAGGATCGGAGACAGCCCCATCGTCGGCGGTGGGTTCTTCGCCGACAACCGGCTGGGAGCGATTTCGATGACCGGCGTGGGGGAATCCATCCTGAAGGCGGGAGGGGGGCTCGCGATCCTGACCCGGATCGAGGGGAAAGGGGCGTCGGTTGCGCTCGAAGCGACCCTCGACGAATTTTTTCGTTTCATGTACCGAAGGTTTGGGGGGACGGCCGGATGCATCGGAATCGATCTGTCCGGGAGACCCTTTGCCGCCCATTCCTCCTCCCGCATGTTTCACGGCCTCATCGACGGGGAGGGCGCCTGCACCGTGTCCGACGTGGGGCACCTGGTCGGCCTGGCCTGACCAGCTCCTCTTGCTCTGTCTGATTTCAATTGTTTTGGGGCGAGAACCGACTTTATAATAAAATGGAGGAATAAATGTCCGCTCCTTGAGGCGGGAGGGAGAGCTCCCGATTGATGGAAATTCCAAAGGGAAGGGTGGAAATGCCGCATCCATTGTTCGAATACGATCCTTCAGAGGATATCGAGATACCTTATGCCCAACTGAAAACTGACGGCCCGGACTGTCCGTTCTGCGGAGAGCCCACGATGCTGGTCGATGGCGATTTCGTCTGCATCGACTGCAACGGAGGGTGGTACGGCCCGGATGTCGGTTGAGGGCGGGGCCCACGGGTCGGGGGAGGGAGGCACGCTCTCTCCTGCCCGGGCCTTTCCCTGTTCGGACAAGGGCGGATTCCCCCAGGCTTTGGCTTGACTTCATAAGGACGGGTGCGTACTATCTTAGGTCGCGTAATTGTCGGTCGTCTTCCCGATTCTTTTATATTCCCTTCGATAAGACCGAATTTCCATGCCCCCGTAGCTCAGGTGGACAGAGCAGAGGTTTCCTAAACCTTTGGCCGGGTGTTCGAATCACCCCGGGGGCACCACCTTCTTCATTGAAATATCCAATACCCAAGCCAATTAAACCCCCTCTTGTATGTTTCCTGGTGTGATCTTTTGTGACCTCGTTTGACCCTATTTTCCACCATTCATTACACCAAAATTACACCAAGAACGCATGGCTGAAATCAAGCGTTTTAGCCACGTTGTGACATTTTGTATTTTCAGATTACACCACCGTTTGAAGGTGGGTTGACAGATTGTTCCGAGGTGATTATATTGGAAAATAAGAGTCGGCCAGAATACTCGGACCCGGATATCGGGATGGTTGCCCCGTTGAGAGTGGGATGCAACGTACCTTCTCTTGCTCCTAATTTGGAGTCATGGTCGCGGGTAGGCCCGGCGGACCAGACGGCTTGGGGGAGAAATCCTCAAGTCACGGCACAGCAACGATAAACGTTGTGGAACCGAACCCGGGTTTTAGTCCTCTCCGGTACTCTCCTCATTTTCCTCGTTTTTTGGGGATGATAGGGGAGTACTGCTATGCCATCTCAATTTTTTCGTTGGACCAACCCACCCGAAAATTTCAACTTTTCCGGCCCAGAAGCCCTCCGGGCCTACTTTTTCCCACGCCAAACAGTCCAAATCCAAGAAGCCGCGCGGGTTTTGGGGGTAGGCCGTGAGTCGATGTATAGATCCGATTGGGCCGGGCGCGGTCTTGTGTTCCGGCGACGTCCGTCTGGCCGCCAGTTCATCCTACTGGATGACCTGATTTCCTATCTTTTTCCATCCTCTCCACCTGAAAATCCAGAAATATCAGCAATTTCTCCCGAAAATTACACCATTGGTGTAATTGAGAAGAAGAAGCCAGGCCGCCCTCGCGGCTCAAAAAACAAGCCCAAGGCCCCCACTCAAGGGGGTGCCCGGTGACACCCAATAGGAGACTTCTGACTCTCAAGAATGTTGCGGAGCGCCTGGGAATAAAAGAACAATCCCTCCGTCGGAGAATCCATGATGGAAAAATAGGGACCCTCCCCATTTTCCAGACAGGAGACGGCCCAAAGGCCCACTGGGCTTGTAGGGAGGAGGATCTCGAAGCTTGGATCCAGGCCAGGAAGGGGGTGGCGTGATGAGAACCACCTCCCCCGTAGTTCGGCGGCCCGTGGAGGTCCTCCGGGACCTTCCGACCGATTCAGTAGCCGAAAAATGCCTTTTGTCCTGCGTTTTGCGCCGTCCTGAGATTATCAGAGACGAATCCATCATTTTCAGCGTCGATCTTTTCCAGATCGAAGCTCATAAAAAAATAGCACGGGCCATGGTAGATCTGGACGAGGATGGGATCACGCCCGATCCGGGGACGATAGCCGACCGGATTGAGGAGCCCAAGTCCAACGGCTATCTCGAGGACCTATATGATGTGGTCGCATCCCCCGCCAACGCCAAATTTTATGTAGAAAAACTCATGCAAGTGGAGGTCCGGCGACGGGCGATATCCAATGCCGACAAGCTCATCCGGGCAGCCAACTCCGGGGTTCCGGAGGATATCGCCCGTGTTTACGGGGAGCTTGCCAAAAGGGAGGATCCCGACGAAGCGGGATTTCCCGTCATACGTCCTTCCGATGTGTTTCAAAAGATTCTTCCTCCTCCGGTCTATGTCCTGCCTTCACTACGCCCCCGGACCGCTGGCCTGATCGTAGCCCAGGAAGGGGTCGGGAAAAGCTTTCTGGCCCTGGAAATTTCCCTTGCAAAGGCAACCGGCCAGGACATGACAGGGATCGGGGTCACGGGTCCGGGAAATGTGATCTATTTTTCGAAGGAGGATCCTCCAAAGATTATTGAAGAACGTCTCCAGTCGATTGCTCCGTTCATTCCGAACGAAGGAATAGCGAGGGCGGATGCTCTGGAGATCGTTTCTCTCTACGGGAAACCGGCAACGCTGGCCTCGGAAAAATCGACGGTCAATGAAAAGCTCATCAGACAGATCATAAAAACAGGATCCGGCAAGGACCTTCTGATTTTCGACACGCTCCGGAAGCTCCATGATCTGGAGGAAAACTCCTCTGGAGAAATGAAGATTCTGCTGGAAATCTTCGACCGCATCGCCCTGGAAACGGGAGCGGCGGTCCTCCTGATCCACCATACGAACAAATCGGCAAACCTGAACGGCCAGCATGTCAGCAGGAATGGTATATGTCAGTTAAACAGGGGAAAAACTGTCACATGAAAAAATCCTGAAAGAAAGTGTCCCCTCCCGTAAACGACGGGCATACTTCCAGTGAGTGGGAAACTCAAGACTGGAGGTGGCCCATGCTCACGAAAGGGGACTGGTTCATGATAACGCAAGGACAGAGAAACGGGAAATATCTGAAAGACATCGCCGAGGACCTGGGAGTCCATCCGCGAACAGTGCGGAGAGCCCTGGATCGGGGAGGGCCGGGAAAAGTGGGAAGGCCCTCGGGAAAGAGCAAGCTGGATCCGTACAAGGGCTGGATCGACCGGCGTCTTGGGGAGGGCGCATGGAATGCGATGGTCCTGTACCGGGAGATCCAGGAGCGGGGATATACGGGCGAAGTCACCCTGCTCCGGGACTATATCCGTCCCAAACGGGTCTTGCGGCCCTCAAGCCGGAGAACGGTCCGGTTCGAGACGGAGCCAGGCCGACAGATGCAAAGCGATTGGGGCGAGATCTGGACCCGGATCGGCGGCGTCGCCACGAAAGTGTATTTTTCCGTCAACACCCTGGGGTATTCCCGCCGGTTTCATTTCTGGGGCACGGACAGCCTGGACGCGGAACACACCTATGAAGGGATCATCCGCTCCTTCGAGTGGCTGGGCGGCACAACCCTCGAAGTTCTGGTGGACAACCAGAAGACGGCGCTGATCACGCACCGGACCGGGGAAAGCCCCGTCTTTCATCCCCGGTTCCTGGACCTGGCGTCCCATTACGGGTTCGATCCGAAGGCCTGCCAGCCCTATCGGGCCCGAACGAAGGGGAAGGACGAGCGGATGGTGGGGTATGTGAAGGCAAACTTCTTCGTCCGGCACCCCTCCTTCGAGAGTCTGGATCACCTGAACCGGCTGGCCGAACGATGGCTCCTGGAGGAGGCCGACAGACGCCTCCACGGAACGGTCCGGGAGATCGTCGCAGACCGGTTTGACCGGGAGGCTCCGGAGCTTCTGCCTCTGCCGCCCGTCCGGTTCGACACGTCCTACCGGGAGACCCGCCATGTGGCCTGGGACGGCTATATCGAGGTTCGGGGGAACCGGTACAGCGTTCCCGCCGACCTGTGCGGGCAGACGGTCGTGGTCCGGATCGGACTCGATGACACCTTCCGGGTCTACGATGCCGCCGAGACCCTGAAAACCGAACACCGGATCCGGCCGTTCGATCAGGGGGGGTGGGTCACTGTCGCCGAGCACCAGAACGATCTGTGGAAGGAATCCTTCCAGGTGGTTCCGCGGGATCTTTCCGTCTACGAGGAGGTGGCGTCATGCAATTAGAGGCCCTCTTCGACAAGATGCACTTCGAGTATCTTCCCGACCGTCTGGACGGGATGTTGGAGGAGGCGGGGAAGCGGGAGCTCGATTATCGGAGCTTTTTGTCGGAAGCGCTCCGGATCGAATGGGAGGGACGCTATCAGAAGGGGGTGTCCTTTCGCCTCGCCCTGTCCCGCTTCCCGGTGATGAAGACCCTGGAGACCTTCGATCTGTCCTTCCAACCCTCCATCGCGCCCAAGACGATCCGGGAACTGTCCGGGCTGTCCTTCATTGACCGGGCCGAGAATGTGGTGTTCCTGGGCCCTCCTGGCGTAGGCAAGACCCATCTCGCGATCGCATTGGGGGTCAAGGCCGTGGAGGCGGGCTATCGGGTTCTGTTTCTTTCCTTCGAGGATTTTCTGGGAAAGCTTAGGAAGGCCCAGGTGGAAAAGAAGCTGGAAAAAATCCTGGCGGTGCTGACGCTTCCCAAGCTTCTGATTTTGGATGAGATCGGCTACCTGCCCCTTTCCCGGGAGGAAGCCAGTCTGTTCTTCCGGCTTCTCTGCCGACGGTACGAGAAGGCCAGCCTCATCCTGACCTCGAACAAGAGTTTTCTGGACTGGGGGGAGGTCTTTGGGGATCAGACCCTCGCTACGGCGATTCTTGACCGCCTGCTCCATCATGCCACGACGGTCAACATCAAGGGGGAGTCGTTCCGTCTCAAGGAACGACGACGGTCCGGTCTCATGGAAACGAAAACGCTTTCAACCAAGGAGGACACCCCAAAAGACGACGAGACCCAGGAGTAAAAACTTCCAGGACCAAAGACCTCCCTGAGACTTTTTCAGGGAAAAGCGGGGCATATTCTTTCGGAGAAAAGTGGACAGATTAAATCCTGAAAACTGGACAAACTTTTTCCCTCTTGACAAGCAGGGGGACCAGTCCTCTGCTCGGGGATCGAATGTGATAGTCGGAAATACGAGATGGAGCCTACACCTGGAAACAATCAAGGATGATTCCGGAAAGAAAAGGATCAAGGTGAGCATCCCAAGGGCGAGCTATGGGCCGGAAGGCGGGGAATGGTGGCTTCGACGGACCGATGGCGGAGTATTGGTGGCGGCGGATCCCCCGGAAGAAAATCCCGTCGTCGTCGATCGGACAGGAAGGCTCAAATACCCGGCAGAAGGGAGGGAAAATGAAACGTACTATTGACCCGCGGGCCACTTGGTCCTCTCCCAATCCCACGGCATCGGTGATTGAAAGCCGGGTGCCTGTCTTCGCCCCGATCCTGCGGGGATCCCACAATTCCCTCCCCCGGATGGGCCGTTACAAAACCCAGTGGGGATGGGTCGAACTCAAAGGTCCGATCCTGACACAGGAGCACAGAGCGATTCTCGATATGGCGATGGCCATGGCGGTCAAGAAACAGGTCTTTCGGGAAACGGGAGGAATGGCGGTCTGGTTCGACGCCTGGAAAGTAAAAAAGGCCCTTGGACCGAAATACAGCGGAGGGGAAGGCCACAAGCGGTTCATCGAGCGGATCCGGGAAATGCGAAGGGCCGAACTCAGGGTCCACAGCAACATGACCGGGAGGACAAGGGAAAGCGGAATCATCGACATGCACACTTACGACGAGAGTCACCCAGACAATCCCGAACGGCAGGGAATAAAAACCACATGGCGGGGACATTGCCTCTATGAAATCCGGCTGTCCCCGAACTTCATGCAGTTTTTCAAAGATGAATTACGGGTTCATTACGACCCACTGGTCCCGGAGATCGTCCGGATCCAAGACGGGACGATTCGTGCGATCATCTTGTTCTTCCTGACCCATAAAAAAAATTGCCATTATGGGATACGAAAAGTTATGAAAATCGTCGGGGCGATTTCAGAAGGACAGAGCGGCGATCGGATGAACCGGGAAGTTATGGCAAAGCCCAAAAAATTCAAGGCGGAGCTTGGAAATTTCGGGATTTTCGTCGAGGGAGAAATACTTCGGTACGAACGTCATCCTAAGGTGTTATTCACGAATCCTCCAACGACTCTGGAAGGTGCTTCGGAGGAAGAGCGGAACCCAGAATCCCCGGAAAATTGAAATTCGGAACCCAGAATCCCCGGAAGCGGAAGCCACCATCCCCGGAAAACGACCCTTCCTATAGAGGCTTTAAAAGCATAGAGGCTTTTTAGAGCCTCGGTCGAAGAACCGACCCTTGGGGGGTCGGTCTTCTCCCAGAAATTGAAGCACACGCCCCCTAGGGGAGATAGTAAGGAGCCGGGAGGGAAAAGGAATATATCGCACGGGAGGCAGGATCTATCACCTCATTTTAAATCCGCGGCTATGATCGTCATCATCTAAGTCCGGTTTTGGCGGGGGAGAGGGTCTAGGGGCCATTGGGTTTAGTTCTTTTAGAAATACTTCTTTTAAGTATTTTCGGGCTTCTTTGTCATCTGAGAAATATCCGTTAATTCGCTCGCCCGTCCACCTATTTACGATTTTCCATAATCCCTTAAGATCTGGATTCATCCTAACTTCTTCTTCTGAGACTGGAATAACAATGAAGTCGGTTTCAGAAAGGGTCACTTTTTTCCTCCCATTTTAAATATTCGCTTGCACTGGCCTGCGCTCCGGACGGGGCTAAGCGCCAGGGCCCCGGACGGGTTCTTTTCCCGTCAGGGCGGCGCGGTCTTCACCATTCGTGCCAGATGTTTCCATTTTCTTATAGGTTTTCAACAATATACAACAATTTTCGGTATTCCATCTTACCATCCCCGTTGAGAAAATTAAAGACATGGATTTAGCCACACCCGACTCACCGTTGGTTGGGCTGAAATCGCAGGAAAGATTCTGAAATCCAGCAGAAAGAAGGTGAAAGAAAGTGATATCCCCCGGAAAGATTATGAAATCCGCCGAGGTTAGGAGTGGACTTATCTCCTTAATCGACAAGAAAAAAAGAATATTTCATGGCGGGATATCCGAGATCGTCAAAAAGGAGTTCTTATTGATTTCTCAGGCGCGAGAATGCGGGGCAACATGGGCGGAAATCGTTGAAACGCTTGGTTTTAGTGGGAAAGAAGATGGATTTACGTTGGCCTACTGGAGGGAGCGCCGCCGCCGGGAAAAGAAAGGAGAGGTAAAAACGGCACCGGTACAGAAAATCGAAAACGAAAAACAGAAAAATGAAGCAATACCAGCCGCACCAACGAAAACAAATGGAGGCAGGATTGGGCCGCCGAAGCCGATCGGATGGGGACGGCTGGATCTCGGCTGTGACTCCGAGGACGACGAACTCTAAAGCAAAGGAGAACGAAATGGAAAACGTGTACTGGATTGGTGGGGGGAAAGGTGGCGTTGGGAAATCGTTCGCCAGCATGGGATTGATCGACTATCTGCGAAAGGAAGGCCGGGATCCGGTCCTGATCGAGACGGACAAAAAGAATCCGGACGTCGGGAGGGCGCACAAAAACGAGATCCGGACCGAAGGGATTGATCTGGCGGATCAGGACGGATGGGTCGAGCTTCTTGATCTTTGCTCGAAAACAGAGAGTCCCGTTGTCATCAACTCAGCGGCGGGGGCGGACGAGACCCAAGGGATTGATGCGTTGGAACAATCGCTTGAATCCTCTGGTAAAAAACTTGTCGTTTTTTGGGTGATCAACCGGCAAAGAGATTCCGTCGAGCTTCTGAGGGATTTCATGAAGTCTGTCCAGTCCGCCGAGGTTCATGTGGTCCGGAACCTGTATTTCGGAGGTGCCCACAAATTCGAACGGTTCAACGACTCAAAAACAAGAAAGGAACTGGAAGAGCGGGGAGGAATGATCCTCGACTTCCCCGAGATCGCCGACCGGATTGCAGACGAGCTTTACAGCAAACGGGTTTCTATAGCGGCTTGTCTCGTCGGAGCTGAAACAGGGACCCGGTTTATCCTGGCTCGCTGGCAGAATGCGGTTCACAAGATGTTCAGGGAGGCGGGCCTGTAAGGCCCGTTTTACAGGAGAAAGCCAGAAATGGATGTCGAAAAAGTCTTTGAAAATGTCACCGGACGAAAGATGAGTCCGGACGAAGTGACACGATACCTGAAGTTTCAGAAAGAGTTTGAGATCCCGGATACGGACGCGATCTGGATGATGTTCATTTGGTTTGAATTTTATCAACGGATCTTCGAACAGTTTCCCACATCGGCAAGGGCAGAATGCGAAGCCGTCACCCGCCAAATCAAGGAGGCCTCCGCAACGGTGGTCCGCTCCGCCGCGGCGGAAATCGACACCATGACATCCCGGACAAAGCAGGAGATCGCCAAGGCGTTAGGGCAAAGCATGACAGGGGCCGTGGACAAGGCCATCGCTCAGATCACTGAGTCAGTCGCAGTCCAGGCGGCCAAGGCGCAAGCCAGGAAATGGCTTTCCATCGGCGGAGGGGTCATCCTCCTGGTTATTCTTCTGACCGGAGGAGGTTCCTGGTATTACTTTTCAAACCAGATCAACCAGGTCAGGACCGTGGACGCGGTCAAGTTGCGGGCGGTTGAAGAGGCCCCGCCAACAACACTCAGTCTTGAATGCAACGCTCCAGGCGAAGAAATCCAAGTGGGGAATAACGGACAACGGTGGTGTACTCGTCTATTGCCGCCTCAATAACACAAGGAGAAGACACATGGATAAGGATAAGAACATCGAGCCGGAAAAGGAGAAGGATTCGATCGAAATGTTAAGGAATATGCTTGAGACCTCGGGAACCGGGTCAGGTCAAAAGGCAGCCGAGATCGAGAAAGAATCTCTGGAGATAAGTGAAACGATGCTCGCCTCTGAAGGGCATGACTCATTCACCAGGGAGGAGGGGGTCCCTATTTTTGAAGACCCTCAGAAAAACTTGACTTTCAACGAAAGGATGGCGGATTGGGGAGAGAAAGTTTTTGGAACAGCCTCTCTGGGTTCAATATTTCTGGTTTTTATGTTTGGGTTCTTTTTTGGCTTGGATGATCAAACCTAGCCCTAACCAGAAGGTCAGGGAGAATTTGAAAACTTCATCTATTGCCGGACCCATCATCCATCCCAATCCCTATTATCCATTCGTCATCACGCGCCTTCCAGAGTCTCGGATTCTCCTGACGACCGAAGACTCTTCTTTTTCATTGGAACAGTGCGCGTCCGACAAAATGATGGTCTGTTTTCAGTCGAAATATAACCCTGTTGATGTCGGAGACATTCTTGAGCACAACAATCAGAGCGGGGGTTCCCGATGATCACCCCCTCACCTGAACACAAGGACCGTCCGGAGGCCGATTTGTTTGGCCTCTGGACCGGTTCTATCCTCATCTTCACAAGCTTTTCATTCTTGGGGCTCGTGATGGGCGTCCTTTTCTCATGGGGCCCGTCTCATTTTCTGACCCGCGCCCTTGGGCTGGGAGCGGGAGGAATCTTTTACTATTCCAAGTTCGCCAGTTTTCTCAATTCAGTTCTTCCGGATGGATTCTCAAATTCATGGTTTGGGGTCCAGGATTTTGAGACCCTTCACAATCTCGCTCAGCTCCTCCCTTTTCTGATTTCAGGATCCGCCCTGGGTCTTTTCCTGGCCAGCGTGTTCTTTTATCGCTCCCACAAAAATCAGACCAACCCAATAAAACATCTCGCCGGGCCGAAAATCCTTGAGGGGCCCGCCGGGGCCAAGGTCCTTCAAAAACAAATCGCGGAAGAGTTTCATGTTGACGGGATCTTTATCCATCCTGGCGTTCAAATGTCCATGCGGCTTGAAATCCAGCATTTCATGCTTGTGGGGGCCACGGGATCAGGAAAAACCACAGAGATTTTTCAACTTGTCGATCAAATTATTGCCAGAAAAGATAAAATGATTCTCCACGATGTGAAATCCGATTTTACCCAGAAACTCAAGAAGCGCCTCATTCTAGCCCCTTGGGACAGAAGGAGCCTCAGGTGGCTGGTCGGCAAGGACATCACGTCCGAGGCCTTGGCCCAAGCTTTTGCCGAATGCTTCATCATCGCAAATCCAAAGAGCCCGGATCCAGTATGGGACAATGCCGCCAGGGCGCTTTTGCGGGCCGAGATCCACAAGCTACAAGCCCACAAGCCCGGGAAATGGACATTCCTGGATTTGGGAAAAGGGCTGCTCGACGATCTTCTTGTTGGCGTTGACGATCCACAGGAAAACATGGCCCTCCTTCAAAAATTCATCCGCACATACTACGCGGAGGCCTGGCAAATCGTGCGAGACGCCACTTCCCGCGCCACATCCTCCGTTCTGTTTACTCAATCCGGCCAACTTTCAGCTCTGATCGATATTTGCAGGCTGGATGCTGCCTTGGCACGAGAGGGCAGGAAAGGCTTCTGGCTCGATCAGGACCAGGGCGGATTTCTCAGCGATTCCGTCTTTTGCCCGCCCGTTGTGCTCAAAAAATGCCCGGATTCAACAAAGTGGTCCTCAACCTTCATCAGTGCATTCGTGAACGTCGCGGCCTTGAAAATCAACGGCCTTGGGGACGCAGATCCGGACAAGCGTCGACTTTGGTTCATCCTGGATGAGGTTCCACAGTTGGGGAAAATCCCTGAGATCACTCAATTCCTTGAAACGGCGAGATCGAAGGGCATCCGCATGGTGCTTGGGCTCCAAAATTCAGAGCAGATCGATAAGGTTTATAGCAAGGAGGACCGGGCGATTTGGGAAAACCAGACGGTAACAAAGGTCCTCGGGCAGGACGTTGGGAAAGACGCAAAAAAATGGGCCTCGGAACTGGTCGGAACCCATACCGTCCAAATTTTCAACCGGACCGTGAACACCGGAACCCTTCCCCCATCCTCCAATGACAGTAAAAACTGGAGCGCCCCGCAGGAAAAACGGCTTTTGGAAGAGCACGCTTTTGAAATGCTCCTCCGCCCAAGGCCAAAAAAGAAAATCGTGACCGCGCTTTTGCAAATCGCCGGATTTGATCGGGTGATTTTGGATTGGCCAATGATTCCAAGGCCCATCCATGACCCACTTGAAAAAGATCCTGTAGTTCTTCCACCGCGCGTGATCGTGGGAGAAAACGGCCAGGTTATTGCCAGCAACCTGGCCTTTGTGGAAGGCGATTTGTCCTCTTCTCCTCCCCCCTCCGTAGGAGGGCCGGAAGCCCGGAGAGAGGATACTGAGAAAAAACGGGAACCGGTGCCCACAATCCCACGCCTTGAAACCGTTGAAATCCCCCGACAACAACAAAAGCACCAGAAGGCCGCCCCCGCAAAAGAGGATGAAATCGAGGAAGAAGCCTCAAAAATTGGGGAAAAGATGCTTCTCGCCGGGGCGGATCTGGATTTCACAGGAGATTCCGCGACGGATTCCCTGAAGCTCCTGGCCGCCATGTTGGACGGGTCCGGGGCCTCCGGAACGGTCGGGAAAATCACCGTCGCCAAGACCGCCCTCGCCCAGGAGAGGGAAGACGAAGAGGAAAGGGATTAACAAATGTTGAGCATCAGCACAAAAAGGGGCACCACCTCAAAAGACGTGGGGGCCGTTGCCAAATACCCGGACGAATCCAAGGACAAGGCCAAAGCCCCCGGAGCCATTGAAGATTATTACAGCCAAGGCAACGACAAGACCCCCTCCGTTTGGATGGGATCCGCCGCAGAGGCCCTGGGACTCAAAGGGGCTGTCGATCGTGATGATCACATAAAGACCCTCATGGGCCAGGATCCCCGGAGCGGCCAAGGCCTGGTCCATGGATCGGGGGAGGACCGGAAATACTGCGTGGATCTGACCTTTTCCGCCCCCAAGTCTGTTTCCCTCGTTTGGGCGATCGGCAGTGAGGAAACCCGCGCCGGAGTTGAAGCCGCCCAAACCAGGGCCGTCCAAAAAGTTCTGGAACACATCGAACAAAACTTCCCCCTGGCCCGGCAAGGATCTTCATCAAAGGGGACTATCGAGCACGTCAAGGCCAAGCTCCTGGCCGCCGCGTTCTTGCATGGCTCCTCCCGGCCCGTCGATGGCCAATCCATCCCGGATCCCCAAGTGCACACCCACCTGATGTTGCAGAACATGGCCCTCCGCCCGGACGGGACATGGGGAGCCCTGGATCATAAACAATTATTCGAATGGAAAATGGCCCTTGGGGCCGTCTACCGGGCGGAATTGGCAAAGGAAGTCCAAGTTATGGGCTTCCAGGTCGAAGCCGATGGGAATTATTTTCGGATCGTGGGGATTTCGAAAGGGCTTGAAAAGGAGACGTCCCAACGGCGGGAGCAGATCCTTGAAGCCCTTGCGAAATTGGGGCTTCAAGGCGGAGGAGGAAAAGCCTCAGAAATCGCCAATCTGGCCAATCGTTTTGAGAAAGGAGATATCCCCGGCGAGATTCTTCAGGCCGGTTGGAACGCCCGGGCGGAAGCCCACGGCGTGACCCGGGAAACCATCGAAACACTAAAAGGTTTGGAAAAAGAGCCAGTGAAGGAGATCGACCGCGCGGAAATTCTCCAAAAGTTGACTCAGATGGAAGCCGTTTTCCAGGAAAAGGACCTATTCAAAGAAGCCGCAATCGCCCTCAGTCATAAAGGAAGAGGCCTTGAAGAAGTCAAGCAGGAAGTGGCCGCCCTCAAGCGCCACCCTGACATCGTGATGTTGAGAGGCCAAGACGGCAAGCAGTATTTCACAACCAAGGAAATGCTGGAACTTGAAAAGGGAATCCTCTCCCGGGCCCGGGCCGGGCAAGAGGACCGGTCCCATATCCTCCATGAAAAGACCGTCCGGGAGGCCATTTCCCGATTTGAAAAAGAAAAAGGCTTCTCCCTGGCGGACGAGCAGAAAGCCGCGATCGACCACATGACCCAGACTCCAGGCCAAATCAAGATCGTCCAGGGCCATGCGGGGGCCGGGAAATCGACGGCACTGACCCCTGTCAAGTACGCGCTGGAGGCAGAGGGTCGGGAAGTCATCGGGGCCGCCCTCCAGGGAAAAACGGCAAAAGGACTGGAAGAATCGACCGGGATAAAATCGCAGACAATCGCCTCCCTTCTGAGAGATTTGGAAGGCTATGACCGGGAAGACGGCACCCGGGCGGATCACACGCGGAAACTCTCGTCAAAAAGTGTGGTCATTATTGACGAAGCCGCCATGGTAGACACACGGACCATGGCCCGGATTCAAGCTCTGACCCACGCCGCTGGCGCGGAACTCCTCCTGGTTGGGGACGACCGCCAGGTGCCCCCCGTCGCGGCCGGATCCCCGTATCGTTCCATGAAAGCCGAGCTCGGATACGCTGAACTGACAGAGAACCGCCGCCAAAAAGCGGACTGGCAGAAAGAAGCCAGCCGGGAGATCCGGGCGGGTCAGATCAAGGAAGGACTCCAGAAGTACCTGGACGCCGACATGATCACGATCGCAAAGGACAGGGACGGAGCGATGACCGAGACCGTCGCAAGGTGGGCGCAGGATTTCGACCCGAAGAAGCCCGGTGCCTCTCTCCTGACCGCCTTCAGAAAAGTGGATGTCGGGGAACTCAACGCCCGGGCCCGGGAGGCGATGAAAGAAAAGGGCCTCCTGGAAGGGATCCGCTGTGAAGTCCAAACATCGACCGGAATCAAGGAATTTCAGGCGGGAGACAGGATCTTTTTTTCCAGGAACAGCAAGACCCTGGGGGTGATGAACGGCGAGACGGGAACCCTCCTGGAGATCAAGCAGAACGAGGCGGGGGATTGGCTCTTTCACGTCCGCATGGACTCCGCAAAGGAACTCGCGTTCGATCCCTTGCGATATGAGCATATCCAACATGGCTATGCCACCACGATCAACAAGAGCCAGGGGGCCACGGTCGAGAGCACATATAACCTGGCCGGGGGGGGGGTTGGAACAAAACTATGTTCAGATGACCCGCCACACTGCCTCAGCCCATCTGGTCCTGACAGAAGACCAGATCAACCGGTCGGCTGAAAATGCCGGGGTGGACCTGGCCCCAACGGGAAAGATGCTTTCCTACGCCCAGGATCTTGCAAAAGCCCAAGGGATGGAACTTCCAGAGGGGGTTGGCCATGATTTTGACCTTTGTCGCTCCTTCCTCAATACTCACGCCCCACAGAAGCTGGAGGAGCGTGAGAGCCTTGATTTCGGCCTCGAGCGCGTGGAATCGCTCATCAATTCCTTGAGCCAGAGCCGCGAAAAGGCCAACGCCCTAGATTTCGCGATCGAGGAACCGGAAAAAGAAAGGGAAACCCTTGAAAAGACGGAGGATCGGGAGCCCGGGCGGGAAAAGGGCCGGGATCAGGAGCGGGAGAGATACCGGGATATTGGACGGGACGATCTGGGATTGGGCCTTTGAATTAATGTATCTCATTTGCATCAAAAGCCTGGCGAATCCTCTCCCGGCCTTGTCTCCCAACGATACAAAGATGAGATGGTGTGACCGATAAGTATATGTTTTAGAGTATCGTTATTGTATTGAATTGTCAATAACTTAGACTATTGACAAAAATAAAAATCATGATAAATTAAGGGAGTGGATCAGCCATGGTCCACTACTCCTCGCCGCAGGGGAGCTTAAGTGCTCCCCCGGTTTTAACTTTTTAAAGAAAGGACCCAAAAATGACGGCATGTGAACTTGATTCTGTTATTCCGACTAGCGTGTATCTTCTTGCCAACGCAGGTGAATTTGTCAGCAAAAACCTGGAAGAGGGTGCAATTTCAGGGGAAATCGGGGTCGGAACAGCTTGGGAGGGCCAGTATCATTTAAGACTTATGATCGATTACGCAAGAAAAATAATGAGAGAAAAAGGACTTAAGAACGACGAATTCATTCACTTCATTGAAAAAATCCTGGAAGAAGAATTTGAAAGGCTGACCGCTGGAAAAAGGCTAACAGCTCTTGATTGCACAATTATTCTCGACGAGACCATCAACTTCATTGAACGGACAGAATAAAAAGGGGGAGATCATGCAGACCAGGCCTTACTTTCCAGAAATAAGAAAGGCAAAGATCCTCTCCACCACAACATTTATTGTGAAATGGGCGGTCATCCTGGGTGCGGCCCAGGCTTTCGCCGCGCTCCTCATTTTCACAACTTTTGTCAATAATTACAGCTATTTCAAGCATGGGGCCAAAGGGGACGTGGCCCGGCTCTGTACTCCCTACCTTCAATCCTTAAGTCACCAAAAATAAGGAGCCCCCATGGCCGCGTCCCTGACCCCTTCAAATTCGGACCTGTCCGTCCAGCTTCTTGACAAGATCTTCGGGGCCGGCTGGCAAAGTTTCGGTGGCAACCCCTCGGGATTCTTCCAGACCATCCTCGGGATTTTTGATTCCGCCCTGTTTGCGGTCGTTGCCGTGATTGGTGTCTATTCGCTGATGATGGGGATTACAGAGGCCGCTCACGACGGGGTTCCCCTCGGGAAACGCTACTCAAAATGGATGCCGTTCAGAATCGTGGCCGCGGGGGCATTCCTGGCCCCAGTCTCCAACGGGATCTCCATTGTGCAAGCGGTATTCCTGTGGATTGCCGGGATGGGGGTTGGGTTGGCCGATCAGGTGTGGGCTGCCGGAACCCAGTATCTTGTCCAATCCGGGCCAGCAGTCGTGTACAGCATGGACACCGGGACCGAGCTCGCCAAAAACGCCTTGCATAGTCTGGTTTGCCAAGCCTGGGTCAACAACAACTATTACTACGTCGCCCAGGGAAAACAAACGGACATGAACGGCAATCCCCTTTCGCCTCCTCCCTCGAACTGGATCACGGAAAACTCGACAAGCGGGACATTTACAATCACAAATCCGCAATCAACCGGGTATGGGTCCTATTTCGGGGCCTCTCCTGGTGGAAGCGTCACGACAAACGTGACGGAGGGGGTGTCCTTCGACGGATCCACCGGGACAGGAATTCCTCCCCAGGCCTGCGGGGCATTCACCTATGGATACAATTCCTCAACTCCTGGGTCTTCATTGATGTCCAGCGCCCAAGCCAATGCCTTGAAGCAGATGCTCTCGACCCTGGCCCCATTGGCGAATGCGATCGTTGGGACGCCGACGGCCTCCGGTACCCCGGCCTCCGGGGCTCCGACCCTGCCGGATCCGTCTCCTCTCTTTAATGCAGTCAATGCCTATCAAAATGCCGTCGCAAAGGCGGCCGCCTCGGTGGCCAGCCAGGGAAGCAATGCGACAGCATTAAATCAGTGGCAGGCCACGGCCCAGCAGGCCGGCTGGCTGAGCGCAGGATCGTTCTATTATTCCTTTTCTCACCAAAATCAAAAATTGTCCGCTCTCGTGTCCAAAAAATGGTCCTATCAGGGTGTGGCGGTTGATGCGTTTGCCAATATTCCAGGCAATGGGACATTCAGCTTGAAGAATACCCTTTCCAGCGTTGACGGGTACACAAAGATCCTCGAGCAGGCCGGGAATTTCGCCGGCAATCCCCCGACTCCAGCCCAGATGGCGACCGCCTCCGGAACGGTCAGCACGGGAAGCTCAATGTGGGCCAAATTCCTTAACTTGATCTCAAGCCCCTTTACCGGCCTAGTGACCTCCTACGCCACGATGACCACAGAAAACGGAGATCCTCTTTTAACCATGCAGAGTTACGGAAACACCGTGATCGACACGGCCGAGGCGATCGCAGTCGCCACGACCGCCGCGGCGGCGGCCACCGGAGCGGTCAAGAACGGGACAAAAGGCCTGTCCCATATCCCTACCATAGGTGGAGTGATCGGAGCGGTTGGAGGGGCATTCTCCGGAGCCTCAAGCGCAGCCCTAAAAAGCGTTCTGCCCCTGATCTACGCCGTTATTTTCTCGTTGATCGTTTTTGGGGCCGGTCTGGCCTATATTTCACCAATGTTGCCATTCATTTTTTTTAATTGGGGCGTGCTTATTTGGACATTAATTCTCTTGGAAGGCCTGATCGCGATCCCCTTGTGGGGCATCGCCCACGCAAACCCAGAAGGGGAGGGCTTTATCTCCGCCGAGGCCAAGGCCGGATACCTAAAAGTCCTGGACGTGCTGATCCGCCCGAGCCTCCTGGTTTTGGGCTTCTTCATGGTCTTTGAACTCTCAGACGCCCTCATGTTCTTGATAAATAATGGATTCGGGGCGATGGTCGCGGGGATCACAGCAGGGAGCCTGACCGGAATAGTGGGAATGCTCTCCCTCCTTCTCGGGGTGAATATCCTCATGATCGGCGGCATGTCAAAACTCTTCCACTTCTCTTTTGTGTCCCTCCCTGGCCAGGTCCTCTCCTGGGTGGGGGCGCATGCCAGCCATGGCGACCTCTCAAGTTTCCCGCCAGATGACAAATCAGCCTCATCCGGCATGTCCAGCGGGGGCAAAACCCTGGCCAGCGCCGCCGGTGGCGGAGCCGTAGGAATGGCCGTGGGAGCGGAAACCGCCCCCCAAAGCGGCGCGAGCCGAGGACCCGGGCGGGAACGGGGAATCACCGAATCAGGAGGAATGAAACCAAAATCGGCGGACGGCGGCGGAAACTTGAACGATGCCGCGCAGAGCCAAGAATAGGAGCCATCATCATGCGAAAGACACTCCTTTTATCCCTGCTGATCCTCTTGCTCCCTTCTCCCGCGTGGGCTGGCGCGTGCGCCAAGATCATAGCCGCGCAGGAGGCGGCCGCGACGCAACAGGCCACGGCCGCCTCCATGGGGGCAGTGGCGGCCATGGCCAACACACAGGCTCAACAGGGCCAGCAGGCCAACAAAAGCCAGGGCTGCTTTTCCAATTTGTCCAAAATGGGAGCCATGATGAGTTTCCCGACGACCGGAGGAATGCTCTCCCAGCTCGAAAGCATGGGCTGTTCGATGTCCCAGGGGCTTGTGATGAGTTCCGTGTCGACCCTGTCATCTCCTCTTTCGGCTTATTCAAGTTATGGGATTTCGGCTTCTCCCGGGTTCGGCCAAAGCGGAATCACGACCACTCCTTCCGGTCCTCCACCCGTTCTGACGAGCACGACATCGAGCTTGATGGGAACGGCGACGGGTGGAGCGAGTTCCATCTTCGGGAACGTGGGATCCGGCATCACGAATTCCACGAACGCCATGCCCGGTGCGAACTCCGGGGCTTTGCCGGGAACAAACCGGGCAAGCTCGGGGATCTCCAACTCTTTCAACAACATCTACAAGTGAGGGCAACAATGCGAAAACTCCTTCTCCTTGCAGTCTTTTCAATCATTATTCTCCCGGTGGGACAGGCCGGAGCGGCCGCGATCGAGGACGGAGCGGAGATCTGCACGCCGAAACAGGGCTGCAAGATGCTCCTGAACATCCTGCCCAAGCCGATTTCAAGCATAAAAAACAAGAAACAATGCAAAGTGACGTGGGCCGTTCGCCCAGAAAGGCCGTGGGGGCCATGGGATCTGTTCTCGGCAACTGAACCCCTCCCCAAAAACAAAAAAGACTGCAAAGTCTATCTGACCCAGAACCTTGGCCGGTGGGAAAAAGAACATCGTGGAAGCGGCCCGGCTCCCTGGCCGCCACAAGTTTTTCTCGAACCGATCCCAATAAAGTTCGACGTGTGGCGATAAGGAGGAAATGCAAAGTGAAGAGAATCCTTTTAATGACAGTATTCTTTGCGATAGTGACCCTCGGAAAGGCTGAAAGTGCTTGGGCGTGCGGAGGAGCCCTGGCCGCAAGCCTGGGACTAAGCAACGCCCCAAGTTGCCCCGTCCAAGACCTCGGACCACCCGATGACATTACCTATTTTCCGCCGGATGCAGGTCCGATCTATAACCGACCCGGATGGGTTGGAATCCCCCAGTGGCGCACCAATGGCTCCTGGACAGGCACCCCTGGATCTTGCCTCTATACCTGGTACAACATGCCAGTCGATCATCTCCGGCACCCCGGTCCGAATGGGTACAGCACTTATAACCCCAACGCCTCCAATACATATCATTTAGGATATGGTGCGGCCCCCGGGGGAGCCAATTGCAATGTCGCTTTCGAACACCTGTACATTTGGGAAAACGAGAGCAGCGGATTAAAGACCGTGATGAATTGGTAAGGGAGATTCTATGAAATTAGATCGACTGACAAAATGGTGCGGATTGGTGATCCTTCTTATCCTCTCCTCGTGCGGCGGGGGCGGGAGCGGTGGGGGAACAGGAGCATCCGGATCCACGAAGACGGTGATCGGATATGTTTTCACAACTGGACCCCTACAAAAGTCGTCCATCTATTCAGACGGATCTGTCGCTGGCTCCGGGACTTCAATTGCGAACGGGGGCGGAAATCTTCTCGGAGTCACTTTTTCCGGAAAAAATTTCCTTATAGAAACCGGAAATATTGTCGACGGAATTACAGTTTGGGGTGTTGGCACGACAGGTGGCTTGTCTCAAGTGGGATCGTACTCAGACACCTCCGACTGTGGACCTGAAAGCCTCGCCATCAATAAAACAGAAACGGAGCTGTTTGTCGGATGCGCTAACGGGGAAATCGATACATTCACCGTCAATTCCGATGGATCCCTGACGACTCTTCAGGCTCCCGCGTACAGCGCCGGGGCGAATTACGACATCAATACGATGGCCGTTGACCAGTCGGGAACGTATCTGATCGTCAATGCGGCGGTCACAACGACCGATTCCGAGTTTCTCCAGCTTGCGATCGGAGGTGGAGGATCCCTGACGCTTTCCAGTTCGCAGACTGGCATCATCGGATGGTTCCCCGTTGTGATTTCCGATCCGAACACGACCCATGGAAACTATTTCTACGCCGGAGGAAGCGGGAATACCAATTACTACCGCATCTCCGAATCCGGAGGAACGATCACGGCAACGGAACAAACGGCTCTCGAACCCTATTCCTGGCCCGTCTGGATCGATTCAACCGGATCATGGCTGACAACGTTGAACTCAAATGACCTTACCCCGCAGACGACCTACATCCAGCAATATTCGATCGGGACCAGCGGAACCCTCACGACAAATGGATCCTCCGTCACCATCAATTCAATGTGGGAGGACAGTTCAAGCCCGGCGCAATACGATTCGTCCTATGGATTCGTCATCATGAGAGCCGAAAACGTGATCATTGTGGGAGCGCCGAATTCTTTAAACGGCTCGATGACGATCAAGGGCATGGGAACCGGAGGTTATGGCGGACTCGTCTATGTTCCTGTCGGTTAACCTTCCTTAGGGCTTGTCCAATTACAGCCCCCATCCCTCCCCCTGTCGGGGGGAAGCGCCCTCTCTGGTCCGGGCAGACCCCCTTGGGGGCTCCTCTGAATGCAACCCCGATGCAACCCCCCTCAAGCGCCGGGAGGCTGGCAGACCCGCCCGAGCGCCCGACGGCGGGCGGGAGCAAACGGGTTTCCGGTCGCTCTTCGCTCCCACCCAGCATTCTTTCAGAGAGTCACCCTGGCTGTTTTTTCACCACCTCAAAATCCCGCCGAGGGGGGAGGGGCTGGACAGCGTGAAGGCTCTCAAATTGATGCAGTTTTCCATCACGATGGAGGACAAGTTTCTCCTGGAGGATCTTCGGGAAGCCTGGGGATGCACCGGATCCCAGGTCGTGGCCCGGCTCCTGAAAGAGGCGGAAAAGCGCTACGGAAAGGAGATCCGGACAGTTCAGGAGAAACGGTGGGAAAAACAGAAAAATGAAATCGAATCATGATTCTTTTTCAGCCGGGTGGACGACTATAAAAAATAGTGCTCCCGGAGCACTATTAGAAAGGGGCCCGAAGGCCCCAAGAGACTTTATGGTTTTGGATGATGGTGAAAAAATTTACCTTTTAAAGAAGAAAAATTGAGGGAAAGCCAAATAAGAGCAAATGCTGTCCCGAAAATAATAAGGGCGCTATATACTAAATTGTGTAGTATCGTGTTCATTTTGAAATTCCTCCGCTTTTTTGGCCCTAACTGATAGTAGACCAGATGCAGTATATGCCCCAAAAAATATTCCAAATCCTAATAACATCCAAGTGAAAGAATCGGATGGACTTAATTTTCCTTTTATTCCTTCTTTAAACCCATAATAGGAAACAACTCCTCCAACGCCGGTGCCACCAACTTGGAATGCGGAAGCCATTACATTCAGGAAAACTCCTCTATACGAACCCTTTATTTTAATTGTATAGACAACGAGAATAATAGCAAGACCAATGAGAAGTAAAG
>JAYWMN010000037.1:0-10687 GCA_035873205.1 Nitrospirota bacterium
ATTTGAAATAGGAATTGTCATGCACTCACCATATCTCTTTTTTCCAAGTCATCTAAGGACTGTTCAGGAGGGTTCAGATGTTTTTTTTGAAAATTAGTGGGTTCTGGTCTATCTACATTTTGTCCAAGGTGTACCATGGAGTTGATTAGATTAATTCTATTTCCGACAGCAGGATGTCTTAATCCTAAAGTGGAAACTGTTGGCATTCCAAACATAAAAAGGGAACCCGCAACACTTTGCGTGGAATTGTAATAATTTTCAGACGCCCAAGATAAGAGATTGCCGAGATACTGATTGATGCTTACTCCTTCCACCTCTGCGTTGGTCGCAAGTTTACGATGGAGAGATTTTGGAATACGTAGCGAGACACGGCCGCTGAAATCGTTGATATATGGAAGAGGATTCGGAAGTGCCAATTTTTCCTCTTCGAAGGATCGGATTGTATCGACAGCAGCTTCGATTGCTTCCTCGGGTGTTTTTCCGTAGGTCGCAAGATACGGAAACTCAATCACTCTTGCGACAAATGGTTCTTCATCGTTTTCTTCTGTTTTGCGTATAACGAAGGTATATTTTCCAGGATCAATCATCATCTCCTCCATTTAAAACGCTGATAAGATCTTCCGATTCTTCGATTATATTCAATATATTTTTTTTGTAGCATTCTTTTATTTCATATCGATCGCTGTGTCCACAATCGAAATGACCCCTTAGCTCGGTTAACTTTGGATGGTAAAAAGTTTTATGGCCTCCTTTGTTTCCATTACGAACTACAAACCCCAATTCCTTCAAAAGGGCAAGTATTTCAACACATCGAACGGATCCTCCCGATTTTAGCTTTTGGAATATTTTGATCCCTTTATTCACGAAGTATACCCCGCGCATCACGGGTGATGCAAGTTGAAGGTTCATTGATCATTCCCGAGATCCGCTCGATCAAGTCCATCTCCAGGATGAAATGCTCCTCAATAGGATCATTTGCCATGGCCAAGTTGGCCGTCTTAATTATCTAATCTGTTCCCATTCTGGCCAATCGAGTTGCTGAGAGAGATGGGAGGCTAGGAGATTTCTTTTTTTCATTTCCTCTTCCTTGTTGGCCTTCCAAATAGCTATTCCTTTTTTACTTAATATACCAATAAAATCAAATATCATAGGAACAGCGAAAAGATTATGGGGAGTAGTTATTCTCTTGCCATATCGCAGAAAATCTTTTGTATCCTTATCAGCCTTTTTAGTACAACTTTTAAATTCCTTATTGTTTTTTCCCAAATCTTTTCCATTAATAATTCCGATGGTTAAAAATGTAATACAGGAATCATATTGAGATCTGGCAGTAACATATTTATCGCGTGCTTTTTGGATATCATTTGGGTTTTTTACTATTTTTTTGATATTTCTAACCATTTCTATTGATTCTTCTTGGCTTTTCTTGATAGTGATTATAGCTTTGTTTGTTTTCTCGCTAAGTTCAATAGAAGTACAACCAAATAGAGTTGAAATAATAAACAAAGAAAAGAGAGGTAATCCTAAACGAACCCTAAACGTTTTCTCCATCTCATCTCCCCATGCCTATTAATTTCTCCCCGGTCTTAGAATCGATTGTGGGGAGGATCAGGATCTGTGGCCAGCCAGGTCGATAAATTCCTGGAAGAGGGGTTCGGGGTTGGAAGTCATCTTCTCCCTTTGGAGATCAGTCTTTCAGTGTAGAAGTTTATCATGCGAAATTCCTGGAATTCACACAATTAGTTTTCTCTGTTTAGAGTTCGTGGTAACAGTTTCGCAGGCTAAACTCTGCCAATGATATCAGAGTGGCATGCCACTGTATCAGCTATACTCCTCCCTCCCTCTGGACCACTCTTCCCACGATATTCAAGTGAGATGCTTCCTCCAGCGAATAAAATTCGTCCGGGAACTGGGCCTTGTCAGGGTTGTCGGACGAAATTTTAATCCGTCCGTCCGCCATCCGGTGGACCCGTTTGGCCCTGAGTCCTTCTCCCGGGAAAAGTAGCACATACACTTTTCCGGAGTGGAAATCCTTGTCGGACATGTTCACTAAGAGCACATCTCCGTCGCTGATCTTGGGCTCCATGGAATGGCCTGATGCCTCTACGACGCAGAGATCTTCCTCCCGCCAGTTGTTCTTCCTGATCCAGTCGATTCTAAAGGCATGGGTCTTCGAGATCTCGACATGATCCCCGTTGTGATAGCCGCATCCCGCAGAGGTCTTGACCTCGTAGCGGGGGATGAGGGCGTATTTTTCGGCCGGAAATGATTCCTCGGATTTATTGGATTCAACATTTGATGAATGAATCGAGTCCATCCATCCTCTTGGTAAGTCAAAAGAATTTTCAATTTTTCTTGATGTTCTATCTCCCATAGGTCTTCTTTGGGACATTAATTGATAGACATAGGCACCCCCTAAACCTGTTCTCCTTCCAAATTCCGCTTGGTTATTACCACAACGGGATTCGAGTAAATTCTTAAGATTCTTATGCCTAATCTCTTTTATATCCATTGAAAAATCCTAGCATTTTACTTGCTATCATGCGACTTCCATTTTGCTATTGATTAATAAATAGCTTTTTGTTATATATTCCATCATGACTCTCATCGAATACCTTCGACAATTTGGTTCCAAAAATCTCGCAGTTAGGGCTGGGACCTCTTCAGCGTATCTTTCCCAGATTGCAAGCTCTCACAGAAAGCCTAGCCCGAAGCTTGCTCTCACTATCGAGAAGGTCACTGATGGCCTTGTTACCGCTGCTGAGTTGAGACCGGATCTCGCGGCTATTTTTGATAAGGAAAAAGAAACATCCTGCTGACGATAAGTACTCTGGAAAGAGAAGAAAAGGAAAAGGTTTATGGGAGAGAGCGAATGAAAAAAACCTTGGCAGTGCTCATGGCGATAATGGGACTCGTCGGATTTCTTCCCGATCTGGCGATGTCGGTCGGAAGGGGAGGGAATTCTGGGACCTACAGGATTCACATCGAGGGGATCGTCTATGGAACTCCATGGCACATGTTGATTTCAACAATACCCGACAAGAAAACGTCTTTTGATTCCGTCTCCGTTTTCTCGCCTGAAACTTCCCCCAGTATGCCGTTCAAGATTGGGCCCCACTGGTCAGGGGTCCGGGGATGGGTCCAGGTCAAAAAAGATGGCCTTCATTATTTTATCCGAACAAAAAAAGATTTTTATGCTCAACAGGAACAGAGCTTTCGCGGAATCCTGGGCTGTGGGAGAGATTCCGACAAATGCACCGTCAAGTTCAGGTCAGGGAGTAGCAAATGACGCCTTATCAACAGGATATTGAACGGGCTCTCGCTACCAATGAGCATTGCAAGCCAGGAATTCTTTTTACACGAAGAATTGTTGAGACGGACCATGGGATTCTTTCCGCCGACAACGATCGGGAAATGATCGTCATTCTTGTTCCGACCGACCTGTTCGTTTACGGACATGTTCTGAAGGCAAAAAAAACGGACGGGACGGACGGCTGGGTCGCGCTCCTTGTCCCGTCGGATCAGATGATCGACGCTCCGGATATGGACACGCTTTTCAAGCGGGTCCATTACGACTTTACTATCGCATTGAAGTTTCGTCCTCCTATTGCCCAGGAGCGGGAAGACGTGTTCGCGATCCGGGCGAGTTACGAGGAGGCATGCAAAGCCTTGGCCGAAATGATCAGACGTTTTGACCCCAGTTTTCGGGAAGCGCCGACTCTGAAAGCCTATGGTCCGGAACTCCCGGATCCGCCCGGGCGACACGACCTGCGGTTGATCGACGTCTACGGTCTGGCCTGCCACAAGGATGAAAACGGGATTTTGCCGGAACGGCCATGAAAGGTCATTGATGATTGTCGAGACAGCACTTCCGGATCTTCAGAATGAGTTCCCGGGACATCCAGTCCGTGTCTTTCCGGGCTCTTTCGACCGCCGGATCCGGAATTCCAACGGAAGTTATGCGCATGGGTTTTCCTGTGTTCGCGTCATACTTTTCCAGACGACACTCCTGGGGGCGGATCCAGAGGATATCGAGAAACTCCTTTTTGGGCTTGACGAGGATCAGCCGAAGCGGTTGCGCCCGTTTGCCGGACTTAGGAAGATCGAGAAGTGTCGACAGAAGATACGGGAGAATCCAGAGAGAGAGGGCCTTGTAGCGGAAAATTCCCCGTTTATCGGCCATCTGGCACATATCGACGAATTCGTCCCCGGAAAGCGTTCCGCAAATTTTCAGACAGGCGGCATAGCTTTCCTTGAGGTTATCAATCAGGCAGAATTCCGCTTTCAGTCGTCGTTCTCCTTCCGGATCCCAGTCCGAGGGAGTCAGGTAAGCATAGCGGGGATCGGGATGGGACGAGATCGGACAATCGGAGCCGTCGGGATGATCGAACCTGGAGGGAACTGTTGCGGAATGGAGCCCGTAAGGCGAAAGAGGAGCCTTGCAGGCGGGACAGACGGGGAAAATTTCCTTTTCTTTCCAGGAAGGGCCGGAAATAGCTACAAATTCCTCAGGGCTGACAATCTTTCCTGTTTTCGGATGGATGGCTTTTCGTGTCATCGTTCCCCCTTTGCCTGTCCGGAGTGGACTTTTTTGAATGGTAGCAGTTTACGGATCCCGACGAAGATCCACAACGGGATCTGTGCACGGAGGATTCCCGCTCGATTGTATTTCAGAATCAATTGGGAAAAACTTCACCCCCGGAGAAGAAAATGAGCGTACAAGCGATCGACTGGGCCTTGAGACTTGTCAAAAACGTCACTCCGACGCAAAAACTGATCCTGATCTGTCTGGCGAACCATGCCGGACCAGACGGAACGTGCTGGCCCTCCCAGACGGTCGTAGCGGACTATTCCGGACTGTCCAGGGATGCCGTCAACCGCAACATCAAGGATCTTGTATCTCTCGGCCTGATATCGACAGAAAGAAGATCGGATCACGACGGAAGGGAAACGACAAAAATCTATCGGCTGAGAATGGCAGAACCTCTGGCTGTCTTACCGGACGACACCGGGTGGGCAGAAATGGGGGGGCGGTGTCTTGCAGGACGACACCTAACAAATTCAACGACAAGCGAAGAACAAAAAGCGGCGAGTACAGAAAGTGCTGGCTGTCTTACCGGACGACACCGGTGTAACGGAGAACGACAGACCGGTGTCTTGCAGGACGACACGGACTGTCTTACAGGACGACACAAATCTTTAAAAGAAGAAACGTCAAAAGAAGAAACAAAAGATTTAAAAACTCCCCCTACCCCCAAAGCGTCACCTTTTCCGGATGAACCAAGCGATTCTCCGATCTCCGTAGCTCACGAAAATGCGCAAGAGGCGGAAAACGAATCCGTCAAGGGAGACGGGTCCCAATCCCGTCAATCTCCAGGGGAGTCGTGTCCAGGTCGAGACAAGAAGCACTCAAAAGAACCGATCGAAACTCCTTCCTGGCTGAACCCGAAAGACTGGAACGATTTCCTTGCGTTCCGGGAAAGCATTCGGGCCCCGATGAATGACATCGCCCAGACACGGGCCATTGCAGAGCTTGAACAGCTCCGGACCGAAGGACACGACCCGGGCCGGGTGATCGGGCAAAGCATCGTTAACGGGTGGAAAGGGCTTTTCCCCGTTAAAAGATCGAAGGACAGCCCGGGGACTTCCCAGAGACCCAAGACCTTCGATGAAATCCGGAGGGAAAACAACCAGAAAGCGGTGAATTCATTCCTTAAAAAGATGGGAGAACCACCAATGTTTGAGGAAGGAGAGAAAAAGAATGTCATCGATGCCCAATGACCTGTCGAATCTGATTTTTTATGTCGCCGATTATTACCGGGAAAGCGTGTCCGAAACGGTCCTCAGTTTCTGGACCAGCGGTTTGGCGAAATTTTCCTTCGAAGACATCAAAACCGCTTTCGAAAACTGGATGATGGCGAGCGACCGGATGCCGAAGATCTCGAATATTGTCGAGATCCTGAATGGCACAGGCTGCGACCGGGCGCTTGCCGCCCTCATGAAGGTCGAAAAAGCGATGGATGCCCATGGCGCCTACGCCACCGTGGTGTTCGACGATCCGGTCATCCATGCGGTGATCCAGAGCATGGGCGGCTGGATCAAGTCGTGCCGGCAGACGGAGTACGAGTTCACCTGGTGGAAGAAGGATTTCCGGGAACGGTACGAGCACTGTGATCGGTACGGATTGCCGCCGGAGCTTCCTGTCCGCCTCTCCGGGATTTTCGACCAGACCAATCTCGCTCTCGGGGAGAAGTCACAGAAGCCTGTGGTGATCGGCGACTTCGAGAAGGCGATCGCCTGGGTGTCGAAATTGGAGAATTCGGCATTGAACGCCCGGCAGTCCAATCGCCCTGAAATCGCCGCCCGAACTATGGATGGTATCTGAAAATAACATGTTTGCTTTGAGGGGAAACATGGACCTGAAACGTTATTGCGGACATTTCGAGGATGTCGAAGAACCGGAAAACGGGGAAAAGTTCCTGATAGAACGGGGCCGGTATTGCCGCAAATGCAAGAACGCCTTCCGGACCGGGAGAAAGACCGGGAGGAACAATGTTCACGAGCCGCTCCCCCGGGCCATGGCGAGCGCCATGGCCACCTACAGGGAGTAAAGACGGAGGCGCTTGGGCGCCTTCGGGAATGCGGGAATTTCCGCCAATTTTAAAATCGAGGAGGATTGGAAATGGGAGGACAGACATTCGGATCGATGGCACAGGGCATCACGGCGGGCACACAGGGGATCGGGGCTCTGATCATGTACGTGTTCGCGCTCCTTGGGGTCATTCTCGCCGGAAACGGGATCTACGGTTTCTACCAGGCCCATCACAACAATCAACCGGGCCAGTTCGGCAAAGCCGCGGCAAAGACGATCGTCGGGATCGTTCTGGCCGGTGGGCTCATGTACATGATCAACTCCGGCTCGATGACGATGGGAGCCGGGACGAATTCCACTCTCCAGAATGTTGTGGCTCCCTGATGGGGACAACGCTTCCGAAGCGGATGGGGCACTTCCGTGCCCTTTTCCATTCGTGAAAGAGTCTGGAAAAGGAGGAACAAAAATGTCGATGCAAACCGGATTTGAACAGTATGCGGAAATGCTCCTGGAGGAGATTCTGATAAAAAATCCGGAAGGATTGAAGAAATACCTTGCTGGGACTCCGGTGGAGAATCTCCTGGCTCCTCAGAACTCCAATCTATTCGGATCGGTGGTCGGGGTGATTATGGAGCGAGTACAAAGAAAGGAAAAATCATGAAACGATCTTTTTCCTGGAGAGTCATCTCTCCGGGAATACTCTCCATCATCGGGCTGGCGGCTTTGGCCGCCTGCCACAAAACCGCCCCGTTGCCCCCGTCTGCAGGTAATGCCGGACTCATGAAGAGCGCCAGGCTCCTAATCGGAACGCTCTCAAAAAACACGGCCACCGTGGTCAGGCTCTACCCGGGGCCAGATGGCCTGGTCGGGGTGATCATCAAAAACCCGTCCGGAACCATGAGGGTCGTGTGGATGACGCCCCATGGCGTGGCGATCGTGCCGGGCCCCGTCATTACGGCGGCCGGACAGGACCTGACCGGGATCGCTCAAGCTGCGGTCGATGCCGTTTCGAAGACGGTGCCGTCCGACCCCTCCGGTTTTCCCGGGGGAGAGCGGGCCACAGGGGATCTGAACCCGTCGCCCCCCGCACCTTCCGCCCAGGGGAAAAAAATGTCCGCGGACGATTTCCTTCTGATGTCCCGGCATTTGAAATCCATCGCCCTGGGAAATGGCTCCCGGGAAGTCTGGATCTACTTCGATCCGAACTGCATCTTCTGCAATCGTCTCTGGGAGGAGATGAAGCCGTATGCCGGGCAGGTCACGGCGCACTGGATCCCGGTGGGGTTCCTGAAAAAGGACGATTCGCTCAAAAAGGCGACCGGACTTCTCCAGGCAAGTAACCCGCTTCGCGCCCTCCGGGAAAACGAAGACCGGTTCGATACGGGATCGGAATCTGGAGGATACCCAATCCCGTCGAAGATCGATGTCGGGGCCGAACGGGCCGTGGCGACCAACACCATCGGTCTCGGCCAGGCGACGGGAGAGTTGGCCACGCCGACGATCGTGTTCCGGGGAACGGATGGCAAGGGCCACAGCGTGATGGGGATGCCGGAGGACCTCCGGACTTTTCTGTCCGGGGTGAAAAATTGAGGAGGGACAGATGATCGGAATCGTCCGCAATCTGGAAAGCGGCAGGGAAGCCTCGGCAATCGGCTTCGACAGGACCTATTCCCTTGGCGACCACATCGCCTTCGACCAGTTTCTCCTGGCCATCGAGCGCAATCTCCTGCTCCACGTCACGACATCGCTCAATACGACGGTGGTGGGGTTCGCGATGTTCCGGTTCTTCAGCCGGAACCCGAACGACCTCTACGCCGGGCTCGGGTTTGTCGCGTTCGGGATCGCTGCGCTCATTCTGACGAAAGGGATAAGGGACTGGCTCCGGATGCGGAGGATCCTGAAGAGGATTCCTCCGGAGATCACGGAATAATCCTGAATTTAAATTGAACAAGCTGGAGGGATCAAGAATGGAAGGCATGTGTTCCGGAGGAGCCCGGAACGAAGGAAACAAAATGAGGCTCGTGGTGGTCGAATGCGAGATCTGCTGGCGCTCTTACCAGGTTATCAGCGATCACGCGGGCGTGTATATTTGCGCCGCGTGTCACCGGGACATCGCGTCCCCTCATCACATTCACGACTGAGAAAAGGAGAAAAGACATGGCATCATCGTTCAATCGCGTCGTCATCATGGGCAATCTGACAAGGGATCCGGAATTGCGCGTCACGGCCGGAGGCATGAACGTCGGATCGTTCTCCTTGGCCGTCAACGATCGGCTCAAGGACGACAAGGAAAGCGTCAGCTACATCGATTGCGTCGCATTCGGAAAACAGGCCGACTTTGCTCATGAGTATCTGGCGAAGGGCATGCCGATACTCGTCGAGGGTCGCCTCCGGCAGAACCGGTGGGAGCAGGAGGGGCAAAAGAGGTCGAAGATTCAGGTCATCATCGACAGTCTGACCTTCGTCGGCCCGAAGAAAAACGGTGAGGACACCGCTCCGGAGACCAGTCTTCCGGAGGAAAGCGATATCCCGCTTTGAAACTTCCGGTCAGACAATATTCCATCGATCGCGCCCCTCCGAAGGGGATGGGCGCAAATTGAATCAGTTTGGAGAGGAATCATGCCTGTGAAGAACTTGAGATCCGAATCGGAAATGAGGGAATCCCTCCAGACCGCGAAGCGATCGACGGAGATGGCGAATATTTTCTGGAAAGGGCTCAATGAGCTCGGGGTTGTCCCCGACGACATTTCGGTCGATGGTCCGGAGGTTCGCCTGATCCGGGAGGGGTGCGAGAGGCGGCTCCCGGTCGGAGTCCTGTCGTCCGGGATTTCCGTGCTCGCTCAGAAGGGCCAAAAGAGGGACCCGTACAACTGGCCGTTCGAGCGTCAGATCGGGTATCTCGAATGGAAAGGGAGAAGGGGATGAGATCAAACGTGTTCCAGCGGACGGATCGTCTCCAGACGCGGTCCCATGGATTGTTCGGCCTTTTCCAGTTCACAGGCGGCTTGCAGATTGATCCAGTATTGCGGCGACTGCCCAAAAACACGGCCGAACCGCAACGCCAGTTCCGCGGTCACCGGTCTCGTTCCATTGATCACATGGGAAACACGCATCGCCGAAATGCCGGCAACCTTGGCGAATTCGGCCTGCGAAATCCCGAAATCCTCCAGCATCTCCCGCAGGAAAATACCGGGGTGGAGGGGTGCCATTTTCTCCCCGGTGGCGACGTCCGAAAAATCCGTATTTTTCAGGTTTTCCCTGATGATTGTCATGACAGTCTCCTAATGGTAATCGACGATTTCCGCATCCTTCGCGTGACCTTCCTCAAAACGGAAACAGATACGCCATTGCTTGTTGATCCGGATGCTCCACTGTCCCTTTCGGTCCCCTTGCAAAGCTTCCAGATTGTTCGATCGCGGCACGCGCAAGTCTTCGATCCTCGAAGCCGCATTGATCTGCATCAATCGGTGACGGGCGCGTCCCTGAATTTCGGCCGGAAGTGTTCGGACGAAAGAACCGGAGAAGATGGCGGCCGTGCTTTTGTCTGCAAAGGAGAGGATCATGAAATACATGATAAACGAATTGTTTATTTTTGGCAAGATCGAAAAGGAGACCGAGAATGATGGATCGTCGGGATCTTGTGCTGGATCTGATTGCTTTAACGGGAAGGTCAGCGTCTTCTCTTGCGGATGAAATAGGGAAGCATCGAACAGGAGTTTGCCGTTGGATTAAAGGGGGAAGTGGCTTTCCCATCCCCATCGGAGAAAAAACTCAAGATGAACTATTGGGGAAATTGGGAGTGTATAGAGGCACTCTTTCGCCTGACCGCGTCCACTTCTGGACATTGAAATCCGGCGAACTTTCTCCCCTTGTTCGCATTCTCTCATGGGCAAGCAACGGCCCGTTCGAGATGGTTTATCTGGCCCCAGACAACCTGAGAATAAAGAAATTTCTCCCGGATTCGGATCTCCTCCTCGCTATTTACGATTCTGAGAAAAAAATCCGGATTCTCTTTCGACGGGACCCCGATCCCTTGAACCCGGATAGTGAGGTAATCGATTCTCTGGTCGCTTCCGGTCTGATCGAATGGAAGGA
>JAYWMN010000010.1:0-10373 GCA_035873205.1 Nitrospirota bacterium
TGGAGATTGCTTCCGGAAAAAAGACCAGACAATCCCTCTCTTCATTCCGGAAAATCAGGAATTTATCATAGCATAATTTGATCGGGACATTTTTGAAAGTCCGACTCATTTTATTTGATGTTATTATTGATAATTTTAATCTTATAATTTTATTTTTATTTTTTTAAAAAAATAATAATAAATAATTCAATGATTATTTATTTAATTTAAATTTTTTTTACTGGAATACAGAGGGGAAGTACTAAAAATATCGTCATGTCAATATTGATTAATTAATAAAAATATTGTAAAAATTTTTTATTTAACATTTAAAGGGGTGGGGTACGTGACACAAAAGATCGTCATTGTGGACCATAGGCTGGAATCGCTCGTTCACGAACAGAGTTTCAATGGAATAGGGTGGGTGCTTGCCCGGAATGAAGATGAAATTCGTGACCTGATGAGGCTTGGATCCTGTCGAAAAATCCTGCTGCACCAGAAATTCAGATTCAGGGGTGAGAAAAGGAAGAGTGTACCGGCGACTTTTCCTCCCATTGTTTTTGTGTTCGAGAGGGAGGATCGTCCCCCCTCCCTCGGGACAATTCTCCCTTTCCTTCCCCGCCTCGACATGATCATCTCCAGGTCTGAAATCAGCAAAAATCTGGCGGCTGTCGTGGGGTCTGTTCCATTTTATTCATCCTGGTCGCATCAATGGCCGAGTTACTACCCCGATGCTATGGGCGAAATATACCGGATTTACCAGAAGCTCAAATCGACACGGGAGGAGCTTTCGCCCCAGAAATGGAATGTCCTGCAACATTGGGCGGGAATGGGTGAGATTTCTGAAGTCGCCAAAATTATGGGCCGACACCCCCAAACCATCAGGAATCATCTCAGGGCGATTTCCGATCAGCTGGGGGTTGAGGATATCGATCAGTTCATGAGATCTTCCGCGAAGGCGTTCCTCCGGCTCGTAGACTCCGGCGATCCTTGGCAAAACGAACAGTAATAAAGGGATCGGGCCTCTTGTACGATTTTCTGGACAGGAAGGCCGCAAGAGACGCAGGGTTGCCCGTCCCTCCCGTAGACAAGGTGCTGGTTCTGGAACTCGCCCGGGGACCCGTCACCCCGGGCGTAGGAGTGAATCGTGGACCCTCCGGCCTCCAGAGACTCTCCCAGCACTGTTTTCATGCTCAGGAAAATCCGGCGAAATTCGTTCCCGGAAAGCCGGGTGGCTTGTTGAAACGGATTAACTCTTGCCCGAAAAAGAATCTCCGCGGCATAGATGTTTCCGATTCCGGCGACAACGCTCTGGTCCATGAGGGCGGTCCGGACAGAACGGGAGGAGTGCGATAGGGCGGCTGAAAGTTCATCCGGAGTGACCGACAGGGCATCGGGTCCGACTTCCCTGAGCAGCAGGGAGCGGGAAAGATCGAAGGTCCATTCGAGCCTTCCAAACCTCCGGGGGTCAACCCAGAGAAGGCGGTCGGTCGTGCTGGTAAAGCGGATTTCAAGATGGGTGTGATCGGGATTTGGAATTGTTGACGGAATCCGGCGCCAGCTTCCCGACATTCCAAATCGGGAAAGAAGATACCAGGAAGACAAGGTTTTGGCCGGCGGGGAGGCATCGACAGCGGAAAATTCGTACACCAGGATCTTTCCATGCCGGAAAAGTGTTTTTCCGGTCCATTGTCCGGAGGGCATACGGGGCTCTCCGACCCAGATGTCTTTTCGGAGGCCCCGAATCGACTTCACCGTGGACCTTGTGAACAACCCTTCAAGGTCCCTCCGAAACATGTCGACTTCCGGAAGTTCAGGCATCAGCATCGACCGTAGGCCGTCCGGCCGGACATTCAGCGGGAACGGTTTGCGTCGGATGTTCGGGAGGGCAGGACTCGGTCATGCGAGTCTCCTGACAGTCGGGGAATGGGCAATCGCTCCATGGATCATGAGGGGCTCTCTTTCTGGCGGGAGGGCCGGTTTTCGGAGTAGTGAGGGGTTTCTTTTTTTCCCTTCCTCCATCATACATGCCCATAGAGTAGAGAGGAAAGCAGAAGTCCTGCCACACTCACGAAGATCCACAGGGAGATTCCCAGACGGACAGGCTTCCATCCGAAATGAACGAGGCGGGACAAATGGGTTTCAAGGCCCATCGCGGCCATGGAGACGGCCAGGATCCCGGTATCGGCGGCTTTGAGAGCGGACAGGACCAAGGGAGGAAGAGGCAGAAGAAAGTTCAGGACCACCACACCTGCAAATCCCAGAACAAACCAGGGAAATTGGCCAGGGTGTCCGGATTTCCCTTCGGCGTCAACCTTTGATCTTAAGAGCAGGATTGATTCAAGAAGAAGGATTACGGGAAGAAGCAGGGCCACACGGGTTAGCTTGAGAATGGTCCCCAGCTGAAGGGAGGATTGGGAGTAGGGAAGCGTCGCCCCGATGACCTGTCCGACCTCATGGATGGACGATCCGGCCCAGGCCCCGTACACGATATCGGAAAGATGGAGAAACCGGTTGGCCAGCGGGAAGAGGAACATGGAAAGAGTCCCGAAGATCGTGACCGTCGCGACGGAAAAGGCGACCTCTTCGTCCTTTGCACGGATCACGGAATTGGCGGCGACAATGGCCGATGCTCCGCAGATCGCCGTTCCTGTTCCGAGTAGCAGGGCCAGATTGTTCGAAAGCCCCCGCCTTTGGCCGAGCAGGAGGGCGGCTCCGTAGACGAGTGCGACGATTGCGAGATCGAGAATCATGCCCCGGACCCCCACCGTCAGGATGTCATGGGCCGAAAAATCGAATCCCAGTCCGACAACCCCGACCCTGAGAAGGCGACGAAAGGAAAATCGGATCCCCTGATCGAATCCGGATCGAAGGGGAAGAAGGTTCCTCACAAGAACTCCTGCCAGGATCGCGACAAGAATAGGTCCCACAAGCGGAGCTCCGGTGAGATGCCGGGAGAGTTCGCTTGTCACATAGGCAAATATCGCCAGAGCGGACGACAGGAGAAGTCCCGGGAGAATGGAGAAAGATAATCCGGTGTATGAGCGCGGTGAAGGGGGCATGAAGGCCTTTCGATCCAGAAGAAGTGTTGGAATCCTGCATGGGTCACGGTACGATAGAGCCATTCTACTCCGATGGAATTCCGGAAAATCATTGTCTTTTTTTATCTAAGAGAAAAGGATCTTCGATGGGTGAAGCAAAAGGATGGAAGGATTTTGTGGAGGAATTCCTCGCCCAAAGGAAGTGGGGGTCCGGGCACGAGATCGTTCCTCTGGCGGGAGACGCCTCGAACCGCCAGTATTTCCGGATCCGCCTGACGGGTGCGGACCGACCGTCCATCGTCCTCATGCGGAAGAATCAGGGAGAAGAGTTCAAACGTTCCGAAGAGGCGGTTTCGGTCCATGGGCAAGGTCCTCCCGGAGATCCGTTCATTCTGGTTGCAAGATTCCTGAAAAAATCCGGTTTGCCCGTTCCCGACCTTTATCAAACCAGGGAGGACGGATCCCTTATTCTTCAGGAAGATCTGGGAGACCAGACCCTTTTTTCCCGTCTTGCCGTTCATCCGGAGGAAGAAGAGCGGCTGACCGAATCGGTCCTTCGCCTGCTGGTCACTCTTCAGGGACTGTCCTGGTCCGGGGAAATGGAATGGCTCGAAGACAAGAGATACACGGCCGATCTGATCCGCTGGGAGTTTGAGCATTTTTTGGAATACGGTCTACGCTCCGCCGATCCCGCGACCCTGGCAGGCCTCAGGGAGAAAATCGATCACGAATCGAAGATCCTGGCAGGCTCTTTTCCCTCCGTTCTGGTTCACCGGGACTACCATTCCAGAAATCTGATGGTCCGAGAAGACGGCTCCCTGGGCCTGATCGATTTTCAGGATCTTCTTCTCGGCTCCCCCTTCTATGATGTGGCCTCCTTCCTGTTCGACCCCTACCGGAACCTTTCGACCGAAAAGATCGAACGATGGACGCGCTTCTATTGCGATCTGGCGCTGGAGAAGAAAATCCTGCCTAAACAGACCACACTGGACGACTGTCTCGTCGCATTGTTCCATCATGCTTTTCAGCGAAACCTCAAGGCTTGCGGACGTTTTTTCTACATTGCGGATGTCAAGGGCAACCCCTCCTTCCTCGGCTCTGTTTCCGGAACACACCGGAACCTCGAACGATTGGCTGGAAAAGTTCCTGAGCTGGGAGATTTCCATGAGCAGATCCGGCCCTTTTTGAGGAGGCCCGACCCCCTGTGAAAATCTGCGGATTCATTCTGGCTGCGGGAATGGGAACCCGTCTTCGGACCATTTTCCCGGACATTCCCAAACCTCTGGTTCCGGTTGCCGGGAAACCGGCCATCTCCTGGGCTATGGAGATCCTTCGGGAGACGGGAGCGGAGCGCATCATCGTCAACACCCACTACCAAAGGGAGAGGATGAAAAAAGAACTGCCTCCGCTCGCCCCCCCGGGAATCGAACTGCTTCTTTCGGAGGAAGAGACCCTTCTGGGAACAGGCGGGGGGATCCTGAAGGCCAGGGAGGGATTTTTGTCCTATGACTGGCTGGTCGTCATCAACGCCGACATCCTGACCGACTTCCGTCCAGGGACGCTTCTGAAACGACTTGAGAAGGACAAAACGGAGGCTCACCTCGTCTGTTCGGAGTCCGGCCCTGTGGCCGAGATGGGAAAAATCGGGCTGATGCCGTCGGGAAAGGTCTGGTTTCCCGGACAGGCGGACGGGGACAAGACAATCCGGAAAGGGGTGTTCATGGGACTCCATGTTATCCGGCCATCCGTTCTGGGTCACATCAAGAGAGAAGGACCGGTGTCCATTATCGAGATTTACCGGCAGCTGATCGGGGAGGGAAAGAAGATCCGTGGAAGCTTTACGAGGAAATTTTGGGTCGATCTGGGGACGGAAGATGGATATCGGCGCGCGCTTCAACATCTCTCAGAAAGGCCAGAAAGGGCTCTCCAGGAACAGGGGTGATCTGTCCAAGCAGGGCTTCTTCCCGGGCGCCGGTGACAGTCCGGATAGCGCCGCTTCGCCCGGAAAGAGTCAGGAGGGAGAGGTAGGCGAAGGCAATTGACTCAATCGCCTGCGGGGGGAATCCGAACTCCAGGGAAGACTGGACGGGTAAACCTGTGCGTTCCCCGATCCGTTTCAGCAAGAAATGGTTGTTGACGCCGCCTCCTCCCACGATGATCCGGGCCGGGGGCTCGGGAAGGAAGCGGAGAGCTCCCTCGATTTCAGAGGCGGTCAACTCCGTGATGGTGGCAAGAAAGTCTTGTGGCCGGTCGTACGGGTCGACGGCCAGGGGGGTGCAGTCCTCAAAGACCTGTTCAAGACGTCCTGCCCCCCATTCCTCGGCCCCCGTCGATTTGGGCGGGTAAAGGGAAAAAAACGGATCCGACCGCAGCTTCTCGAGAAGTGGTATGATCACCTGTCCGGACTGGGCCCACTGACCCTGGGCGTCGAAGGATTGTTGTCCCTGGGTCAGACGCAGGATCGCGAGATCAAGCAGCATGTTTCCCGGACCGGTGTCAAAGGCGATGACGGGAGTCTTCGAGCGGCTGTCCGGAAGAAATGTGAGGTTGGCGATGCCACCGATATTCAGAAAGGCCCGGGGCTCGTTTGCCGTAAACAGGGCCCGGTGAAGGACCGGGGCCAGTGGAGCCCCGCAGCCTCCCGCCACCAGATCTGCTCCGCGGAACTGGGATACGACCGGAGTCCTGAAGGTCCTTGCCAGATGAAATGGATTGGAAAACTGGTAGGACACTCCCCGGATCCCGGGTTTCCCGGGGAAGGACTCGAAGGGATGCGGGCCGGGCTGATGCCTGACGGTCACCCCGTGGGTTCCGATCGCCGAAAGGTCCCGCGCCGTGAACCCGGCTTTTTCGAGAAGGGCCTGGCCGACCTGTTCTTCCCTTTGGGAGAAGAGGTCGGCCAGATCGGGGATGAATCGGGAGGGATCACCGAAATCGCTCTTGCCGGACATCCAGCGTTTCAGCCATTGTCTCCAGACAACAGGGAATGGAGATTGTTCAAAAGCCAAGAGCCTGATCCGGCCACGATCAACCGAAACGAGAGCCCCGTCAATGCCATCGAGAGAGGTACCGCACATGAATCCCATTGCCAGCAGGGCAGGACTTCCGGTTTTTTCGTCCACATTTCTCCTCTCTGTTGCCTGGCCCTCCCAGCTTCCCCCGCCTGGGGGCCCTGGAATAATCGGCATGGCCGGGCGATCCAACGTGGGGAAATCGTCCCTTATCAACCGGTTGGCCGGGAAAGCAAAACTTGCGAGAATTGGAAAACGTCCGGGTGCCACGACCCTGCCCAATCTCTATCGTATCGAGTCCGGGGGATACTTTCTGGATTTTCCCGGATATGGCTATATGAACCGCAGCCAGAATACCCAGAAGACATCCCAGGACGTTTCGACATCGCTCATAGAGTCACGGTCCGACCTCGAGCTCATTCTTCTCTGCATCGATATCCGGCGAGACTGCCTTCCGATGGATCAGGATGCGGCCCGATGGTTTCTGTCCCGGAATATTCCATTGATGTTGGTCCTGACCAAGATCGATGAACTTTCGAAAAATAAAAGATCCCTGCAGATACAGAAGTGGAAGGAATGGATCGGGTCTGAAGGGGCGAACGGGGTTCTTGGACTGTACCCCGTTTCGGCCAGAACCGGGGAAGGGATTCCTGAACTGGCGGGGCCGTTGAGAGAGTGTCTCTACAAGACACCGGTCAGAGGACATCCCGGGGGACTCAATGCGGAAGAATATCGCCGGGGGTGACGCCAGTACCCCCGTTGCGCTGTGCATAGATTTCGACGTAGGAGCGGGCCCGAAGCTTTTCAAGCCAGAGGCGGATTCGTTTTTCCGTCGTGTCTTTGGTCAGTTTGTTTAGAATCGACTGCCTGATATCGGCGAACTTCTGGTAGGGTTGGGCTTCGCGCTTCAACACCTTGATAATGTAGTAGCCCCGGGATGTCTTGATGAGACCGCTGGTCTTTCCGATGCCGATGGAGAAGGCAGGCTTTACCAGTTCCGGAAGAAGCTGGTCTTTCGTGAGGTCGCCGAGAAGGCCTCCCGACTGGGCGTTTGGCCCTTCGGACTCCGAGCCTGCGAGCATCTCGAAATCGTCTCCGCGCCCGATCTGCCTGAGAATATGGGCGCCTCTCTGCTCGATCTTTGAGATTTCGTCGGAAGTGGCTCCTTCGGGAATGGCAAGAAAGATATCGGCGAGGGTGACATGGGCCGGCAGCCTGTAGTCCTCTCGGTGCTTCAGAAAGTTGGCCCGGACATCGTCCGGATTGATCACGACCGTCGACCGGACCTCCTGGTTGACCAGCTTCATGATCGTGAGCTGTTTCTTGAGCTTGCGCCGGTATTGGCGAAAGGTCAGGCCTTGGGACGCCAGGGCGCTTTCAAGCTGCCAACGTTCCGTCAGATTGTTTTTCTGCATGATATCGTTGATGGCCCGGTCCACTTCGTCATCGGTGACCGAGAGGCCGAGACGGTCGGCCTCTTCGAGCTCAAGCCGTTCATTGATCTTCTTCATCATGACGTTGTACTCGAGGGAAGAGACCAGCTGAAGATAGGCCTTTCCCCGGTAGTTGGCATGAAGCTTCTCGAATGTCGGTTTGAGCTCCCGGTCGATTTCGCTCTTTGTGATGGAATGGTGGTTGACGACGGCCATGACCTCGTCGATCAGAACCTCCCCATTCGCCCTGGCCTGTGTCATCGGTAAAGAGAGGGCGACCAGAATTCCGGCAGCATGGAGGAGAAAGATCCCGGGAGGCAAACAATTCTTTATTCGGTTCCTGATGCAGGAGAGTTTCTGTGCCATGGGTCGATTATACATGATTGGGATTTTGGCGCAACGGATCTTCCGGAACGACCCTGCTCCGGGTCAGCCCGGGCTGGCTCCGAATGACATATCCGACTTGAAATGGGGCCGGATCACCAGCGGTGTCTTTGCGAGCTGGTCTGAAAACCAGATTTTCAAGGCGCGGTTCTCGGCCTCGAGATCGATTTCGGAGCGGATCATGTCCTTGACTTCGGAGAACGGGCGTACCGAGGAAGGGATGACCTTCAGAAGCTTGAGGATGTGATACCCGTAGGGAGAGGGAATGAGCGGACTGACCTCGCCCGGTTTCATCGAGAAGGCCCGGTAGAAGGGAGAAGGCATGTCTCCCATGGCATAGGGGGGGAGAAGGCCTCCGTTTTTGGCCTCCGGAGAGAGGGATTTGGCTTTCGCCAGGGCGGAAAAGGAGTTTCCCCCGTTCAGGGCCGCCAGAATGGAATTTCCTTCATTTTCCGAGCGGACCACAATATCCCGAACAATGACCTTTTCCTGAACTGTAAACCGGTCCTTGTGTTCGAGATAGTAGGCCTTCAGGACCTTTGTGCCGACTCGGGGAGGAGGGGCAACGGTTGCGGCAGATTTTTCAAGGAGGAGTTTTCGCTTGAGGAGGGCCTCCGATGGAGAGAAACGGTCGGATTGACCGGAGGGGGAGGCGGCATCGACAAGCCGGTCCCGTTCGTGTGCGATCTCCTCATCCGTAATGGATACGCCCTCCTGGCGGGCGTTGTCGAGGAGGAGACGGTCGTAGACCGTTTCCTGAAAAATTGTTTTTTTCAGCGGCTGAGGCCACTTGTCCAATGGCCTCAAGGCCAGGTCGTTCAGTCCGACAAACCGTGCCGTCTCCTTCAGGTCGTTCACGGAAATCGTCTTCCCGCCCAAGGTTGCGACCACCCTACCGGTCGGCTCCCCCTGCTTGTTGCACGCGCAGATGATCAGAAGCAGAAGGCCGGGGATCAGCCTCCGGAACCTCTCCCGTTGTTCCATCTACTTTCCTGCCTGGGCTCCACCGGGGGGTGGGGAGGGAGGGGCCCCCGCCGGCGTGGACGACTTGGGATTCAGCGAGCTATAGATTTCTCCCAGGCTTTTCTGGTCGATGTTGATCTTTGTCTTGGCCCGGAGGGAATTCACAAAACTTTGGTAGCGGTCCTGTTTCTGTCGGGAGGAAAGATACTGCGCAATGCCCGATTTCGCCTCATCGAAAGTCAGAAGTTTTCCGGGTTCGACCTGGTCGATTTTGAAGTAGTGGACTCCATCCTTCAGGGAGAGGGGGCCGGTGACCGATCCGGCGGGAATGCCGAAGAACAGCTTTACGAACTGAGGGGGGACGGTCCCTTCAAATATTTTCCCGACAGATCCCCCCTTGTAGTGTTCGATCGATTTTTTGAACCCGTGTTTGCCCGCAAGGGCGTGCTTGACCCTGGTTGCGGTTTTCATGTCCGGAAGAATAAGCTGGCGGACGATGACATATCCGGGTTGCTTGATCTCTGCCTTGTGCTTATCGTAGTAGGAACGGATGTCTGAGTCGGTGACCTTGACCATCCCGTCAACTTTCCGCTTGATCAGGGCATGTCGGAGAATTCGTTCCCTGTCGGCCTTGATTTTATCCCTTATTGCAGGTTCCTCGGCAAGACCCTCCTTGATGGCCTCCTGATTGATCAGGCTCCGTTCAATCAGCCGGTTCAGGACATCGCTTGGAACGGAATCGGGAACGCCATTTGGCAGATGCATCTTTGAAATGGCCTGCTGGATATCCGACTTCGAAATCGTGTCCGAGCCGATGGTGGCGACCGTGCCGGGAGAAGGTCCGTTATGACAGGCCGCAGACAGGAAAAATACCAGACTTGCGGCTCCCGGAAGCAGGTGGCGGCGATAGGAGTGGTGGGGGCGGGCAGTCTCCATGGATCGGATCGGTTTCAAGAATCGGCTCCTTCAGTATGGTGGTGTGTGTGAATCAGATCCCCTTTTTTCAGGGAGTCCTGTTCCGGGTGGCCTGGGCGCACGCGGATTCAACGGGTTGAGGGCACAAGCGCTAGGGGGTCTCATCGCGACCCGGAAACGATTTGTCCCGCCATATCGATCAGATCTTTGAATTTTTTCATATCCTCGACAAGAAGGGCAGGAGTTGTTCTGACGACTTTCCATGTGCCGTCGGCCTGGAATCCGATACGGTCGCCGAACACGTCAAGCGACTTCGAAAGCCGCTCCTGGGAAAAAAATCCGGTTCGCTCTTTCAGAAGAACATCGCGATCCCGCACCGACACTTCGGAAAATCCCGTACGGGTTGCCAGCACCCTGATCCGCGCTCCTGCAAAAAGATTTCTTGCCGACTTGGGAAGCGGTCCGAAACGATCGACGACTTCTTCTTCAATAAGCTCAATCTTTTCCAAGTCTTCAGCATGAGCGAGCCGCCGATAAAAGTCAATTCTTTCGGAAGGATGGTCGATGTAGTCTTCGGGAATACGGGCGTCCAGAGAGAATTCGACGCGGGCGGGCTCGACATCATGGGCGTAGCCCGGAAGAACTTC
>JAYWMN010000087.1:0-3085 GCA_035873205.1 Nitrospirota bacterium
CTCGATGGTAGCGGGAGGATTTGGTGAGATGTCGAATACCACTCGATTGATTCCCTTTACCGATGCGATGATTCGATGGGAAAGTCTGGTCAGGATTTCAGGGGAAAGATAGTGGACATCTGCGGTCATGCCGTCGATGGAGCGAACGGTGCGGATGGCAATCACATGTTCATAGGTCCTTGCGTCCCCCATGACACCGACCGATTTGATGGGGAGAAGAACGGCAAAATATTGCCACAGATCGGGGAGATGATGGGTTTTTTCTATTTCTTCGCGGACAATGGCGTCCGCTTCCTGAAGGATTCGGAGTCGCTCTGGCGTGACAGGTCCCAGAATCCGGATCGCGAGCCCGGGTCCGGGAAAGGGTTGGCGTTTTACGAAACGGTCCGGAAGTCCAAGCTCTCGGCCAAGTTTCCGGACCTCATCCTTGAAAAGATCCCTGAGTGGCTCCACCAACTTGAATGGCATGCGAGCCGGAAGCCCTCCCACGTTATGGTGGGATTTGATCGTTGTCGACGGACCTCCAAAGGAAGAAACACTCTCAATGACATCGGGGTAAAGCGTTCCCTGTGCCAGATAGCGGATGGTTCCCCTTTTCCTGGACTCCTTGCTGAAGACGTCGATAAATGTCTTCCCGATGATCTTTCTCTTTCTTTCCGGATCGGACACTCCCTTGAGCCGTGCCAGGAAGAGGTCCCGTGCATCGACCACCTCAAGAGGAATTCCCAGGGTTCCAAGATCGTGACTGATCGATTCGAGTTCCCCGCTCCGAAGAAGGCCATTGTCAACGAAAATGGCATGGAACTTTTCTCCCAGGGCCCGATGACAGAGCAGGGCCGTCACCGTTGAGTCGATGCCCCCCGAAAGCGCGCACACCAGATGGGCGTTTCCGACTGTGGCCCGGATATCTTCCACGTGGCGGTCCAGATATCCCTTGATGGTCCAGTTCCGGGACACATGGCAGATATCAAGAAGAAAGTGTCTGAGGAAGTCCACTCCTGCAAGGGTCTGTGTTACTTCAGGGTGGAACTGGACTCCATAGATCTTTTTGGAGACATTTTCCATGGCCGCGATCGGGGTGGTTTCGGTGGTGCCGGAAACGGAGAATCCTTTGGGTAGCGTCCGGATCCAGTCACCATGGCTCATCAGGACGGGTGAGGCTGGCTTGAAGGCGTTCCAGAGAGAAGACGCACCTGCAGAAGGGGTGAAGTTGTGGACTCCGTATTCCCGGACCGCGGCTTTTTCGACGATTCCCCCTGTCACATGAACCAGAATCTGCATGCCATAACAGATGCCGAGAACAGGAATTCCCCATTCCAGCAAGGAAGGGTCGAGGGTTGGAGCCCCTCCCTCGTAGACGGAGGAGGGCCCCCCCGAGAGGATAATGGCTTGGGGGTTCTTTCTTTGGATCTCCCTGGCTGGAGTGGAGGCGGGGAGGATCTCGGAATAGATTTCCATCTCCCTGATCCGTCGGGCGATATTTTGAGTCAGTTGGGATCCAAAATCGAGGATCAAAACCGGAGCAATCATTCGGTGTGTCTTTCTGAAGTGGTCGGAGGAGGTGATCCTGTCAGGAATCGTCCCACTCCCTGCGATAGTTGGGAGCTTCTTTTGTGATGATGACATCATGAACGTGGCTTTCCCTGAGACCGGCCGGGGAGATTCGGACAAATTTGGCTTTTTCCTGAAGGTCCTTGATTGTCCGGCATCCGCAATACCCCATCCCGGAGCGTAGCCCACCGGCAAGCTGGTAGATCAGGTCAGACAGGCGGCCCTTGTGAGGCACTCGTCCTTCGATTCCTTCGGGAACCCATTTCCGTGAGCCGGACGGCTGGTTGTACCGGTCCCCGCCTCCGCGTTCCATGGCCCCGATAGAGCCCATCCCCCGGTAGGTTTTGTAGGAGCGCCCCTGGAAAAGGATGGTTTCTCCCGGAGATTCCTCCGTTCCGGCAAAGAGCGATCCCATCATGACGGCGGAAGCTCCCGCGGCCAATGCCTTGACCAGATCACCGGAGAACTTGACCCCCCCATCGGCTATGACAGGTACTCCCGCATCCCGGGCAACGGAATAAGCCTCGGAGATGGCGGTCAGTTGAGGGACCCCGGCTCCGGCGACAATCCTTGTCGTGCAGATCGAGCCCGGTCCAACACCAACCTTAAGGAGGTCGGCTCCGGAGTCGATCAGGGAACGGGCCGCGTCCTTGGTGGCGATGTTGCCGGCCATGACCGGGAGGGAGGGGTAGGTTTTCTTGATCGTGCGGATCATGCCGAGAACCCCTGCCGAATGTCCGTGGGCCGTGTCGATGACAAGGATGTCGACTTGGGAGCGGACGAGAAGCTGGGCCCGTTCCAGAGCCGACTCCCCGACTCCTACCGCGGCTGCGACGACGAGACGTCCTTTTTTGTCCTTGGCCGAGTTCGGGTATTTGATCTTTTTCTCGATGTCCTTGATGGTGATCAGTCCGTCGAGTTCGTTTTTTTCGTTGACGACCGGAAGTTTCTCGATGTGATATTCCTGAAAGAGTTTCTTGGCGGCATCGAGAGTCGTGCCAACGGGGGCTGTGATCAGATTTCGGGAGGTCATGACCTCCGAAACCTTTCGTGTGTGGATCGTCTCAAAACGGAGATCCCGGTTTGTGACAATTCCGACCAGCTGCCTGTTCTTGATGACCGGAATTCCCGAAATCCGGAAAGTCTGCATGAGTTCGAGGGCCTTGCCAATGGTTTCATCCGGATCGATGGTGATGGGGTCTGTGATCATGCCCGATTCCGATTTCTTGACCTTGTCGACCTCATGAGCCTGATCCTCGGGACTCATCGCCCGGTGGATGACTCCGATTCCGCCTTCCCTTGCCAGACTGATTGCAAGACGCGCCTCTGTCACTGTGTCCATGGCGGCGGAAAGAACCGGAATATTGAGTGTGAGTCCAGGCAGAAGTGCGATGCTCGTGTCTGTATCGGCGGGAAGAAAGTCGGAAAATTGCGGCACAAGGATGACATCATCAAAGGTCAATCCCATGGGCAGGTCATTGGACAGCATATATCCCTCCCTGTCTTTTCAAACTGTTTATCTTCCAATATTAGC
>JAYWMN010000030.1:0-6625 GCA_035873205.1 Nitrospirota bacterium
TCGAAATGCCTCATGCCGAGTACCCTCTTTCCCGCCTCCCGAACCACGGCAAAGGCCTCGGGAAGAATCTGCTCCAACGTTTCTCCGGAGAGGAGCCGGTTCCGAAAGGTCTGGGTCATTCCGACAAGCTCCTGGTCAGTGAGAGGCTCGACCGAGCGCTCAAAGGCATTTACCTGATCGACGATCCGGGATACCCGACGGATCTCTTTCTCGTTTCGGCTGGAAAAAAGGGACCGGACGAGGGATTTGAACATGCTTGCTTCTCCTTAGATAGTTTCATCTCTTTTGTATCCGGCCAGAAAGGTCGACCGGGACAAAAACTTATTGTCGGGATGGGTCCCCGGATCGATTGCCGAACAGAATGCCCGGATCGACCGGATGGCCAAACTCCCGAAGTTCGTAATGAAGGTGGGGGGCGGTGGTAAGACCTGTCAGACCGACAGTTCCGATCTGGGCATCCTTTGCGACACTTTGCCCTTCCTCGACATTGATCTGGTCAAGATGTGCGAACAGAGAGGATACTCCCAAGCCATGGTAAATAATGACATAGTTTCCATAATCCGGCGTACGGTCGATCAGGATAACGACTCCCTGTGCCGGAGAGCGGACATTCACCCCCACTTCCTGGGCGATATCGAGCCCGGGATGGAATTCTTCTCCTGTCCCCATCGGTCCCTTCCTCACTCCAAAGGAGGATGTGATCCATCCCTGGACAGGAACGGAAAAACGTCGGTCGGAGGCATCATAGCTCCATGGAAGCGCTTCCGGTTTGGGGGCAGAAGAAGGCTTGAGCGCCCCCGCGGAGGATTCAGGAAGCGGCAGGTTATTTTTTTCAGCAGGCCCCGAGCGGACATCGGGAGCTCCCTTGGCCACCATGTTCATGATCTGGGCATCGAGGTTATTGACCTCGGAAAGCTGAGCCTCGATCGACTCGAGCTCCTTGCGGTAGTGCTCAAGGTGTTCCTTTTGCAAGCGCGTCTCTTCCTGTATGTTTTTCAAGGCCATGAACCGCTTGGTTTCATAGCTGTAGAAAATGATCAGGGAAATGCCCCCCGAAATTGTCAGAAAGACCAGCACGAGAAAAAGGTAGAGGGCCCACCGGGGAATAGTCCATTGCTTGGTCTTCTCCGTCATGCCGGGCAGGATCGTGATCGTAATGGTTTTTTTCAGTCTGGACATGCGAGTCAGGGCTCCATGGAGACGATCCGGCAAGATTCCCGGACCCAAGAAAGGTAATCCGAATTTCCATGGTCGGTCGCGAGAAAAAGAATCTCGGGGACCGTGTAGGGATGATCACGCCGGATCTCTTTTTCCAGAGCCTTCCGGTTTTCCGGAACCGACTTCAGCAGGATCGTAACCTCGCTCTCGGTCCGGAGTTCGTTCTGCCAGAAAAAGATCGACGTCCCAGCCGGAAGCACATGGCCGCACGCGACCCAATGCTCGCCCACAAGCCTAGAGACAAGGCGGAGTGCCCCATCCGGGTCGGGATGTGTGACCATCACAAGATCGATCGTGCTCTCCCGGGTCCCCATCGCTACTGGATTCCCTTCTTGAAGAACTCGATCGTCCGATCAATGCCATCCTTGAAATCAACCTCTGGCCGCCAGTCTGTTTCCAGAAGGAGTCGCTCAAATCCAAGAATGCGTGTGGGAACATCGGGATAGGGCAGAGCCTGATAATTGATAGGATACGAATTCCCCAAGAGTCCGGCAATCACAAGAAATAGATTTCGGTCGGACTGTGGAGTCCCGGAACCTAGGTGGTAGATTCCGGTTTTATCCTTGAGGATGATCTGCAGGAGACCCTCAATCGCGTCATCTATATAGAGAAAATCCCTGATTCGCCCCCCATTTCCGGGAATGGTAGGGGGATTGGCAGCACTTCTGAGGAGTGTCTGACGGATGGCCGACCCAACCAGCCCTCCCTCTCCGTAAGTCGTCTGACCGGGGCCATACACAGGTGCCATCCGGACGATCGTCGTCTTCTGGTTCTGCCTCCGGGAAAAATTCTCAAGATAGAATTCGCAAAGGGCGTGAGACGATCCATAAGGAGAAACCGGCCTGATCGGAACTCCCTCTCCAAGGGGCGTCGACTCTCCTCCTTTTTCAGGGGTCAGAACCTCGCCGGTCGATAACAGAAGAATCCGAGGGAGGAAGACGGCACGACAGGCCTCCAGAACCCCGAGGAATCCGTGGGCTGTCCGTTCGAGATCCCCGACCGGATCTTCCCAGGAACGGATGATGTCCCGTTGGCCAGCCGCATGGATATAGAGATCCGGGGTTGCCTTTTCGAAGACTTTGATGAGAAATTTCGAATGTTCAAGCTTTCCTTTAGCCAATTCGACGATACTGTCCCGGGAGGAGCGATACCCTGTCGACAGGTCGTCTGCCGCCGTCACCCTGTGCCCCATAGACACCAGTACCCGACCCAAGGCCGCTCCGATAAATCCGGCACCACCCCCTATGACAATATTCAAGTGGATCCCTTCCATTTCGTCAGAAAAAAATATTCCTGATTCCCTTTTCTTCCCCGCAGGGAAGAAGGGACCACCCCCCGCAACTCACAACCGATCTGGTCGAAATCGTTCAGGACACGCCGAAGAATCTCTTTTTGTGTCCGGATACTCCGGACAACCCCTCCCCTTTCGATCTCTTCAGGACGAGCTTCAAACTGGGGTTTGACCAGAGACAGACAAAAACCACCCTCTCGAAGAAGATGCCGGACCGAGCCCAGGACGTGCCGAAGCGATATAAAGGAAAGGTCGACCACGACTCCGTCGGCCCCCCCCTCGGGCATCCAGTCTCCCGGATACCGGACATTGGCCGACTCCACGAGCGTCACCCGGACATCCTTCCGGAGCCGGTCGTCCAGGAGCCCTTTTCCCACATCAACTGCCTGGACCGATAAGGCTCCGGCCTTCAGGAGACAATCGGTAAATCCTCCTGTCGATGCCCCCAGATCCACCATGCGAAGGCCTGAAACCGACAGTCCAAAGAAATCAAGAGCGCCGGAGAGTTTATCTCCTCCCCGACTCGCATAGGCGGAGATCTTTTGAGAATCGGCAAGAGAAACATGGTCGTACTCCGCCCAGACCGAAGGATCGGTCCGGACCAGGGAGTTGACCCGGACCCGTCCATTCCTGACAAAGTCTGCCGCCTCATCCCGAGAAACGGCCCAGCCTTTTCGAAGGACTATGGCGTCCAGCCTCTCCTTCCTCACCCCGGTTCAATTCCGATCAGTATACATGAGCCTGAATGCTTTTCCTTGCCAGGTCCACCAGATGGGCAGAGGTTAGCCCCACCGACTCCCGAAGAATGGCCGGAGCCCCATGCTCCACATAATGGTCCGGAATTCCCGCCATCCGGACCCGGACTTTCGAGGTCAGGTCGGACTGGGCCATGAACTCGAGAACGGCCGAACCCACTCCACCCAGAAGCGTCCCTTCCTCGGCAGTGATAAAGAGCGAGGTCGTCTGGCAAAGTTGCAGGAGAAGATCCTGATCCAAGGGCTTGGCAAAGCGCAAATTGACCAGACCTGCATCGATCCCTTCGCTCCGGAGCACGGCGACGGCTTCCTGTGCGACTGATACCATCGATCCGTAAGCGAGAAAGGTCACATCCCGCCCTTCGGAGAGCGTTTCGGCCTTTCCGACAGGGAGAGTCTCGAAACCTGGGTCGATCGGAACACCCAAAGCCTCGCCCCGCGGGTAACGGATTGCCGCAGGACCCGGAAGATGCAGTGCCGTCCACAGCATCTTGCGCAGTTCGTTTTCATCCTTCGGAGCCATGACCGTCATATTGGGGATATGGCGGAGATAGGAGATATCGAAGACACCGTGATGAGTCGGACCGTCCTCCCCCACAAGACCGCCCCGATCCAGAGCGAAGACGACAGGCAGGTTCTGAAGGCAAATATCGTGAACGATCTGATCGTAGGCTCGCTGGAGAAATGTCGAGTAAATCGCGACCACCGGCTTGATTCCCTGGGCAGCCATCCCGCCGGCAAGAGTCACGGCATGCTGCTCGGCAATCCCGACATCAACAAAACGTTCGGGAAAGAGCTTTCCGAAATCCACCAGCCCCGTTCCCTCGGGCATCGCAGCCGTAATGGCAAAGAGCTCGGGAATCTCCTTCGCAATCTCGATCATGGCCTGCCCGAACACTTTGGTATAGGCGGGATTCCCCCCGGATTTCTTTTTGAAGGCTCCCGTTTCGATATCGAACGGAGGTACCCCATGAAAAGCGATTGGACTCTTTTCTGCCGGAAGATACCCTTTCCCCTTGACCGTCCGGATATGGAAAAGGACCGGGCCACTTCGGTCCTTGAGCGCCGTCAATGTTTCGATCAGCAAGGGGAGATCATGGCCGTCGACCGGGCCGATATATGTGAGCCCCATCTCCTCGAACCAGAACCCTGGAGGAGAAATCATCCCCACCACCTGGCCATGGGCCGCTTTGGCAAACCGGAGCATCGAATCGCCAATCATTGGAATATCCCGAATGAGGTCCTCCGTTTTACGGCGTACCTGATCGATCGCCGGGTCCGCCGAAATGCGTGCCAGATAGGAGGAGAGGGCTCCGACATTTTCGGAGATAGACAGATTGTTGTCGTTAAGAATCACGAGGAGGTTCTTCTTTCGTGCTCCGGCCTGATTGAGCGCTTCCATTGCCATTCCTGCTGTCAGGGACCCGTCTCCGACCACGGAAATCACATGGTAGTTGTCCTTGAGAAGGTCTCTGGCCTCAGCCATTCCGAGAGCCGCGGAAATCGAGGTCCCTGCATGGCCCGCCGAAAAAGCGTCATGAAGGCTTTCTTCCCGTTTCGGAAATCCGCACAGACCATTCCACTGGCGAATAGTCGACAACTGGGAGAGCCTTCCGGTGAGCATCTTGTGTGGGTAGGCCTGATGGCCCACATCCCAGACGATCCTGTCCCGGGTGGTATCGAACACCCGGTGCAGGGCCAGTGTGAGCTCCACCACACCCATTCCTCCGCCAAAGTGTCCCCCGATGCCGGAAAGGACCCGTATCATCTCCTGCCTGATTTCCAAGGCCAGTTCCGGAAGATCTTTTTCCGGCAGGGCCTTCACATCGTCCGGTCCCTGTATGCTCTCCAAAAGTCCCCCCATCAGTTCCTTCTTTCTATAATAAAGGAGGCAAGGTCCCGCAAATCATTCCCCCGATTCCCCAGAAGATCGATCGCAGAATAGGCCTCCCTAAGTTTTTCTTTTGCCAGTTCCTTGGCCCGGGTTATCCCGACCAGGCCCGGATAGGTGTTCTTGTGTTTTCCGGCGTCTTTCTGGGCCGCTTTTCCCAACACAGCCGAATCCCCTTCCACGTCCAGAAGATCGTCAGTGATCTGGAAAGCCAGTCCGATCGCTTCCCCGTACCGGGACAGTCCATCGAGCTCCGGCCCGGTGGCTTGTCCCAGAATGGCACCGATTCGGACCGAACCTCGCAAGAGCGCTCCAGTCTTGTGCCTGTGAAGATTTTCAAGCTCCGGAAGGGTCAGGGACTTCCCTTCGGACACGATATCTAGAAACTGCCCACCAACCATGCCAGAAAGCCCGGAGGCCACGGACAACTCGTAGACAACAGACAATCGTCGTTCAGAAGAGAGAATTCTATCATACACAGGGTCCGAAAGCAGGGTAAACGCATAGGTCAGAAGGGCGTCCCCCGCTAGAATGGCCGGCGCCTCTCCGTACACCACATGGTTGGTGGGACGACCCCGCCGGAGGTCGTCGTTGTCCATGGCCGGAAGATCGTCATGAACCAGTGAGTAGGTGTGAATGAGTTCAAGAGGGAGAACGAGCGGAAGAAGAAGCTCCGAATCACCGCCCAATGCCTCTATTGCCGCCAATGCCAATACCGGCCGGACCCTCTTCCCTCCGGCCAGGAGGCTGTAACGGATCCCTTCAGCAAGCCGGCCGTATTCACGGCGGCTCTCTTCCACGAAGAGCCCTTCCAGGGCCTTGTCCACACGCTGCTTCTGATAATTCAGGTATTCACGAATTTCCAACGGACCTCCCTTAATTGACCCCGAGATCACTGATCAGCGACCCGACACCCACTCTCTCGGAACATTATTCCCTGCGAAACGGTACTTCCCGGACCGGACGCCCCTCGTCAGAACCTGACTCAACCTCCCGGCCTGTTCCGGACAAAAGGAGTGTCACCTTTCGCTCCGCTTCTTCAAGAAGGGTCTGACATTCAGAAGAGAGCTTCATTCCTTCCTCAAAAAGGGCAAGGGACTCCTCGAGGGGGCGGTCACCCTGTTCCATCGCCCGGACAATTTCGTCCAGACGCTTCATTTTGTCCTCGAAGGATCGGACCGGGCCATCGCTTTCTTTCCCGGCTCCTCCTGAATCAGGAAGCCCTGATAAGCCTGATTTTTTTCCTGATGCAGCCATCTCGCACTCCTTTTTCCTCATGATTTCGAATTAGGCGGGACCTCCGGGCAGGACTCTTCCAGGCGCAGTCCCAGAGAGAGCCCGGCCGTCCGGGCAACAATCCGTTCTCCCGGCTCGGGGAGGTTCCCGGAAGAAACGACATGTCCGCCTTCTGGATTTTCGGCTTTCCACGGGAACTTTCTCGCGCCGCCTCTCCCATGTCCACCTGAATGC
>JAYWMN010000033.1:0-30810 GCA_035873205.1 Nitrospirota bacterium
ACCCCGGCATGATGGGGCCGGGATTCATGGGGCCTATGATGTGGTAGGCAAAGGGCGGGCATCTTGAATTCGTGCCTGATTTAATGTCAAGATGCCCTTATGTCGATTACGATTCCCTTCAGGGTCAGATATTCAGAAACAGATGCACAGAGGCGTGCCCATCATTCCCACTACCCGGTCTGGTTCGAAATGGGAAGGGCGGAGTATTGCCGGGAGATGGGGTTCGACTACCGGGCCATGGAGGAAGCTGGGATTTCCTTGGTTGTGGCAAAGCTCGAATGCCGTTATACGGGTTCGCTTAGGTATGATGACTTGGCGGAAATCGAGACCCGTCTTGTTCGGGTTGGACGGAGGATACTCGAGTTCTCTTACCGTGTGATGCAGACGGAGACCGGGGAGGTGGCAGCACACGGATCGACCGTTCTTGTTCCGGTTGATCTACAGGGAAGGGTTGTGTCTCTTCCGGAAGATGTTTATCAATTACTCGAACCCTGCGAAGAGGTTTCGGTGGCAACAGGCCAAAAATAGTCGAATTCTTCTTTCTGACAGGCGGATAGCTCAGTCGGTAGAGCACAGCTCTTACACAGCTGTTGTCGCGGGTTCGATCCCCGCTCCGCCTACCATAGCTTTAATCCATTTTTTCAAAATCCCTATCCGAAAATTGATTCTTGGGAACATTCGCCTACCAGAGGCATTCGTTATTGGGGGGAGTCGCGGTGGCGACGATCGACAAGCGAGGTGACCTGCAAGGGCGCGTCCAGGCGTAGTCGTCGGTTTCGTAAGGTTCTCTGAAACTTTCGGTCAACAGAGACTCCCGGTAGCCTCCTTCCTGGTTTATACCGGTCAGCCAATTCTTTTTTCGCAGGGCATCAAGAGTAAGGAGCGTGAATGAACAGATACTATTTTTTGGGCTCTCCTCGGGGGAGAGCAAGAAGTTGCTGAAAGCATCATCCGCGATAAGCCCACGAGTAGTCCCTTCCATTTAAAGGCAAGCATATCATGCGGACCTGGATTCAAAGTCAAACTTTCTCCGCTGGTGAAGGAGAGGACGGGTGTCGATCTCCTCGACTCCTTTGAGGATACGTTCTGTGAGCTCTTCCCGGGAGAAGACCCGGATTTGTCTGAGAAAGGTCCGTCTCGTCCTGGAAAACAGGCTTTCGGCCAGGTTGAGCCACGACCTGTGCTTGGGCGAGTGGGCATAGACGAACCGATTGGGACGAGTGGAAAGATCCCCCCGTTTTTCCACGGCAATTTGGGTGGAATGGTTGTCCTCGACGACCCGTATCTTGCCATCCTGTCGATAGGAGGTCTCGATATCGTCGAGGAGTTCGATTAACTCCCGGCTCCGGTGATTTGATCGGATCCGGGCGATCGCATGGACGTTATGGGGATCGATGGAGGTCAGGATCAAGACCGTTCCCGGGCGTTCGTACCCATAGTCCTGGAAGCCGGTCGGATGCTTTTCTGGAACGGAAGGAAGGTCCAGAGACACGGGGGCAGGGAATTGATGGTTCAGAGGTCTGCTCCCGTTCCCGGAGTCTTTGGAGCCGAGCCGGCAAAGCGACCGCCCAGGCTTTGGCTTCTGGAGTGATGACCGGATCTCGGGGACGATGGAAGAGGCTGGAGAGCACGAATTGCACCCCATCGACAAACACCTTGTCGAGCCATTTGTGCACAGTTTGTCGCTTCACCACAACCTCCCGGGCAATGTGCGAGATCGGCATTCGTCCCGAATAGGCCGCAGAATTTTCCCCCCTTGGATCTCCCCCCAAGGGATCCTTGCGGGAGGAGGTCAGGGATTAAGGGGGTTTGTTCATCATCGGTCATAGCGACGGCGTTCTTTGGGACATCGACCTCCTGGTGTTGAGAGTACGACCTCTCCCTCAATGTATAAATCTCAAGAGACAATGTCTGCATTTTACTGGAACAATCTGACAGGGCGGTCTGATGGTCGTCCTTCCCGGGTTGGACCCGGGACCAGTGACGCGGGTCCATTCCGCTCTGAAAAACTGAAAAGGGCCGCTCACTACCCTCTTTTGAGGCGTTGGATCGTTGGGTCAAGGAATTCGAACATGAACAAGTCATGGCATGGACCTGGAGGATTTTCCACAAGAATTCCGGAGCGTAGGCAGGTTTGAGAGAACGAAGATTGCTCACAGTCCGGTGGAGCGACCGGGAACCCTCGGATCTTTAACAAGAACGGTTTATCGAATTTCCGGACAATCATTCGGTGATGGATCACGAGGGGAATTGTCTATCTTCCTACAGCGAGGGAAGTCACCTTTTTTCCTTCGCCTGAAATGGGAGTATTCCGGGAAAAAGGCGGGAGCGTTTCTGCAGCTCCAAACAGAACCCAACCGCCCGATACGACGAGGATGAGCACGGTCGTCCAGAATGCGGTGAGGATGTGGTGCGTTTCCTGAGCGGCGAGTCCCAGGAGGAATGCTCCGATCGCATATCCGGTGTCTCGCCAGTACCGGTAGGTTCCCAGCGCTTTCCCTCTCCAGGCGGGGGATGCCAGATCCGCCACTGACGCGATCAGGGTGGGATAAAGAAGTGCCATTCCCATTCCCATCACTGCTGCCCAGACGATCCAAGGGACAAGAGAGGACGACAAGGCCATTCCCGCAATGGCCGCAGCCAAAACCCATAGTCCCGATACGATGGCCGGCTTGCGTCCGATACGGTCGGACAGGGTACCTGTCCAGAGCTGAGAGAGTCCCCAGACCATTGCGTAGGTCCCGGTCACCCAACCGGTCGCTATCACCCCCAGATGATGGCGGGAGAAGAAAACCGGAAACAGAGCCCAGACAAGAGTGTCGGCAATCTTGTTGGCTACGCCGGCCTGGGACAGGGCCCGGAAGGTTGGGTTTCCGAAGGACACCAGCCGGAAGACCTCCCTGGCTCCCGGCTCGGAGGATATCCCGAATCGATGGTCCATATCTTGAGAGCGGGGATTCCCTTTGAGACGGGCATGCTCGGCCTTGGCCCAGGGAAGGGTTTCCCGGATCCGAAAAATGGCCAGGGTCAATCCGGTAAGGATCACCACCAGACCGAATACGAACAGGGTTTCCCGGGAACCAAACCGGGAGGCCAGATAACCCGTCGCAACTCCCGCCACTCCGACGGCCAGATATCCGGCCGTTTCGTTTATTCCCGTCGCAGAACCGCGCTGATGGGAGCGGGTGATGTCGACCTTGCTGGTTACTGTCATGCTCAACGCAAACCCCTGGTTGATCCCGAGCAGCATGTTGGCAAATACGACCCACCACCAGTTGCGGGCAAAAAGGAGAACGAACGGGATAGGGAGCGCGATCAGCCACCCCGTGAGGAGGACCGGCTTCCGCCCGATTCGGTCCGCCAGGGTTCCGGCCACAAAATTCAGGGCACCCTTGACCAGGCCGAAGCCCAGAACGAAGGTCAAGAGAAACAGGAAGGAATTTTCGGCGACACCAAAATTTCGTGTGGCCATGGGAGGCAGGATGTTTCTCTCCATCCCGATTAGGAGACCAACCAAAAACACCTGGACCACCTGATGGACAAATTGGTCCAGATTCGCCCGAATGCCTTGGGTGTACGCTTCTTCCGGCATTCCCATCAGGACAAGTTTTTCCGGAAGGGAAGAACCTCGGACAGACTTTTCCGTTTTTCCTCGGTGATGTCGATCTGTTCCAGGATCTGCTGACGGACGAGGTCGCACAGTTCCAGAACCCGCAGTCCTGTCAGCCGATAATGGCAGAATGTCCCGATTTTGTTGCAGTAAATCAGTCCCCGTCCCTTCAGGAGGTTCAGATGTTGAGAGATATTGGCCTTGGAAAGACCGGTAAGAGAGGCCAGTTCACCGGCAGTAGATTCCCGCTTCCCGAGGTGATAGAGAATTTCGAGCCTCTTGGGGTGGGATAGGGCTGTGAAAATTTCGGCGATCAGGGCAAAGCGGACTGCTTCCATGGATTCCCTCCTTAAGCAGTGTTTCGGCGTACAATTGATTCCATTTCGGCCGGTCGTTCGGGAATGTCCCGGAGGAGGGAGCGGACAAAGGATTCCCGGTCCGAAATTCTCAGCATCGGATTAAATCGCTTTTCAAACCCGATCGTCGAAGACGGCTTTCCGGAGATCCCTGCGGCGCATACCGAACCGGAGATGTGTCCCGGATAGATCTCCATTTCGTCGGGAAAAACGAGGATCTTTTCTTTCAGGGTTTCGAAAAGAATTCCCGCCATTTTCTCAGAAGATCCCCCGAGGTCGGGGCGCCCCACCGCCCCCACGAAAAGCGTGTCTCCGGTCAGCAAAAACCAGGGTTCCGCTCCCCTCCTGAGATCCGTGACCAAGAGACAGAGGCTGTCGGGCGTGTGTCCGGGCGTATGGATGATCCGGATACGGACATTCCCCGCGTCCAGGAGGTCTCCGTCCCGAAGGGGATGGAAAGTGTACCGGACGATTCCGGCGGCCGATTCGTGAAGGGCATAGGGAGCTCCGGCCCGCTCCGCCAGAGTTCTCCCTCCGGACACATGATCAGCATGGACATGGGTGTCGACTACGTAATCGATGTGGACCCCCTCCTTGTCGGCTTGTTCAAGAAACCAGCTCTCGTCCCCCTCCACAACGTCCACTGCGACGCCCCTTCCTTTCGAGCCGCATCCGAAGAAATAGGAAAGCGATGCCTCTTTGGCCAATCGTTGTCTGAAAAACACCGGATCCTCCCTTGTTTTTTACCGAAATCATTTCCAGCTTCGATGGAGCAAGCGATCTTAATGATTCAGATCGCGCTTCATCTCTTCGTACTTTTCTTTGTCGATCTCACCTTTGGCGTACCGCCGGTCCAGGATCTCAATCGGAGTCTCGGGTCGCGGTCCCATGTCCAGACCGGGCCAAAAACCCAGACACCGGGCGAGGGCGAGCAAAAGCACCACCAGAATTAAAAGCGGCACAAGCCACATCAAACCCATCATGGGAACTCCCCATTCCCAGCCGTGAACCATCTCGGCTCCCCCTTAAAATAATTTGCTTTATTTTGTTGTTTAATGAGTTAATGTATTTATTAAATATAGGGCATTCCCCGGGGGGGATCAAGAACTCAGGAATATTGGATCATTCTTAAGTTTGGGCAGTCGTCCAAAATGAGAAGGGGGAAAATTCGAGATCCCGTATAAATCCAAGGAGATGGAATGGATGCCCGATCTTATGACGATTGGTACAAAACTTCCCGAGGCCGATGGATCGGGCGGACGGAATACCGTCTCCTGAGAAATGCCCTTGGAGCCCGGCCGGGAACGACCCTTCTGGATGTAGGTTGCGGAACGGGATTTTTTACTCGGTTGTTTGCCGAAGACGGGTTCGAGACGGTGGGAATCGATCCGGATCCGGGCTATCTCACTTTAGCCAAAAGCCGCCAAAAGAACCAGGGGATGTACCTTCAGGGAGATGTCCGGAGCCTTCCGTTTCGGAACCGGAGCTTCGATTTTGCCGTGGCGGTCACGTCATTGTGTTTCGTCTCCGAAATGTCTCTGGCTCTCTCCGAAATGGCCAGAGTGACGCGGAACCGGTTCGCGCTGGGTTTACTGAATCGTCAGAGCCTTCTTTTCCGCGAGAAATGGGAAAAAGGGGGGTATAAGGGCGCCCGATGGGATACCGCAGGAGAAGTCCGAACCATGATTTCCGATCTTGCCACCGGGATCGATGTCAAATCGGCGATCTTTTTTCCTTCCGGAACATTCGTTTCCAGAACCCTTGAGAGGGTCATCCCCCCAAACCTTTTGTACGGCGGCTTCCTGGTGATATCGGCAAGGCCGAAATAAATGCATCAAGAAACTCTGTTTAACAATTCCGATTGTGTCGGATTGCTGACCAAAATCTTCTTCCGGAGTTCTCTTCTTTTCACCATCTTTCACCACCTGATTCAGGATCCCGAGGACAGAGACTTGTTCCTGGACTATGGCTTGCAGGAGGGTGGCCCTATGACGGTGGTGTTCGCTTTTGTGTTGTAGGATCATGGTTTCCGTCTGCGCTATGTTTTTGGACATCAGACGGAGGTTCTCTTTCATAAGCGACAAGTTTTCCTTGAACGACTTTTCCTCCTCCGATTTCTCAACGGAGCCCCTCGGACGATCAAGGGAATTTCTTGCAAAGACCCGGAAAGCCTTTCCGCGCTTTTAACTCCACAACGACACCTGGGTTAATCCGCCTTTCGGCGATTTCCAGATGAAATTCTTCGCATTTATAAGTGTTTATTCTGTATAGACGATGACATGCCTGCCACAATGATGACAATGATGGGGTCACCGATTATATTTTCACATTTCTGTTTGTATGTTGTCTTTTAGTCATGCCAAGAAGAGATGGATCATGTCGTGTGGCCACAACGAAAAGTATGGCCGGGGACAATGTCTACACGACGACCCTTCTGTCGCGTCAAGAGGAGATCGAGAAGGTCTTTTAGGTCAAAACTCCAGAAGGCACCCTGATGCTCTACAAAGCTTCCTCGAGCGGAGACACGAGGGAACACTGTATGATGGGCAAGTGCCGCCACAACCGTGACGCCAAGAAGCGCTTCCCCCAAATTGTCTACGGTTTGCTGTGTGCCTCCGAGGGGCTCCAGCCCAGACCTCCCGGGGACTCCTCGACGATCTGGGAACCCCTCGCCAAAAAAACCAGAATATGGTGCAGGCGTGAAGGGAGAGGGATGAGCGCTTCACCACGCTGGCCTGGAGCACGTCCTTCCGCAGAGAGCTCTGGAGATTCTGGGGGGCGGTCCGAATCTCTGAATGAAGTTAGACTTTCAGGGTAAAAAATTCTATTTCCATATATGACGCATTTTTATAACATTTTTACCTTTGGAAGTATCGTCTAAGGTGATCCGCATCAGGTGATATACTGAAAATAAACAGGCTTGATGACTTTTTCAATCATGCGAAGGGGGAGACAATGAAAGCGGTATGGATTCTGGTGCTTGGTCGAACTGGGGCGAGAATTTTCGAGCGGCTCGGAGACGAGCGGAAAGTGCACTTTGTTTTGGAGGTCCTTCATCCAGAAGGCCGCCTGAAAGAAGGAGAATTAGTTACAGACCGCGCCGGTCGGGAATTCGATCCGGTTAGTAAGGTGTCTCACGCCGGAGGACATCCTGGAGAGGCCCGAACCCATTCGGATCAACTTTTTCTGAAAGAGGTTGCGGACCGTCTTCGGAAATTGAAGTCGGAGGGAAAGTTTTCCAGGCTTTACTTGGTGTCGGACCCGCATCTTCTCGGTATGCTCCGGCCCCATCTCGATGATGAAATCGTTAAGATGATCGTCGGAACGGTCAAGAAGGATCTCTCCCGAGTGGTGGAGGCTGATCTATTCCCGGCCCTTTCCGGCTCTTTGGTTCCCTGAGAGAGCGTCCAGTCCGTATCCAGAGAAAGAATTCGGGGATAGGAGCCCGAAAAGGGTGCATGTCATTCGGGAATGAGGATGGATATGGCTATTTCCGGCATTCTCTCCTTGCGCCATTATTATCTGCTCTCATCCCCATCAGATTCCTGCCGCGAGGGTCGCGCAGGTTCTGTAAAATGCCGATGGCATAGGGTAGTCGAGTTTCCAGAGGATACTCATGGGAGCGGATCCCCTGTGCTCGACATATCGGACAGGACCGAGAAATACGAATGGCGACGAAAGACCGATCGGATTATCCTTCCCCTTTTTTTCCTCCCGGACAAAAAGAAGGATCGTGTGACCCATCTCTCGGTGCCCGATATACATCTGACCGCTGGGGGATCTTTCCGTCGTTCGGGACTGGGTTTGCCAGTGGAAAAGAGAATCTCCCAGGGCATAGTCTTCATAGAGTGTGGAAGGGGAGTAGTCCTTCTCCGTTTTGTTGAGGGTGACCAAAAGGAGGTGTGTGCGAAGGTGTTTCAGGAAAAGAACGCCTTCTCGATGCATTCGTTTTTTCTCGGGAGTGGCTTCTCCAAACCCGGCAAGGATTTCTTCGCGTGTATAGAGGCCGTGAAGATCAAGCGGGAGAAGGTAGGGAAGAGGGATCGGGGAGGTTTCCCAAGGGATTTTATGTGAGGCATGGTCGAGAACCTCCCCGAGTTCACGAACCCTGTCAGTCGACTCAAGAAATTTTTTCAAAGAATCTTTCAGGGAGAAACACTGCATCTTGCTCAGGGGAGCCTGCCAGAAGCTCCAGTGCCACATCAGCAAGAATGGATCATCTTCCTGAACTTGTTCGATGATGTCCATCCCTTTCGATACCAGTGATTTCAGAAAGTCGTGGTAACGGCCGGCTCCATTATGGGACAGGCGGCAAATCCCCCGGACAACGGATGAGTCGTCTTTCTGAATGGATTGGGGGAGGAGACCCGCCTCTCGCAGAAGATCAGTCCAGCCTTTGGTCTGTCCCTGTTGTTTTCGGTAGACAAATGAGAGCGGAATTTGGCGGCTTTCCAGAAATTCCGGGAGGGTCGGAATTTTTCCCTGCTCTTTCCGGAATTCGAGTATGGCCGGGACCAGAGAGTCCCATCGGAGGGCGATCGACTCCCGGATGTTTTTCAGAATATAGTCACGGGCAACCCGCTCAAGGGTGACGGAGCAACCGGAAGGAAGATGGGGGAACCCTTCCTGAACTTCTCTTTCGATTCCTTCCCGGGATCCGCCCATGAGGGCCTTGAACTTGAGATCGTAACGGAATTTCTGATGAGATTGGCCGATGAAATCGAGAACGACGAGAGCCTCTTTCCCGGGGCATGGCCTGAGGCCGCGCCCCAGTTGCTGGAGAAAGACAGTCAGGCTTTCCGTTGGCCGCAAAAAAAGGATCGTGTTGACCGAAGGGATATCCACTCCTTCGTTATAGATATCCACAACGCACAGGATCCTGACTTCTCCCCTTGTCAGCCTGTCTTGGGCGGACTGTCGATGAGTTCGATCTGTTTCTCCGCTCAGGACCTCCGCCGGGATCCCCCCTTCTGAAAGCGTACAGGCCATCATGGTCGCATGGCGGATGCTGGCGCAGAATGCGAGTCCACAGATTCTGGAAATGTCGGGGAAGTATTCCCGGATAGCCCGAATTATCAGCCTTGAACGGACCTTATTCCCTGTCAGGACATTTTCAAGTTCTCTGGAATCGTATCCCCCGTGTGTCCATCGGAGCTCCCGATAGTCAATCGAATCGTCACTGACTCCGAAATAGTTGAAGGGGGAGAGCAGTCCCCGGCTGATGGCTTCAGGCAGACGTATCTCGGCGGCGATCCGATTGTCAAAATGCCGGAGAATATTGAGTCCGTCCATTCGCTCCGGAGTAGCGGTAAGCCCAAGGAGGATCTTCGGCGAAAAGTGTTCAAGAAGACGTTGGTAGGTGGGAGCTTCGGAATGGTGCGTTTCATCAATGATGATATAGTCGTAGAAGTCGGGCGGGATGAATTTCCAAAGTTCCCGCTGGTGAAAGAGATGGATCGACATAAAGAGCGAATGCATAGATTGGGGGCTGTGGCTGCCGGTTAGGCATTCACCAAAGTTCCGGTTGCCCAGGACGGTCCTGAATAAATGGAGGCTCTGTGAGAGGATTTCCTCTCTGTGGGCCACAAAAAGAAAGGTTGCGGACGGGTTCGTCTGGAGAAATCTTTTGAAATCGAGGGCGCTGATAACGGTCTTTCCTGTCCCTGTGGCGGAAACAATAAGGTTTCTGAAGGAGCCGAGACGTGTCCTCTGAACATCGAGGGAGTCGAGGATTTCTTTCTGGAAGGGAAAGGGCCGGATATCCAGTGGAAGGAAGACATCGGAGTTCCGGGAGCTCCTTGGATCCAGGGCTGAAAGAACCCTTTCCCGAGATTCTTGTCCATAGGAAAGAAACTCCGGATCGTTCCAATAGGAGTCAAAACTTCCCCGGCACTTCCCGAAAATATCCGGATCATCCTGTACGGTGATCTTGATGTTCCACTCCAGACCGCTTGTCATCGCTGGTCCCGAAAGGTTGGATGAGCCGATATAGGCGGTCGAGAATCCGCTGTTCCGGTTGAAAATGTAAGCTTTCGCGTGCAGTCTGGTACGACGATCGTCCAGAGAAACTCGGACCTCGGTATTTGGAAGGGAGGAGAGCCAGTCTAGGCAGACTGCTTCGGTTGCGCCAGTATAGGTTGTGGTAACAATCCTGAGTCGGGTCCCCCTTCGGGTCGCATCGGAAAGAGCATCCCTCAGAAGCCGGAGGCCGGACCAGCGGATGAAGGAGACAAGGAGCTCGACTCTTTCCGCCGTTTCGATCTCCTTGACGAGTTCACTGAACAGGCGTGGTTCGTTGCGGGAGCCTGTAAACAATGTGTTCCGGGAAAGTCCTGTCAGCGGTCGTCCCGACTCCCTGGAAACGGTCAGTTCCGGCAATGCGAGGGGAAGGACTTCGAGGAGAAGGTGACGATGGTCGTCCAGACGGTAATCTCTGAGCCTCTCTTCGGCAATCATGTCCGCTGCCAGATCTATGATCCGGTCTACAAGGTTGGCTTGCCGGTCAAGGCGGCTGTCTTCGGGGACTAGGCTCAGGGCGTGACGAAAAAAAAGCTCAAGATAGCTGGAAAGGACAGTGTGGGAATCGCCTTCATCGAGCTTTTTTTCCCGGACCCGGGCCGTGATGTCGGCGATGTTTTTCTTTACGATGCGGTTGATAACCTGTTCATAAAGTCCCGGATCAAGTGGCATGAAGTCGGCCCTTCTCGACAGACTGTCTGTGAATTCCCACAAGAAAGATAACGGAAAACAAATCCTCTGTCGATCTTCCGCTCATCAATGATGCGTAATCGATGAGCGAGTTGATCCTTCAATCGGAGATTTCAAGGTCCCTGGCCTGGTATGAAAAATTGAGGGCCAAAAAAATGACTGTTCATTTGGCAAATCCGGATAAACTCGCTTTTCATGGGGAGAGTGATCAGTTATCATCTCCACAGTTTTGCTTGGAGAGGATGGGTTTCAACAAAAGGTTGAGTCGGTTGAGAAAAAATTTCCTTCTGGTTTTTATCGCTGCCATGGTGCTGATTTGGGGAAACGCTTCTGGGAAGAGGGCTTTTGCTTATTCCGGTTTTTCCAGGAGCTATAACTTCCCTTGTGAATTCTGTCACATTCAGTGGCCAAAACTTAATGATCAGGGGAACTTTTTCAAAGACCGGGGGTTCATGCTTTCAACCTCCGGGGTCGCCAATGGTCTGGATATGATGTTTGCCCAGCCTGAAGGCCGAAACTATTTTCCCATCGGATTCCATATGAACATGGCCTATACGGGAAAATCCATCTACGGAATCGGCACGCCAGCCTCCAGTGTGACTGTGGGAAACGGAGATCCTGCAAAAAGCCCTCCGATTACCTTGGGGGGGGCTGGAAGCTCATCCAATGGAGGCTGGGGCAATGGCGCCATGTCGGTAACCAACTGGGATATTCTTTCAGGGGGGTTGATATCTTCCTCCATCTCTTTCTGGGTTCAGCCAGGAGCCGAAGGAGTGCTTGCTGGAGGCGGGACGACTTTTGGGATCCGGAAGCTCTGGGTCAGGTTTGACGCCCTGATGGGAAACACCCTCCTTAACCTTTATGTCGGGAACACCAGTCTGGATAGCCCTTTTTCGAATCAGAGAGCTCTCCAGACCGGAGTTGCGACCCCCTATGTCATGTATGACTACTTGCCGGGGACCCCCGAAGTTGTTACCAACAGTAACAGCTCCCTTCTGGGGTATGGAACTGCTGCACTGTCCGCCTATTATGATGCCGACAGCGTGCAGATGAAAAACGATCATACGGCCTTGAGATATTTCGGGTATATGTTTGAGAACGGATGCGGAAGCGACGAAACCTTTTCGACCGACCCCTGCGAGACACGTCTTTCGATCAGTCTGATACCAAACTCCCCTCTTTACGGACCTGAAGGAGGGGAAACCGGAACATCCGAAAAGGCTTCGGGGATTCCCCTGAATAATAACGGGATCAAGGGGTATATTCATTTGACACAGTCTTTCGGTGGATGGGGGGCGACAAATGGCGAGCGAATCGGAGCATTTGCGCTGATAGGAGAGAGTGCCTCCCGGTTTGGAGGAGTGGGAGGCGCCTCTCCGGACGGGATGTTTACTCGTGAAGGGATGGACTTTTCCCTGAACCCTATCCCAGATGGTGCTCTGAACATTTTCGGATCGTGGGCAATCGTTCAGGACCCGTCAAGTGCCATTGTTGCCAATCCGGCCATTTTCAACTCCAGTCCGGTGGCGACCTCCGGGTTGGCCTATATAACCTGGTTTGTCGAGGCAGACTGGCAGCCCGTACTTGATGGGTTTTTTTCCGAATCAGGGTCAAACTCCAACATGATCATTTTCAGCTACAATCAGCTGAATATGATTCATCAGCCGTATTTCACCGGAATTGCCCAGCAATTGCCCGGTGATTTCGATAATGTACTTGCGTTTGATCTGACAGACCGGTATTGGCTTTGGGGTTCGGAGCGAACAGCGATCTCCCTGTTCGCTGAATGGCAATGGATGCTGAACTATGGGGTAGGATCGGTCGTGACCCAGAGTGGTACGGTGCTTCAGGGGTTTGGCACCGTCCTGAATGCGTTCAGTACCGGGAACTATTACAATGTTGTCAGCAACAATTTTATGTTAGGCCTTGATTTTTCGTACTGAATTTTTTCTGGGTCGTTTTCTTGGCTAGAGGTCGACTGTGACGGGTGTGTTATTGACATTCAGAGGGAACAAACATACAATTCTTCCGTCAATCACGCATTGTGCCTGTAAAAAGATTCCGTGCCACGGGCATAGTTGGAAGATGTGACCTGATTTTGTTCATTTGATTGATTCTGTCATGATATGATATGTCAGTGTTTCCTTTCAGGAGTTTAAAAGGGGCCGTAGTTCAGCTGGTTAGAACGCTGGCCTGTCACGCCAGAGGTCGCGGGTTCGAGCCCCGTCGGCCCCGCCATTTTCCTGATTTCCTGTCATACATGTTATAATGCCTGACGATGTTGGATCGCCGGTTTTTTTCTGAACGATTCTCTTTCAGGTTGCACTGACAATGCAGGGTGCTGTGGAGTTTGCCTAACGTCATGTGTTGCTTGCCGAATGAAATTCTTTTTCCGCCATGAGTTCAATCTTCGGCTTGAACATCCTGTACACATATTTCTCTCTGCGACCATCGACTTGGGGGCACAAGGACTTGGGTCCTTATGGGTCCTTCTTTAAATTTGCCGGGCAATTGGCGGGAGAAACTCGCCCATGGCCGGAACGGTCCGAAATCAATGCGTCAAAAAGAGATGATCCACTGAAGTGCTGCCATATGAATTGCAGAGGCTTGTCGAAAGAGGCAAGTCCTGTCGTGAGACGGGAACTCCACCCTGTGACATGGATCGGCAGGGGAGAAAAAACTCCCAAACATTTATGGATGATTTCCGTCCTCCGCCTTCCCTCCTTAAGGAACCTGTCCAATGAATCTTTTTAGTTTTATCAATCAGATCAGCCTGCTTGCGGAAGCTGTCCTTGGCCTACTCCTCTTTCTCTCTTCACTCAGCTGGGGGGTCATCTTCTACAAATGGTACCTCCTTTCAAAAACTTCCCGCGAAAACAAGGGATTCATCCGGACATTCAAAAGAGTGGACCGATTTTCGAAGCTCTATCAGGAAGCAGGTGATTTCAGGCGTTCGACTCTTGCTTTCATGTTCAGGAGTGCTTACGAGAAGATCAAGGGGATCGAAGAAAGGGCGGCGGCAAGAGGGGAGGGAGTCAGGGATGCCGATGTCGAAATCGTTCACCGGACCCTGTTGCAAGCGAGACAGGAAGAGCTGTCCCGTCTTGAATCCTATCTTCCGATCCTCGCCACGACCGCCAATATTTCTCCTTTTGTCGGACTCTTTGGAACGGTCTGGGGAATCATTCATGCATTTCGTGATATCAGCCATCAGTCTTCCGTAAGTATCGCGTCGGTAGCCCCGGGCATTGCAGATGCTCTCGTGACAACAGCGGCCGGTCTTTTCGCCGCCATTCCGGCTGTGATCGGATACAACTACTTCATCCAGAAAATCCGGGGGGTAGAGGCGCTTGCGGAGGCTTTCAACATGGAGCTCCTGAATGTTATGGCCGAAGGGCGATGGAAGGATTGAAGGTGTGTGGCCGTTTTGTCGCTTCCCCAAAATGATATGATTTCTCCTGGGAGTTTTCGTGAAATTTGATACCGGGTCCCGCAAGGACCGCATGCTTTCAGAGATCAACATGGTTCCATTCATTGATGTTGTTCTCGTTCTGCTGATTATTTTCATGGTTACGACACCTCTTCTGTACCGCGGCCTCAAGATCAACCTGCCGAAGACAAATTCCAACAGCCTTAAAAAACCTGTCCCGAAGGTGATTGTGAGCGTCACAAAAGGGAAACAGCTTTATGTCAACGGCCACTCGGTAACATGGGAGGCGCTGGAAGCCATTCTGGTTCGGCATTACAAGGAAGACAAACGGGTTGTCGTTTATCTGAAAGCCGACCAGAAGGTGGACTATGGAACGGTGGTCCATCTGATGGATCTGGTCAAGTCTGCCGGGATTGATCGTCTTGGCATGATTACCGCGCCGTCTCCGCATAACCCGAGCTGATCCATTGGTCAGGACTGGGTTCAGATCGACCGGCGATAAGGGGCTTGGTTGGTTTCTGCTGGTGTCGGCCAGTCTTCACGGGGTTTTTTTGCTTGCTCTCTTGATACAAAAGAAGCATGTATCCTTTGGATACATGCAAGCGACGACCGTGACGCTGGTATCCGATAACGACTTAACAAAAAGCCCTTCATCCAGACAAGAACCGACTCCGAAGGAAACGGTACAGAAAAAACAGGCTCCGAAACCTCTGGCCCCGCTGACCAGGCCGATTCACAAAGAGTCGAAACCCGTGACTCACAAACAACCGGCGCCAAGGTTGATCAAGAAAACTCCGATGAAGAGGACCCGACTCATACGAAAAACGTCTCCAGTGAAGCATAAATTAGTAGAAAAGAGACATCCCCATTCGCTCGAGAAGGTGCTTCCCAGAACAAAGAGCGCCTTGGTCAAGAAAGATGATCACCCTTCGAATCCGATGGCCTCAAAAAACGCGGTATCTCCGGTAAAGTCAAATGTTCCTGTAAAAATGGACATGGTGGGACAGCGATTTCCTTCCTACCTTCAGCATCTTTTAATTTCCCGCATCAAGTCAAACTGGGCTCCTCCCCCTGGCAGTCACGGACTCGGTGCGACAGTGAGATTCGTGTTGAGAAAAAACGGGACTCTTGAAGAAGACCCTGTTCTTGTGACCCCTTCCGGTTCAACGGTATTCGACGAGGCGGCAAAGTTTGCAATACTCCGTTCGGTTCCATTTCCCCCTTTTCCTCCGTCCTACGGGAAGGATCAGGAAGTTGTAACGGTGACACTTCAAGCAACGAAACGGCAGGGATTCTGATGGTACGTCGGATATTCGGAACGGGTTTGAGTATCATAGCGGGATTAATGGTCCTGCTGGTAAGTGAGAATAATGCTCTGGCGCTCGATTTGTCTGTCATTACCAACGAAACTGCATTATTTTTCAAAATTGTCACCGTCCCCAACATGCTGCACAAGACCGATTCGTTCTGGACAAGAAAGGCTGAGGAGCTCTTCAAAAAAGATCTCGCAGCCACTGGATATTTTCAGATCATGATTCCGCCTCTTCCGATCTCTGCCGTTCTGACACGGGAAGGACTCGATTCCCTGTCGGCAAGAGCAGTCGCTCCGATGGGAGCGGAAGGCGTGGTGGGAACGCAGTTCGAACTGGTGGGAGGGGTGAGCCACTTGAGAGGGACGGTCAGAGACCCCTTGAATGGAGCGGTTCTTCTCGACAAGACCTATTCAACGACGGGCCCTGTAAGAGTCATCATTCACCGATTTGTCGATGATGTCCTTTTTCAGTTTGCCGGTATCAGGGGACTTGCCGAAAGCCGTATCGCTTTTGTCGGGAAAACCCGGAGAGGGTACGACCTCTATACGATGGATTTCGATGGAGAAAATGTTCAACGCATGACGTACGATCACGTACTCGCGTTCAATCCGACTTGGTCGAGAGATAGATCGCACATCGTCTATGTAACTTATCTCCATGGGCAACCCCAGGTTATGGATTACGACCTTAAAACCGGCAGACGACATATGGTCTTCAGTTACCACGGACTCAATATTACGCCTCAATATTCCTACGACGGGAGTGCAATGGCTGTGGCGCTTTCAAAAGGCCGGGAATCCGAACACACCCAGATTTATATTTATCATTTGGCAAGTCGACGTCTTGAACGCATCACATACTCTCACAGCAACAATCTGTCTCCTACATGGGCGCCTGGGGGGCACTCCCTGGCATTTGTTTCAGACAGGGAAGGGCATCCGCAGATCTTCGTGATGGATTCCGACGGCTCGAATGTGCGGCGTCTGACCTTTGATGGCAGCTATAATGTGGCTCCTGCCTGGTCTCCGAGGGGGGACTGGATCGCCTATGTTTGCATGAATGCAGTCCATCGGCCTAAGATATGCCTCATGAGCCCCGATGGCTCAGCACATTTTCAAATCACGCATGGGATTGGTCGCGATGACAGTCCCAGTTGGTCTCCAGATGGGCGTTTCCTTATTTACTCACGTCAGATCAAGGGCCACTCAACACTCGTCAAGGTCTGGATGGACGGACATGGTCGGGAGCGGCTGGGGGAATTCAGACGGAGTGTTCTGACTCCGGAATGGTCAGGACCATGACGACAGGTGGATTCCAGGGGATGGAAGAGAGAAGAACGATTCACCGGAAAGGATTTTGCATGAATCAGCGGATCGCTCTATTGAGTTCAGGTGGTGCGCTTCTCCTTGGACTGAGTCTTTCAGGATGTGTCGCCCCTGCAGATGTTTCGGATCTCAGGGCTCAGCTCGATACTGTGTCGACCAGGGTCTCCAAGCTTGAACGGATGAAGGCGGGGGATCAGGGTTCGGGAGGATCGCAACTTGCCGATATGGAGTCGCGTCTCGATAACCAGAAGCTTCGTCTGGCGCGTCTCAGGGACCGGGTTTCAAAAATAAATCACCGACTTGACGAACTCATGAATCAGATCGAAACCCAGAACGCCATGATTAAATCCGTTCCTGCAGTTTCTGCTCCAATGCCCCCTGTTTCTTCTCCACCCAATCAGGCGGGAGGACCGGCGACGGCGGTGACGGCTCCGGTCGTCGCCGCGATTCCGCCGAAGCCCACGGGATCTCCGGACTCCCTCTATCATCAGGCCATGTCTGACTACCAGAAGGGCCACTACGACATTGCTATCAAGGAGTTCAGGTCGGTTGTGGATCAGTTTCCTCAATCCCATCTGGCATCTTCGGCCGTTTTCTGGGAGGCTCAGTCCCATTTCAATCTTAAGCAGTATCATCGCGCGTTGGCCCTTTATGACGAAGTTATTCACAAGTACACGGATAGCCCTAAGAAAGCGACAGCCTATTTTAAAAAAGGCCAGGTGTACGAGCGACTGAACGACAAAAAACAGGCCATACACAACTATCGTCGGGTTCTTGAGCTCTTTCCGCTGGAACAGCAACTGGACGATCTAGCGAAAAGACGGCTGTCCCGACTGGACGAGTAAACTGTGGGCGTTATTCTTGAGTTGCCGGTCGGGCTTGTCAACCAGATTGCGGCAGGAGAGGTCATTGAAAGGCCATCTTCTGTCCTGAAAGAGCTCGTCGAAAACAGTCTTGATTCCGGGGCAAAACGAATATCCGTAGTTACCGAAGGTGCCGGAAGCAGTCTCATCCAGGTTCAGGATGACGGGTGCGGAATTCTCCGGGATGATCTGCCCAGGGCTTTTCTCAGGCATGCGACAAGCAAGATCAAAACCTACGACGATCTTATCATGGCAAGGACGCTAGGCTTTCGGGGGGAAGCACTGGCCTCGATTTCTTCCGTATCCAGAATCACGGTCGAGACCAGTCATTCCAGCGAACTTGTTGGAAGCCGAATGGTCCTTGATCCGGACAAACTTCCAGAAATTTCCGATTGGTCGGGCCCCATTGGGTCGACGATTTCTGTGAGAGATCTTTTTTTCAATGTTCCCGTCCGAAAAAAATATCTGAAATCTCCCCAGACCGAGCAGGGGCATATGGTGGAGGCTCTTTCACGTCTGGCAATGGGATTTTTCGAGTCCCGGTTTGATTTTTCGACAGTCTCCCGAAAACTGCTCTCGCTCCCTGCACGTGATTCTGCAAAATTAAGAATCCTTGATCTCTATCCTGCCTTCTCCGAGGACGATCTCGTGGTCCATTCCCGGGGAGTTTCCGATCAGGCTGTCACCGTCTTTCTTCTTCGTCCTGACAAGGTTCGCAAGGACAGGCAATATCAGCATCTTTTTATAAATCGGCGTTGGATACGGCATGCAGGCCTATTTGAAGCCATGACGCAGGGAGCCTCGGGGCGGCTTTCAAGGGATGTCCATGTGGGAGCGTGGGTTTATCTCGATCTTTCTCCGGATAAGCTCGATGTCAATGTTCACCCGACCAAGAAAGAGGTGCGTTTTCTGGAAGGGGACCGACTTTTCTCCCTTGTCCGAAGAGTGGTTGAGGAATCTTTTCCCCTTTTCGGAGAGGGAGAGGATGTCCCTGTCCCTCCTCATGAGTTGCCGCCGGGAAGTATGTCCGATGCAAAAGATGCTGCCTCTCCCGCTCCGGAATTGACTGGACGAGCGGACTGGGGATTGGGGGCCATCCGGAATCCGGATTCATTGATGACAGGGGACCAGTTTTCTCGAAGAGAATCCTCCGGGACAAGAGAAGGCAACCCTGAAGAGGGCCGGATGGGGAGAAAGAAAACTTTCAACGTTGATCTTTTTCGAAAGCAGGATAGTCCCGGAGAAGAACATGTCCGGCCAAATTTTCGACGGCTGCCCGAGGTTCTGAAGGGTTTGCCGCTTCCTTTTTCAGGAAGGAACGATGCCGAGATCCCCCTTTTTGTGCTGGGCCAGCTGGCTGGAACTTATCTTGTGGTTTTATGGGGTACCGATCTTGGTGTCGTCGACTGGCACACGGCTCATGAAAGGGTTCGGTATGAAAAATACCGAAAGGAGCTTTTATCAGGAGGAGTTCTGAAAAGTCCATTGGTTCTCCCGATGGTTTATAAGGTTGCCCTGTCGGTTGCCGATTGCCTCGATAACCGGTTGGAAGAACTGGCACAGATTGGATTTGACCTCGACCGGTCGGGACCGGATTCTTTCCGTGTACGGTCCGTGCCTTCTCTGCTCAAAGAGGAAGACCCAATCGGAATTCTGAATGAATTGGCCAACCAGTCCGAGAATTTTGAATTTCCTGTTCTAAGGTCGGACCGGGTTGACCATATTCTGATGACCATGTCCTGTCATGAAAGTGTTCGGAGGAATGATTCTCTTGACCCTGTTGATGGAGAGAGGCTGGTTCATGAGCTTCTTGAAACACCACACCCATATACCTGCCCTCATGGTCGTCCTACCATTCTTCGTCTTAGTCGGGAAACTCTGGACCTGTGGTTCGGCCGCTGAAACCGATCGATCTTGTCGTTGCGGGACCGACTGCATCGGGTAAAACATGTCTGGCAATCTCCTGGGCACAGATTCTTGATGCAGAAATCATTTCGGCTGACTCCCGCCAGGTTTATCGGGAAATATCCATAGGGACGGGAAAACCTTCGAAAGAAGAAAGGGATCTGGTTCGCCACCACCTGTTCGACCTGTGCTCCGTGACGGATACATACAGTGCCGGGGATTTTGTTCGTGATGCAAAGGAGGCAATCCGCGACATCCAGGAACGCGGCAAAAGGGTTATTGTGTGTGGGGGGACGGGGCTTTACATGAAGGCGCTTCTCCAAGGACTGGTCAATCTCCCGGAACGTGATTTCTGTCAATACGAGTCGTACCGGAAGGATCAGGAACGCCTGTCTACCGAATCGCTTTACAACACGTTGAAGAAGGCGGATTCCAGGAGGGCCATGGCAATTCATCCCCATGATCGGGTCCGGATTCTCCGGGCGATGTACCTTATGGAAAAATATTCGGCTCCGCCGACAGAATTGTATGAGCGCTTCCGAGGAGAAGGAGTTTTGGCGCTCCGAGTTGTTGGGCTGGATCCCGGAAGAGAAACACTCCATCTTTCGATATCGGACCGCGTGTCCCGGATGCTCAAGGAAGGTTGGGTTGATGAAGTGGACGCTCTTTTGAAGGCAGGGGTTTCTCCGATGGCTCCGGGATTTAACAGTCTTGGGTATCGGGAAATCCTGGACTGCCTTATGGGAAAGGGGGTATGGGATACGTTGGAGTCGAGAATTGTTTTGAAGACGCGCCAATATGCAAAACGACAGAGGACATGGTTTCGTCATATGGAGGATATAACCTGGATCTCTCCATCAGATTCAGGGAGTTTTTTCTTGGAGCCTTCTTCAAATTATGGTACGATCAAGAAAATTTTGCATGAAGAAAGCTGAGATCAGAAGTCCGTGCATTCGGGATGCTTGGGTGAAAAAGGGAAAAGTCGGAGGGTCTGGTGGAAGTTGATGTTCGCGATCAGAAGGGGGGAATTTCGGAAAATTCGGCAGGCCGGATCGGAATCATCGGAGGGTCTGGACTTTATCATCTGAAGGGCTTGTCCGACTTAAAGCCCCAGATGGTGGAAACCCCTTGGGGGCAGCCCTCTGATCCTTTCATGGTAGGAAAGATAGGGCATACTCCTGTGGCATTCTTGTCGCGCCATGGGGCCGGCCATCGATACCTTCCAGGGGAGATAAACTATCGGGCCAATATTGCCGGCTTTGTCGCATTGGGTGTACGGAGGATTTTTTCCGTATCTGCTGTGGGTTCCCTCAGGGAGGAAATTGTTCCGGGAGACATGGTGGTGGTCGATCAATTCATCGACTGGACCAAAGGGCGCCCGTCGACCTTTTACGGACAAGGAGCTGTTGGACATACAGGTTTTGCCCATCCCATCTGCCCCGATCTCTCATCAATGCTGGTCAGGGCCTGTGAGAAAGTGAAAGCCCGCCACCACAGGAAAGGGACATACCTTTGTATGGAAGGGCCCGCATTTTCTACTCAGGCTGAATCATTTCTTTACAGGCAGTTCAACGCCGATGTGATCGGGATGACAAATGTCACGGAAGCCAGATTGGCCCGGGAGGCTGGGCTTTGTTACAGCACTCTGGCCCTGTCAACCGATTTTGACTGCTGGCATCCAGACCACGATGCGGTGACTGTTGCTGACGTTTTGGCTGTCATGGAAAGAAATGTTGCAAATGCCAATCGGATTCTTGAGTTTGCCTTGGGCGCAGTCGGTAAATCATACAAATGTTCGTGTCAGGATGCTCACAAATCTGCCCTGGTGACCCAGGTTGAGAGAATTCCCTCAGACACGCAAAAAAAACTTGCGTTCCTTGGAATCCTTTCCGGCCAATATAGTGAAGGAGCCGTGAAGTGAGTGCAAAGCTTGTCATCGTTGGTACAGTGGCGCTGGATGATGTCACGACTCCCTTCGGGTCGATTACACGTGCCTTGGGCGGGTCGGCTTTTTATGGGGGACTTTCCGCCTCGTATTGGACCACAGTGGGAGTGGTCGGTGTTATCGGAAGTGATTACCCCGAAGAAGGACTCGAAATTCTGAAAAGCCGGTCCGTCGATATCAGTGGGATCCAGAGGAGCCATGAGAAAACCTTCGCGTGGTCAGGAGAATATACTTATGACCTGAATACGGCGATTACCCGAGAGACAAGGCTCAACTGTCTCCTTTCCTTTAATCCTCGGGTTGCAGAACACTACCCCCGCCCGGAAACACTGTTTTTGGCCAACATCGATCCAGATATCCAAGGGGGTATTCTGGACACAATGCCACAAAAGCCTGGTCTAGTTGCTCTCGACACAATGAATTACTGGATTGAATCCAAGAAGAGCTCGCTCCTTCATGTATTAAAGCGCGTGGATCTTCTGACCATCAATGAATCGGAAGCCCGAATGTTGACCGGAGAGTTTAATCTTGTCCTGGCAGCCCGGGCCATCCGGAGCATGGGGCCTAAAGTGGTTGTTCTGAAAAAAGGAGAACATGGTGCGCTGGTTTTTTATGAAGGAGGCGTCTTTGCCTCTCCGGCGTTGCCGCTGGAAGTTGTCAAGGATCCGACGGGGGCGGGAGACTCATTCGCCGGGGGGTTGCTCGGATATTTGACGGCTCATGGACACCTTGGCCCTGAATTTTTGAAACAGGCCTCCATCATAGGGTCGGTGATGGCCTCTTTCTGTGTATCGGAATTCGGAGTCGGTGGAACGAAAAAACTGTCCGGAGAATCCATTTCTTCAAGGCTTCGCGAGTTCGGTGACCTGACAGGGTTTCGTAAGATCGACTACGAGGAACGGAGGCTCTGATCTTGTACAGCTTTTGGAGACGGATGTTCGGCTTGTCCGCTCTGGTCACCGTCGGATTGACATTTTCAGGATGTCATTCCTCTGTATCTGAAAAAAATCATCATCTTGCCGTCGAGCATTATAATGCAGGTCTCCGGAACCTTCGTAACCACGAGCTTCAAGGAGCTTATTGGGAATTTGAATACGCAGACCACCTTGATCCGTCGATTGCCAAGGTACATTACTCGCTTGGACATGTGTATTATTTGATGCATGATCTTCCCGATGCAAGAAAAGAACTTCTCAAGGCCCTTCGTAATAATGATGATCCATCTTCGACATACAACTATCTCGGAGAAATTGCCGTTGAACAGAAAGACTACACGAATGCGATCCAATACTTCACTAAAGCTCTTGACAACAAGTTGAACAGAACCCCTTATTATCCCTTGGCCAACATCGGGAAGGTGTACATGCTGATGGGGAAATTTGAAACAGCGAAGGAATATTTTGCAAAAGCCCTGCTCCGAAATGAACGTTTCCTTCCTGCTTATTACTGGATGGGAAAAGTCCATATGTCCGAAGGAGCGTATGAAAAATCCCTGCAGGATTTCTCGGCGACTATTCGGCTCGAGCCAAGGTTTTCGGTTGGTTATTACGAACTTGGACGGACATACCTGAAGCTTGAAAACCCGGACAAGGCTGCAAAGGCCTTTAGAGAAGCGATCCGGCTCGATCCAAACTCCAAGGTAGCGATAAAAGCAAAAAGATATCTTATGCTGTTGCCCAAGGATCCAGTTCCCCAAAAAGGCCATAATGGCATCCAGGAAAAAATACCTCTCAACGGTCTTCGGTAATGTTTCCAAAGTGCTCATACCAAATAAACCAAAGGATTGTCCATGTCTGATGAAATGAATGAACCGGACTCTGTTTCCCAATCCGAAGTGATTGCTTCAACTGAGGAATCTATTGGAGAAACTTTGAAACAGGCCAGAAAAGGACATGGATGGGATGTGGACGATATCGACAGGATCACTCATATCAGTCCGGGTTGGGTTGTCGTCATCGAAAATGGGGACTGGAGTCAGTACCCGAGCATGGTTTACGCCAAGGGACACGTACGGGCCTATGCGGATGCATTGGATCTTGAAGTTGAGCCAATCTTGGAAAAATTTCAAAAGGAATGGGATAAAAAGATCGTGCCTGAGGGGCATGATGCTGTTCTGCTGAACCGTTCGGGGATTTCGCTAATGGAGTCCGGAAGAAGCCAGAAATCAATCCTGCTTTTTCTGACTGTTGCGGGTTTGCTCATTATGGTGGCCATTGTTTGGTATGCTGTTTCCTCCCGCTCGAAGTCCTCAAAGGATGTCACAATGGTGAACCCACCCTTGACGACTCCTCCTTCCAAGAGCCCCAGCATTTCTGCGCCACAGCCAGGGAAGGACGTCACTCCTCCGACGGGGAATTTGGAAGTTTCCCCGTCGGTTCCCCCTACATCTGGATCGGGGCAAGGACCTTCCAGCCTCAATCCTTTGGCCCAACCTCCTCCGACAGCCCTCCTCAATGGATCGATGCCTGGATCCGGTACTGTGGAAAAAACATCACTGTCTCTCAAGATGGTCGCCATTAAAAGTACTTGGGTGGTCATTTCGGTTGATGACGGGTCGGTTCGCCGTTTCCACCTGAAGTCGGGAGAAAGCAAGACGCTGACCGGAAAAAATTTTATGACGTTTTCGACGGGTATTGGTGATGGTCTGGTTCTGTTTTTAAATGGAAAGAGACTGGGCTTGGCTGGTTTGACCGGAGACCCTGTCATGCATCGGAGGATCTCGCGTGGTTCTTTTCGGGTTCAGAAAAAAATGCAAAAGAAACCATTGCCGGTCGACTCAAAGCCGAATTTAAACAATCATAAAACCTCCTTTGATCCTAAAACAATTTTGTCTCGCCCGGGGAACAACCACTCGCAAATCCCGTCAACTCCCGGAAGCATGCCCCTTGTACCAATCAAGCCGGATGTCCCGTCTCAGAGTAAGACAGTCAATTCGACCACAACCAACCAAGAGGAAGGCCTCCCTTGATGCGCCGATCATTTATATCGTATTTTGCGAATTTTCTTCTTCTGATTTTCTTGGCCTCTCTTTCCGCTTGTGCATCGAAACCGATTGAATTGAATTTCAATCCCAATGCGGGAGAAACCAAGCCCGACCAGTACAGGTCTTCACTCCGGTTTGGATTCGTGACATTCGAGGACGACCGTACTGCAAGGAAAATGGGCGATGCCACCCTTATCGGATGGGGATCCAACACCTATCATACCAATGTAAAAGCCTCAGAGCAGGTCACGAAGGCGTTTGTTGACGCCTACCGGTATCTTGGGTTCAATGCGACCTGGATCAAGGTCCCTCCGACAAATTTTTCTTTCTCAACCCGATCATGGGTCAGAACATTGAGATCTCTGTACCCCAACATCGATATTTTTGTCATCGGGAAGCTTCAAAACTATGAGTTCCTTCTGAGAGCAGGAGGAATCAGCGGTTTGACCAGCGGAACATTCAATTCCTTGTCCGTTACGACTCAAGCACGCGTTGAGCTTTATTATCTTGATAGCCAAACCGGAAAGATCATCTGGGGAAATGTGATCCACCATGACACTTTCGACCAGAAAGCTACAAAGAAAGATCCGACAGATTTTGCTGCTATCAGGCTCGAAGAAGCCCTCCAGAATGTCATTCTCCAATCAATTGATCGATCGATAGGGCATATCAACAAGGTCTATCCGTCATCCGTTCAATATATATCTGATGGAATGGCAAATGTGCCCAAGACTCCTCAAGGAATGGTTGCAGGCAGCATTCCTCCCGGGAAGGGTCGGATTGAAGTTGTCTCGAACCCAGGCGGTGCGATGGTTTATGTCGATGGGATTTACTATGGGCCTACGCCTCTTTCGCTGGATCTCACTCCAGGAATCCATCTGCTCAAAGTCAAAAAAAATGGATATGAAACCAGTAGAGACAAGGTGGGAGTTCTTGAGGGGAAACTCACCCCCTGGAATGGTGTCCTTCCAAAAAAGAATTGATCGAATTAGGAGATATCAGAGTGTAACTGTGTATGAATCAGGATTCCTGAAATGGAGAGACAGATCCTCTTTTGAGGCCGGTTGAAGAGCTGTTTGTATCTCTATTCCCTCACCTTTCTGGAGGAATCGTCGATGCTCTCTTCTGATCACCCACAGAGATATTCTTTTAAGTCACTCTTCAGTTTTTTTCTGGAGATTTAGAAAAGTCAAGATCAGTAATCGTATAAAAAGTGATCATTTTCACCACAAGGTTCAAACCACCGGCTTTCAGCCGGTCAACTTTATCCTCGCCACCACCTATGGCGAATTGAGAGTGGAGCCAAGATATTGGTCCAATTCAATCCTTCAATGGATAGGATTGGAAGCGGTGGCTCGCACGTTTCGCGACCTTTAGACCGCGGGGGCCGTACCTTATCCCACCATCTTTAAGATGGTGGGCGTTAAGTAGGAGGGGGTACTTGCTACCCCCTTTAATTTTGATTAATATAACCTTTTTTTGTGTGCTTCATAAAAAGCCGGCGTAGCACAGTGGTAGTGCAGTCGATTCGTAATCGACAGGTCGTCGGTTCAATCCCGACCGCCGGCTCCAGTTTTAAGCCATTCTCAGAAAATTCCTTGCCATAAAAAAGGTTTTTGCCATAATTACGCCATAGTGAGGTCGTTCGGAAACTCTTCTCCGGAGGAAATTATGGCGACGATCCGAGAACGCGGTCCCTATCGGTGGCAAGCTCAAGTCCATCGCAAGGGCCAATCCCCCCAATACAAGACATTCAACAACAAGGCCGACGCGGAGAAATGGGCGTGTCAGGTAGAAGCCGAAATGGATCGGGGCGTTTTTATCCCCCGGAAAGACGCTGAAAAAACAACGCTTTCTGACGCCCTGGACAGATATCTTCGGGAAGTCACAATCCACAAGAAAAACCAGAGATCGGAAAAGATCTACGTCGAAAGGTGGAAAAAGGCATTCGGACTCCGCTCCATGGCCTCCATTTTTCAATCCGATATCGCAAAATACCGGGACGAACGGCTCAAGGTCGTCTCACCCAACATGGTCCGTCTTGAACTGGCGCTTCTCTCCCACCTGTTCACGATCGGTGTCAAGGAATGGGGCATGGCTGGGCTTGTCAATCCGGTAATGCAGATCCGGAAACCCAAGCTCCCAAGGGGCCGGGACCGCAGGCTTCTTCCGGGGGAGTTGGACCGGACCTTTCTGGGACGGAATCTCCCTTCCTGGCCGAACTCGTCCTGTTCGCGGTCGAAACCGGGATGCGTCGGTCGGAACGGGCCGGGATGGCCTGGGACCAGGTGAACATGAAGAAGAAAACGGTCACCCTTCCCGAGACAAAAAACGGAGAAAAGAGGATCGTCCCGCTTTTCAGTGAAGCGGTCCGGATCCTTTCTGCTTTTCCTCGCCGGATAGACGGGAAGGTTTGGGGAGTGGAGGAACAGTCTATCACACGGGCGTTCCAGCGGGCTGTCGCCCGGGCCCGGGCGAACTACGAGAAGGAAAGCGAGGAGAAGGGGATCAAGCCGGATTCCGCCTTCCTCGTGGATCTCACTTTCCACGATCTCCGGCATGAGGCCACGAGCCGCTTCTTCGAGAAAGGATTGAATCCCATGGAGGTCGCGGCAATCACCGGCCACAAGACGTTGCAGATGTTTAAGAGGTATACTCATTTAAAGACAGAGGACCTGGCGCTGTTGTTGGAATAACCTCCTCCTTCCCATAGAATGGATTGAAAGGAGAACTCATGGCCTCATCCATCGAAGCGATTCAAAAGATTCTGCAAGAAACTGTCGCTCCCGGCATCAGCGATATTCGGGAATGCTTGGCTCGCGTCGAGGTGGAAATCAAGCGCCTCGACGACAAGATTGACAATGGACTTGCCCGTCTCGATGCAAGAATGGATCACATGAAGGACAAGCTGACGACAGCCCTTGAAATCTGGGAGCGCCAGCCCGCACTGGAAGCGAAGGTGTCCGCCCACTAAATTCTCCCCCCTCTCCCGATTATTCGTATCATGATTCGGTATGTTTCTTCCGTTCCTCCCGCCGTTTTTCCTGGACCGTCCGGATTTCCGGGCTTTCTGCTGGAGCGTGTTCATGGCGTCCCCTTCATATCGTGACCGTCACGCAACACATCCCTTCTTTCCCCATGTGATCCCTCCTCCCCATTTTTGAGCCAGCATGTTCACCTTCCAGCCCTCCTCTCCGATCGGGAGATGAAGGGAGACGGTATAAGTTTCTCCTCGGCATTGCCTTTTTCAAGAGCCCTAAGAACCTGCATCTTCTCTCTTTCGTTCTTCGTCCCGAACCAGGCCCGGGTCCGTTGTTTCGCTTCCGTCCTCCTTTACCTCGGAAGATCGGATACATCGAGGATCCCGTCTCCGGTTCCGCCGTTCCCGCGGGAGGACGTCACGTTTCCTCCGAAAACGGAAGAAGCCGCAATCGGGGTTGGCGATGAGTTCTGATTCATGTTCTCAACAATATTCTCGATGGGCGGGGGCACCGCCAGATTCGAAAAAACACCTTCAGATCCTCCGCCGGTTCCCGACGATCCGGATCCCGAAGGAGAGACATTGGCCGGGACGATGGTTCCGGTTCCCGACAGCGCAAGCGTCGGAAGGGAGTAGTTCGACCACGAGAAGCCGGTTCCGGACCCGGAGAAGTCGGCGGACGACAAGGTCGCGGTCACGGTGTGGGTCCCGGCGGAGGGAGAGGAGAAGGTTCCCGTGGCTCCCGTGTAGGTCGCCCCCTGGCCCGAGACGAACCCGGAGAGAGTTGCCGACGAGTTTGACCTAGTGAGGGCGATGCTCGTACTTCCGTCGTAGGTCATCGTGGGGTTCGAAAGGCCCACGGAGGAGAAGTTGAGCGGAGCCTTCGTGATGGTCCAGGTCCCTGAAAGCACGCTGACGCTTCCCACGCTCGTCTGGGTGGTCGGGGCGGAGAGGGAGACGGAAGGCGTCACGGTGTAGGTGCCGACGTTCGGTCCCGCCGTGACGGTGATTCCGGAGGTGAGCGCAGAGCCTCCCATGGTGAGGGACTGTGAAGAGGCCGTCACGACGGCTTCGATGGTTCCGTTGTAGACCGAGTTACCGATTCCCTCCACCGTGTCGACCGGTAGGTCGGAAACGAGGACCGGGGCGGTGATGCCGGAGCCGACGGTTACGCCCGGACCAATATACCATGTGGCCGAGGGCGTCGAAAAGGTTCCGGTGGCTGCATTCCATCCCGTGAACGAGCCGAGATTGTTAAAGGTCGTACTGCTGTTGGAGGCGGAATTCATAAAAGAGGAACAGCTTGTACAACTCCCAGCTCCTACAGCGACCGATGAAGAACCCGAAAGATAATAGGAGGTTTCCACCGTGCCGCCGTTGTTGTACCCGGCGACCCCGCCGCCTATACTTCCTCCGCTGACGCTCCCCGTATTGTAGGAGGTTTCCACCGTGCCGCCGTTGGTCCCGGCGACCCCGCCGACATAATTTCCTCCGACGACGCTCCCCGTGTTGTAGGAGGTTTCCACCGTGCCGCTGTTGGTCCCGGCGACCCCGCCGACTTCGAAGAATCCGCAGACGCTCCCATTGTTATAGGAATATTCCACCTTGCTGTTATTGGACCCGACGACCCCGCCGACAAAATTTCCTACGCCGACGCTCCCCGTGTTGTAAGAGGTTTCCACCGTGCCGCCGTTGTTGTACCCGACGACCCCGCCGACGTTGGATCCCCCGCTAACGTTCCCGGTGTTGTAGGAGTTTTTCACCGCGCCGCTGTTTTCCCCCACGACCCCGCCGACATAACAATCTCCGCTGACGCTCCCCGTATTCCAGGAACCCTTCACCGTGCCGTAGTTGGTCCCGACGACCCCGCCAATATTGTGGTATGTCCCCCCATTGACCGTGCCCTCCACCCCCAGGTTCTCGACCGTGCCTCCCGATCCCAGGTACCCTATGAATCCCGTTCCGTTGCTGTTCGACGCCGTGATCGTGTACCCGCTGACCGTATGCCCCTGCCCGTCGAAAGTGCCGGTGAAGTAGTTGCTGGAGGAGGATCCGTTCCCCAGGGGCGTCCAGGAAGTGCCCCCCAGATTGATGTTGGCCATTAGGACGATGCAGACGGAAGAATTGTTCAGGTAGGCGCTTTGGCTGGAATCGATCGCCTCAAGGGCCGAGGCCGTTCCCACCTCCGTCACCGTCGGGTCGATGGTGATCGTTCCCGGGGTGCCATTGGGCGCCGAGACGTCGAGCGGCGCAACCTCGTCGAGGACCACCCGGCTCCCGTCCACGGTAATCGCTCCCCCGTTCCCCCCGGCGGGCGCCGAGGCGTCGAGAATGGCACTTTGGGTGAGCGTGGTCGTTCCCGACCCCATCCCCGCCTCGAGCGTGATCTCCCCCGGAGTCCCGTCGAGGTTCTCCGCTTTGATCACCCCGGAATCAAGAACGGTTCCCCCGCCCGTCGAGGCCACGGAGAGCGAGGAACTCGGTGTTTGGCTGACCGTCACCGTGCTTCCCGCCGCGAGGATCACCTGTCCCGAGGGCGCCAAGATCGTTCCCGTGTTGGTCACCGAAGTTCCCACCAGCACCACCTGGCCTCCCGCCCCGGCGGTCAGGGTTCCCGCATTGGTCACCGCTCCCGTGGGAAGGCATCCGGGGGTGGCCGAGCCATAGGCCCGGATCCCGGCGGCCGACACCGTCGATCCGGATCCGAAGACGATCCCGTTCGCGTCCATGAAATAAAGAATCCCGTTGCTGGTGACCTTGCCCGAGATATTGGCCGGGCCGGTCCCCCCGATGAAGTTCATCGAGACCGAGGAGGCTCCGGGAGTCCTGTAGGTCACGCTCTGGGCGCTTCCGACATTGAATCCTGTCCAGGAGAAGGAGGCTTGGGAGGTCGACTGCCGGATCAGAAGCGTGTTGGTGGAGTACGAGAGGGTCGCGTGGCCCTTGGTCACCTGGCCCCCGTGGGGAAGGGCGAAGGCTATGGAGGGCATCGTCGCCAGCGGCACGGTCGCGGAGAGCACCATCGCCACGACCTTCTCTTTCCAGGAAAAAATCCGGAGTTTTTTGCTCTTCTTCGTGTTCGTCGTCATTGTTGCCTTCCGCCCGTCGTATTGGTCTTTTATAGGACTCGTTCCTGCTCTTGCTTCGTTCTTTGGATCTTGATTCCCGTTTCTCTCAATATCGCCATCCTGCCGACAGCCATAGCTGAAGGGGGGTGCCCCCATTCTGGATATTGCCGCCGGTGAGCGCCACGACCTGATTTCCCAGGGCCGCCGTCGGAAGCGGCCCGACCGGAACGGCCACGTCGAGCTTCCCGAAAAGGTGGCGGCCCGTCCACGCTTCCTCAATCCCCGGTCCCATGGCGCCGTACTGGAATCCGATCCCCGTCACCT
>JAYWMN010000036.1:0-44710 GCA_035873205.1 Nitrospirota bacterium
ATGAAATTGACGGTTGTCGAGATCGACCGGCAGAGAGTCTCCCGTGTCAAGATCGAATTTCTGGGCGACTAGGACCCGATGACAGACAATTCACCCATGAATGGAGCTCTGTCTTGAGAAAATTCTCGAAATACCCCTTGATCCAGCTCATCCTTTCCCCAATTGGCCTTCTCGTGGTCATCGGCCTGGTCGGAGGACTTTTCGTATCCGATCTTTTCCGGGGAATCGCGATGCGACAGTCCCCTCCCCCTTCGACGGAGACCGGCCCGCTCACCGCCTCCCAGGCCCCGCTTGCCTATTCGGAAAAGTACGGGCCTGTTTCGGACAACGGAGTGATCCGCATCTCCGCCGGAAAGCTCCTCGAAAAGGGAGAGAAGACCTATCTCGAGATTTCCTTGTATTTTCACAGGCACCCCCAGTACAAGTTCTACGAAATCGGCTCCTATGAACCCCCTGCCCTTGTGGACAAAAACGGGGGACTCATTCTGGGAACAGCCGATTTTCCAGCCGACCGGCATTTCACTGGAGGGGAAAACTACCGGACCATTCTGGTCTTCCCCGGTCGCCCCGCCTCCTATCCGGTGACACTTTCTCTCTTTATGGGAGAGCGCTTCTCCGGCCAGTACCATATGACTTCCGTCTCGCTGACCGGACTGTCTCCGGCCCACCAAGCACCCGCGTCAAAAACGGGGGGCCCCGACAGTGGCCGATGATGCATCATTCCAGATCATAGATCCCGAAGAAGAAGACAAAAACGAAAAGTTTTCTGTCGCCCTGATGGGTGCCACCGCCGGCATGATTTTCGGACTGGTGGCCATCTTTGTAGGCCTGGTGGGAGGATTCATGTCCGACCAGCGGACCGGACTGACGAACGTCGGCATCGGAATGGGCATCTTTACTGTCTTTGCCCTCCTCCATTACATCATCTCCCGGCGATGGGTCGGCACAAGTGAACCTGTTCACCTTCAGGCCAATCTGGCCTTCTTTCTTTTTTCCGCCCTGGGCGGAGCCCTCTATTTTTACGCAACTTTTTCCTATACCGAATGGATGGCATCAGGCTTTCTCGGGGGCGTTCTTTTTGTGATTCTTCTGGGCAAGGGCCTCCTGTCCATCGAAAATCCTCCCGTAAGATCCCGGAAAACCACCTATATTTTTTCTCCCTTCGACCGTCACGCCCTGATGATCATCCTTCTTGTCGGATCCATTCTCGGCGTGGGAGTCGGGATGAATTCCCAGGGCCACCGGGAGATCGGGCGGGGGCCCTTTGCCCGAACATTCCTTGCAGAAAAGATTGCCGGTTCCCATCATTTCGTCAACATCCTTGTCTTTGGGCTTCCCAAATCCTATCGTCTCCAGAATTCCCTGCGCGAGGCCAAGAAAAATGGGATCCGCATCCGTCTCCTTCTCACCAGAGATGCAGTCCAGAACTATCCGGAGGATCTCCTCTCCCTTCAGAAAGCGGATATTCCGGTCCGCGTGCTTCCGTCCCGTCTGCCCTCCTATATCCACCCCTTTGTGCTGATCGACCAGGAGATTCTTCTGACCGGTTCGGGAGGGTGGGGATCGCGCAAACAGGGCGATGGAGCGCAGATGAGGATGACGGCCAATCTCCTGTCTCTGGGAAAGATCCACCTTTACAGGAAAAACTTCGACTCTCTCTGGCAGCAGTCCCTCCCCCCACCCCTTCGATCCCCGAGCCCCCGGAATGCCGGGAGCTAACAGGGAGAACTTTCCGCAGGAATGCGAAGTCCCTTGGTTTTCTCTTCATAAATCCCCCCTTGACGCCTCTTCGAACTCTTGCTATATTAATGACAGACTAATTTGGTCTGCGATAAATCAAGTCGGAGAATCCGGTGCTGAAACTGACAAAAAAAGTCGATTATGCTCTTCTGGCGCTGAACCTCATGGCGCAGAACGAAAAGGGGGAGGTTTCGAATGTGCGGGAGATCGCAACCCTTTACCGGATTCCCCAGGAGATACTGGCCAAAGTGATGCAGAAGCTTTCAAAAGCGGGTCTGATTCAGAGCCATAATGCCCCGAAAGGCGGGTATTCCCTGAAGCTTCCTGCAGAGGAGATTTCCGTCCTGAAGGTTTTAGTTGCCGTTGAAGGTCCGGTTGGAATCGTCAGCTGTTCCGATGGAACCGATAAGGAGTGCCAGCAAATGGACCAATGCGACATCCGGTCCCCGCTGGAAAGACTACAAAACAATATTCTCTGGTTTCTTGAGGCCCTCTCCATCAGGGAGTTGGGACAGGAGCCCGCTGTTCTGAAAGGAGTTACTGATGGATCCAGTGTATTTGGACAACCACTCCACCACAAGGGTTGATCCCCGGGTTGTGGAGGCGATGTTGCCTTCCTTTACGGAAATTTACGGAAATGCCAGTTCCAGGAACCACGCCTATGGATGGAGAGCCGAGGAGCTGACTGAAAAGGGACGAGAAGAAGTGGCGGCACTGATCGGGGCCGATCCGAAGGAAATCATCTTCACCTCGGGCATGACCGAGTCGGATAATCTTGCGATCAAGGGCGTTGCCGAAATGTATCGCGACAAGGGAAACCACATCATTACAGTGGAAACCGAGATCCGTTCGATTCTCGACCCGATCCGTTCTCTCGAAGGAAAAGGATTTGTCGTGACGGTCCTTCCCGTTGATTCGACCGGTCGGGTGGATCCCGAGGCCATCCGGGCCTCGATCCGTCCCGAAACTATCCTGGTCTCCGTCATGATGGTGAACCACGAGATCGGTACGGTCCAGCCAATCCGGGAAATCGGTGCCATCACCCGGGAAAAAGGGGTTCTGCTTCACACCAATGCGGCCTACGCCGTAGGCGTCATTCCGGTTGATGTGAACGACATGAATATCGATCTGCTTTCTCTGAATGGACACCTGATTCACGGACCCAAGGGGATCGGAGCTCTTTATGTTCGCCGGAAACCCCGTGTCCGTCTTGCCCCCCAGATCGAAGGGGGAGGACATGAGCGCGGATTCCGGTCGGGAACCCTCAACACCTCGGGAATCGTCGGACTGGGTGCGGCATGCCGAATCCTCAAGGAAAACCTGCCGGCAGAAATTGCCCACCGGAAATCCCTTCGGGACCGGCTCGAGAATGAAATCCTGAAGACGGTCGAATATGTTGAAATCAACGGAAACAGGAATCACCGGAGCCCTGCGCTCACCAATCTTTCCTTCGCCTTCGTAGAAGGAGAGGCCCTTCTGATGGGGCTTCGCGAGATCGCCCTTTCTTCCGGGTCCGCTTGTACATCGGCGACGCTCGAACCTTCCTACGTCCTGAAGGCCTTGGGTGTTGGCACGGAGCTTGCCCATTCCTCCATCCGGTTTTCCGTGGGACGATTCAACACCATGGAGGAGATCGATGGGGTCATTCGGCGGGTCCAGGAAGCGGTTGGAAGACTCCGGGAGATGTCTCCTCTCTATGAGATGGCCAAAGAAGGCATCGACCTGAAAAGCGTTCAGTGGAGTCCGCATTGATTTCCCCGGCGACACATCGAACGGTTTCGAAAAACGTCTGATCGATGCAACACGGATCTTGGTGTGGAAAATAATAAAAAATGGAGAATTCAAGATGGCATACAGCGACAAGGTGATCGACCATTACAACAACCCCAGAAATATGGGGTCCTTTGAAAAAACGGAAGAAAACGTGGGGACCGGAATCGTCGGAGCCCCCGAGTGCGGGGACGTCATGAAGCTTCAGCTCAAGATCAATGACAATGGCGTGATCGAAGAGGCACGATTCAAAACATTCGGATGCGGATCGGCCATCGCGTCAAGCTCCCTTGCCACCGAATGGGTCAAGGGGAAAACGGTCGAGGATGCGCTGAAAATCAAAAACACTGAAATCGCCAAGGAGCTCAACCTTCCCCCTGTCAAGCTTCACTGCTCCGTTCTAGCAGAGGATGCAATCAAGGGGGCCATTTCAGATTATCAAGCCAAAAAAAACCAATAATTCAGGAACCAAAGGAGATTGTCATGATTGAACTGACCGAAGCCGCTGCCAATGAGGTGGAACGGCTCAAGAAGATCCAGAACAAGGAAAATTATTTCTTGAGACTGGGTATAGAGGGGGGAGGCTGTTCCGGCCTTTCTTATCTGATCAAGCTTGAGGAAACTCCCGGAGAATTCGACGAAATTGTCGACGGTCCGAAGGACATCCACATCGTGGTCGACCCGAAGAGCAAGGTCTACCTTACCGGCTCCACGCTGGACTTTACCGGAGGCGGACTCATGGGGGGAGGATTTACCTTCAAGAACCCCAATGCCTCTCACAGCTGCGGTTGCGGGTCGTCTTTTTCGGCCTGACATTGTCTTTGTCGAAGTTTTCATATTTTTCCGCAAAACGGGAGACCTTCTTTCTCCCGTTTTGCATATCATGGAGTCCCTGATGTCTGATACAACGAATATTGGAGCCAGTCCATCGACTGTGGAGAAGGAGCCTCACCCGCTTCCGGTCCACCAAGGCAGCGGCAAGGATCATTCCCCGGCCCTTCACAGCCATTCGGTCTGCTGGAACTGTGAAAAGAGTCTCGAGAACGAGGATGTCTGCCCGTCCTGCGTAAGGATCCAGCCATTTGGGTCGGAACGGGATTATTACAGCATTCTGGACATTCCCGAAAAACTCATGCTTGACCCCAGGCTCCTGATCTCCGCCTATCACGAAAAGAGCCGGACCTTCCATCCGGACCACCATGTCGAGGATTCGGACAAGGAGCAGTCGATCACACTGGCCAATGCCTCCCTCGTAAATCTGGCCTTCCGCACCCTTCGCGACCCTTTTACCAGGGCCCGGTACTTCATCGGACGCCAGAGGGGGGAGACCGGCCGGATGCACAGGAAGACGGTCCTGTCTCCCGTCGATCTCATGGAAATCATGGACCTCAAGGAAGAACTTGAATCGATTTCCGGGAGCGAACGCATCAAGGAGGCGGAACGGAGGCTGCGGCAGATTATCGACCCGCTCGAGAGAGAGATTTTCGCCTCCTTCGAGAAGATCGACCACCTCCTGGAAAACGACGGAAAGGGGGCACCGACACTGAACGATCCCCTCGCGACCCTTGAGACCCGTCTGGAAAAGAGATCCTACTTGCATAACCTTCTAAAAGAACTGGGGGAAGGGCTGTGACCAGGACCCTTGTAGGAATCGACCTTGGAACCACACATTCTCTGATCGCCTACCGCAAGGAGGACGGATCGGTCCGGGTGATACCGGACCGGGATGGCCGTTTTCTTCTGCCTTCGGTCGTCGCCCTTTCCCGGGATGGGGTTCAGGTGGGATTCCCTGCGAGAGAACGGATCAACGATCCCGACACGACGGTCATCTATGCCTCCAAGCGTCTGATAGGCCGCTCTTTTTCCGAGACGGCTTCCGAGAGAGGCTACCTCTCCTATCCGCTTGTCGACCAAAACGGATCCCCGGTCATTCCAGACCCTGCAAGAAACCGCTTCCTCTCTGCCCCCGAGGTTGGAGCATTGATTCTCCGGGAGCTCCGAAACCGTGCGGAAGAAGAATTGAACCAGACGGTGACCGATGCGGTCATCACGGTGCCAGCCTATTTCAACGACGGACAGAGGCAGGCCACAAAAGATGCCGGAGCCTTGGCCGGTCTCAACGTTATCCGGATCATCAACGAACCGACCGCTGCGGCATTGGCCTACGGACTCGGATCCGGAAAGGATGGGCTCTTTGCGATTTTCGATCTGGGTGGCGGGACCTTCGATTTCTCCCTGCTCGAAATCAGAAAGGGAATCTTCGAGGTCCGGGCGACGAACGGGGACACACACCTTGGGGGGGAGGATTTTGACCGGGCCATCGTGGAAGAGTGGGTCCGCATAGCACCATCCCTCGCTTCCATGGCAGAAAAACCTGAAATCCGGGACCTTCTCAGGAAGGAAGCGGAAAAAGCCAAGATCGCTCTTGCCAGCCAGCACTCGATCTCCCTCACCATTCCGGCACTTGGATTTTCCACGACACTCACCCGAAACCGCCTGAACGAACTTGTGGAACCTTACGTCCAGAGAGCCCTCCGGTGTGTAGAAGCGGCCATGTCGGACAGCCACGTCTCACCCACGGAGGTCGACGGGGTGATTCTCGTCGGAGGGTCGACCCGCTTTCTCAGATTCAAAGAGGCTGTTTCCGCCTTCTTCGGAAAACAGCTTTTCGATTCGGTCGATCCCGACCTTGTCGTCGCCGAAGGGGCGGCTGTCCAGGCCGATATCCTGTCCGGGCGGAGAAAGGACCTGCTCCTGCTCGATGTCACACCCCTTTCTCTGGGTATTGAAACCATTGGGGGCGTGACCAGCACCCTGATCCCCAGAAACACCACCATTCCTGCCCAGGCCAAGGAGCTTTTCACCACCTACGTCGATGGACAGGTCAATGTGGACATTCATGTCCTCCAGGGAGAGCGGGAACTGGCCAAGGACAACCGGAGCCTCGCCCGATTCACGCTGTCCGACATCCCGCCTCTTCCTGCAGGCGCTCCAAGAATCGAAGTGACCTACCAGATCGATGCCAACGGCATTCTGGAGGTGACCGCCCGGGAACAAACCACGGGCAAACAGTCGAATGTCGTGGTCCATCCCTCCTACGGGCTGGGCAAGGAGGACGTCAGGAATCTTCTGAAAGACGCTTTTTCCCACGCACAGGAAGATTTTGCCACACGCCTCCTGATCGATGCCAGAACAGAGGCACAGACGGTGATCAATGCCACCGAAAGGGCCATTTCAAGAGTCGGAGAGGATGTCCTGCCGCAGGATGACCGGGAAAAAATCAGGGAACAAATCCGTCGCCTCCGTATCGCCATGGAGGGAACAGAGGGCCGGAGGGTCCGGGATGAAACCCAGTCCCTCGACAAGCTGACCCAGCCCCTGGCCGAACGTCTTATGAACCAGTCTGTATCCCATGCCCTGTCAGGCATTGCCCTGCCACAGGAAGGAGCCTCCCATGCCTAAAGTGTCCTTCCGTCCCGACGAACGACTGCCCGACCCCTTTGCCCCTGTCACCGTCGAGGTCAACTTGGGCCAGACCATTCTCGAAGCAGCCAAAATAGCCAATGTTCCCCTGGAACACAACTGCGGGGGAGTCTGTGCCTGCTCGACCTGCCATGTCATTCTCGACGACGGATTCGACCGTCTATCCGTCATGGAAGAGGACGAAGAGGATCAGCTTGACGAAGCTGAGGGACTGACACTCAAGTCGCGCCTGGGATGCCAAGCGCACATCAAGGGTGATATCACCGTCCGCATTCCTCCCTGCAGCAAGGGGTCGCACGAACACTGAAGCCTCAAAATCAAAACAGGGAGAGATCCAGATGAACTGGAACGAGCCTTACGAAATCGGATATCAGCTGTACGAAAATCACCCGGAGACCGATCCATTGACAATCCGGTTTACGGACCTTCACAAGTGGATCCTTGAGCTCCCGGGTTTTAGAGGGGACCCGAAGGGATCCAACGAAAAAATTCTGGAAGCCATTCAGATGGCATGGCTGGAAGAGTGGAAGGACAATCAGTAGATCCGGGTCGGATCCTCGTCGTAAGGACCCGGAGACCCTCCTCGGAACTGTCTCCCGAGGAACTGCTCTCCCGACTGATATATGCCAGAAAGGGGACGGGAAAACCGGTCACCTACCGGGACTATTGCAAGGCGAGAGGGGGATCCCCCGACATCGACCTGCCGACTTTTGAGGAACTCCTTCCGGTCTGTAAGGGAGATCCGGGATTTTCCTGGCGGAAGCATGTTTTCAGACCAACCCTTCGGGATTCCGAAGGGCGGACCTATGAGATTCTCGAGCACTTTCCAGACAGGATAGGCCTTCTTCGCGATGACGGAGTCTCTGGATACACGACCCCCGAAGAGTTCCGGTCCTTTTTTTTCCCGATCGAAGAAACATCATTACCGGATAGAACATTGTTGCTCGAAAAAACAGACATCAACGAATCAACCCAACCAAGGAGAGATCATGAACAGTAACAATGACAAGACAATTGCACAGGATGTCATGAAGGGCCTGGGCCGGGTGATCGAGCCAGATTTCAAGAAAGACCTCGTCACTCTGAACATGATCGAAAATCTGACCGTCAAGGACGGGAATGTCACCTTTACCGTGATTCTCACAACTCCGGCCTGTCCGCTCAAGGAAGAGATCAAGAAAGCCTGCATGGAAGCCCTGAACCCCATTGAGGGGATCCGGTCCATCGACATCCAGATGACGGCCAGAACAACGGCGGGAGGCGCCCGGGACGGCAAGGCCGCGATCGAAGGGGTCAAGAATGTCATCGCCGTCTCCAGCGGCAAGGGAGGAGTGGGGAAATCCACGACCGCTGTCAATCTGGCCATCGCCCTGACCCAGCTCGGAGCCACTGTCGGGATTCTGGACTCGGACGTCTATGGTCCGAACATCCCCATGATGCTGGGCGTCAAGACCCTTCCCAAACAGATCCAGAACCGATGGTTTCCTCCGAAGTCCTACGACATCCCTGTCATGTCCATGGCATTCATGGCGCCCGCCGGGGCTCCCCTGATCTGGCGTGGCCCCATGCTTCACGGAATCATCCAGCAATTTGTCAGGGATGTGGAATGGGGCGACCTCGACTATCTTGTCGTGGACATGCCCCCCGGCACGGGGGATGCCCAGCTTTCCCTAGCCCAGCTTGTGCCGGTCACGGGAGCGATCATTGTCACCACCCCTCAGGAGGTCGCTCTGTCCGACTCCCGAAGAGGCCTGGCCATGTTCCAGAAGGTCAATGTCCCGATTCTGGGGATCGTGGAAAACATGAGCACCTTTCATTGCCCGAATTGCCACCACGAAACCCCCATCTTTTCACAGGGGGGAGGCGAAGCCGCGGCAAAGGAACTGAGCGTTCCGTTCCTGGGCCGGATCCCGATAGACCTCTCCATCAGGGAAGCCGGAGACGGCGGCGTGCCCATCGGGATTGCGCACCCGGAAAGTCCTCTTTCCGCGGCCTATCTGAAAATAGCCGGCAATATCGCCTCGCGCATCAGTGTCCTGAACTCGGAGTACCAGCCGATCACGCTGGGTAACCTCGCGTAAATATCTGAAGAAGGAGCGGGTCCCAAAGGACCCCGCTCCACTTCAGAATCGGGAACGGATACACGCATCCCGTCCTCCGGCACCTCAGCCCTCGAAAAACGGGAGGGCTTTACAGATCGGCGGCCGAGATCATCTTGGGAGAATTCGCCTATGGATCCTTTGAAAGTCCAACGTCTTGCTGTTTTTGAGGAACAGCACCAGAACTATAGAATGGCGCGCCATCAATCGGACGCCGCCTACCGGAAAGCCCTTTGCGGAAACGAGATGGCCTCGCTTTCCGGGGGACCGGAAGAATGGAAAGCCTGGGAGGAAGCCCTTTCAAGGGAGCTTGAGGCCTTTCTGGACTTCAAGGAGGCCTGGGAGGCCCTTCTCCGCAACGAACCGTGGAGCGCTCCCTGACCGAAGGCGGATCGACCCGCGTCGCACTATTGATCGCCTACGATGGCCGCCTGTTCTCCGGTTGGCAGATTCAGCCATTGGACCGGACCATTCAGGGGACCGTGGAGGATCGCCTCGCATCCCTTCTTGGGGGGAGTATCCGGATCACGGGAGCCGGACGGACCGATGCCGGGGTCTCGGCCTGGGGACAGATCGCCCATTTCGATCTCCCGGAGTCCGTTACCATTCCCGTCGACCGCTTGGGCCGCATCCTGAACCAGGAGCTTCCTCCAGAAGTCCGGATTCTCGGATCCCGCCGGGTCGACCCCGGGTTTCACGCGCGGTACAGCGCCCTCCAAAAAATCTACAAGTATTCCTTCCGATGGCTTCCCGGGACACTGTCCCGGCATCCGGCAGACAACCCGATCTCCTCTTGCCTCCATCCGCCTTTTGATCTGGAGAGAGCGAGATCCGCCAGCCGGCTTTTTGTGGGGACCCATGATTTCCGACATTTCTCCGTTGTCTCCTCCTGTCCGGAAAACCCGACAAGAACCATCTCCGGGATTTTCTGGGAGAAGACCACGGAGGGTCTGTCCTTCTGGATTTCTGGTCCGGGCTTCCTTCACAGGATGGTGCGAATGATCGGGGGATTTCTGCGAGATGTCGGTCAGGGAACCCGCGAAGAGGGAGAGCTCGCTCCAATGCTGAAAGCCGGGTCGACCAAGGCCTCATTTCGGCCCGTCTCCCCTCTTCCTCCAGAAGGACTGGCGCTTGTCCGGGTTCTTTACGGAGCCAATGATCCATTCGACCCGAGATCTCAAACTTGATATGCTCTGATCCTGAGAAAATGGCTGCGACATTTAACGAAAGGGTGCCATGACCCCCTCCCAGGTTACGCCATCCTTTGGCCGGATCGGACACAATCCCGCCCCCCTTGTTCTCGGAGGTGGGTCCTGGGGAACAGCCCTGGCCCATCATCTTTCAATGGCTGGTTGGCCGACGACCCTCTGGGTCCGTGATCCCATCCTGGCTCAGGACATCTGCCGGACCCGGGAAAACAGGGTCTACATGCCAGGAATTCCCTTGCCGGAATCCCTGCTTGTCACGTCCAGCCTTCCCGGAGCCCTGGAAACGGCCTCCCTCCTGATCCTTGCGATCCCCTGCCAGGCGGCCCGGAGCGTCCTCTCCCTGGCAAAGGAACACCTGAACAATCCGATTCCTGTCATCGGGGCCACCAAGGGAATTGAGCAGAAGAACCTTTCTTTGGTGTCGGAGATCATGGAAAGCGTCTACAGCCAGAATCCGGAAGATTATGCCATCCTCTCCGGCCCTTCCTTCGCCCGGGAAGTGGTCAAACAGATGCCCACAGCGGTCGTCACCGCATCCAGAGATTACGCCTTGGCCCAGGACGTTCAACGTCTCTTCAATACTCCGTGGTTCAAGGTTTATACGAGAAGGGATGTGCGGGGAATAGAGGTCGCCGGAGCCATGAAGAATGTCCTGGCCCTGGCAGCAGGCATCTCCGACGGAATGGGCCTGGGAGACAACTCCCGGGCAGCCTTGATCACGAGGGGGCTTGCCGAGATGATCCGTCTGGGTCTGGCCATGGGAGCCGACCCTTTGACATTTTCAGGGCTCGCCGGGGTAGGCGACCTTCTTCTGACCGCCATGGGGGACAAGAGCCGCAACAGAACGGTGGGACTTCGTCTGGGACAGGGCGCCACCCTGCCGGACATTCTGACAGAGCTAGGCCAGGTGGCAGAAGGAGTTCCCACCACCCAGTCCGCCCACGAGCTTTCCCTCCGGTACAACGTGGAACTTCCCATCACTCACGCTGTCTACCGGATCCTCTACGAACATGCCGACCTGAAAAGGACACTTGTCGACCTGATGAGCCGGCCCCAGAGATCGGAAGAGGAAAGTCCGGGGTGACCGGACCTCCCGGTTGTCGATGGACCTGACAAAAACAACATCTTACATATAAGGAATACACCCATGTCCCATCCCCTGCCCCAGAACATCGATGCTCCATCCCCCCAGACCGTCCGGATCCTATGGCGGGACGGGCATGAATCGATCTACGAAAACCGGGATTTGCGCGTATCCTGTCCGTGCGCCGGATGCGTCAACGAATGGACCGGGGAGAGGACCGTCGTCGAATCTTCGATCCCCCGGGATATTCGCCCGACCTCCTGGCATCTTGTCGGCCAGTACGCCCTGTCCATCGGATTCTCGGACGGACATTCCACGGGACTTTACTCCTTCGAGATCCTGCGGAAGCTGTGCCCCTGCCCAGCCTGCCGATCCTGACCGGATATCTCTGTTCGAGGACCGTTCAGGAAGTTTGTTCCTGCCTTTCCAGAGCTTTGAGATCACCGATGACCTCGGCCGAGTGGCGGTCCGGATCCACATCGAGATACCGCTTGACAATCTGGCCTTTCGGGTCGATCAAAAAAGTGTACCGGTGATCGAAATTCAGGAATCCACCCGCCGCCCCGTAGGCCCTGGCGATATTTCCCGAGTCATCGGCCAAGAGTGGAAAGGGAATATGGAATTTTTTGGCGAAGTGCTCCTGTGCCCCCTGATGGTCCATGCTTACGCCAACGACAGTCGCTCCAAGATGCCTGAGGTCTCGAATGCCATCCCGAAATGAGCAAGCTTCCTTCGTGCATCCGGGGGTATCCGCCTTTGGAAAAAAATACAGAACAAGCCATTTACCCCTGTAGTCCGAGAGGGAATGCCGCACTCCCCGCTGGTCTCTCCCTGAAAATGGAGGAGCTGCCTGTCCTGTCGCAGGAACGGCCGAGGATTCCGAAGCCCGGGCAATCAGTGGGTGATGGCCCAGGATACCCTGCATCCCCGAAAAAAGGAGAATTCCGGAAAGCACGATCCCTCCGCCACCAAATATCCAGATTTTCTTCATCTTTTCCTCCTTCATTCGACATTTCCAACAGATTCCGATACGCCCCTCTATTCTATCCCTCCCCGCTCCCGGGTGCCACGGGTCATTTTCCGGGAAAAACCTGCTTTATGATAGGATGAATCAGGGGACAGTCTCTGGAGGATCGTGACCAAAGGATCCAGGGCCGAAAAACAACACAGGGAGGCGCAGTCTTGGGCAAAGAGGCTCTTCTAATACTGGTCAGACACGGAGAAAGTGTCTGGAATAAGGAAAATCGTTTTACTGGATGGGTCGATGTCGATCTTTCCCCAAAGGGGGAGGAGGAAGCCCGTTCTGCCGGGGAAAGACTCAAGAACTATCCTGTCACGAAAGCCTATACCTCCGCCCTCAAGCGGGCGAAAAGGACCCTCGACCTGATTCTTGATGTCTCCGGCCACAGGGGAATACCCGTGATCGCATCGGAAGCCTTGAACGAGCGCCATTACGGGGACCTTCAGGGTCTCGACAAGGATGAAACGGCGAAAAAATTCGGCGCCGAACAGGTCCACATCTGGAGACGAAGCTACGACATCGCTCCTCCCGGTGGAGAAAGTCTCGCCATGACCAAGGATCGGGCTCTGCCCTATGTCCACAGCATCATTCTTCCTGAACTTCTCAAGGGGGAAAATTGTCTGGTCGTGGCCCATGGCAATTCCCTCCGGGCGATGGTCATGGAACTCGACCGGATGAGCCGGGAGGAGATCCTGGCCCTCAACATTCCGACGGCCACTCCGATTCTCTACCGCCTTGGAATCGTGGCCCCAAAGCCAGGAACGGTTCCGGGCCTTCCGGGAATCGAGGTACTGGAAAAGAAGATTCTCGATGGATCAAAAAACGGCTGAGGACAGGGAGGATGCCCGTCACCGACGGCTCAAGATTCTGATTCTCGTCATCAAGGCGGGATTTGGAATCATGCTGTTCTATACAGTGTGGTCCTACATGATGTCCTCTGCATGACATCGAGGCAAATAGAAAAGGCCTGGCGACATGTCGCCAGGCCTTTTTCTTCAAGTAAGGTCCATTCCGTCTAGTGATTGATAAAGAGCGCGGCTCCATGGCTTGAGGCACCCATGAAAAAGAGCATGGGGATGGAGAGGACAACATTGACCCGACTGGCCAGGAACGCGATGCGCGCAGCCTTGGCTTTCTCGGCCGCCTCTGCAGGAACGAGCCCGATGACCCGCTTCTGGTTCGGCCAGATGAATCCCCAGACATTCAGCATCATGATTGTTCCAAGCCAGGCACCCATTCCGATGACGGCTGCGCCACCCTGAAATGTATAGGCCTGAACCAGGATATGCCGCTGACCCAAGATGGAGAGCCCGAAGAGGACGGTCAGAACCGAAGCCCACCGGAAGAACAAAAGCGCTCTTGGCACAAGATTCTTGAAGGCATCGGCCTTGGCTTCAGGGGAAGCGGCCTTGAGAAACGCTCCCTGCACAAAGTTGAAGTAGTAGAGAAGACCGATCCACATAATTCCTGCCAGAAAGTGAAACCACCTTACGATAAGTTCCGTTGCCTGATGATCCATTTGAGAAGCTCCTTTGGTTGGGTCAATGGGTTTTTGAAGTCGTATCTGTCAGGCCTCGAGGGATAGCCATTTGCTATCACCTGTCATCCGTTCCGGAATAAAAAGCCGAAAGAGAGGGTAAAAACCCTAGTGATTGACGAGAGATTTAACTACAAAAAAGAGAATGCCTGTCAGAACGAATCCCGAAATGACCGTTCCCCACAGAGAATCGAGCGGGTTTTTCACGTTAATGCCTCCGTTGTCGTATTGATTGTTGGATGTTCTGAAATTATCGGGCGAATCCTTCACTTCGATCGGATCACGCAAAACATCATCGCTTAAGAATAAGGGGAGAACAGCCGGATTGTCAATTTCATCCAGCCCCCCAATAAGACGAATCTGATTTGCCAAACAATCACAGAAGCGGAGATAAGAAGGGATTTCCTGTTTTATCGACCGGGTTTCATTCCGGCTCCGGTTCTTGATCTCGAAAATGGCAGTCTCATTTTTGTATTTTTGAATTTCGGCTTATTGACGGTTGTCAATGAAATCAGTACATCCGCTCTGACTGGACGAATCCCTGGCAAAGGAATATTGAGCCTTTTTCCGGAGCATGGTACTCTTCCATTTCGGCATCCCGATCCTTCCAGAAGCCGGAGTGGCGAAACAGGCAGACGCAAGGGACTTAAAATCCCTCGGGAGTGATCCCGTACCGGTTCGATCCCGGTCTCCGGCACCAATACAGATTTGTATTTAACCTCACTCCTTTCTCTTTTTTCCCTATTTTCAATAAGCAGAGCCGTCGTTGTCTAAGGGAACCCATCGGGAGGGGAACCCGCTGCACCCCGCCAGTCTTCCCTTGTAGATTCCTTATCCCGGTTTGGACTTCCAGGGATTTCCGGAGCTGGCCGAAGCAGAAAGAGCGCCAATAGAGTCAGGGCCGCTGTCACGCAGAGATACCCCCCCACCGATCCGATCCCATAGGTTGTGGCAAGCCGGGTGGCGACATAGGGGGCCGGAGAGGCCCCGACGATCCCAGCCATGTTGAATGCGAGCGAGGCTCCGGTGTACCGGACCGGCGTCGGAAAGAGTTCGGCGAGAATGGTGCCGGCAGGACCATAGGTCAGTCCGATTACAGAAAATCCCAGCACAAAGAAAGCCAAGATGCGTCCGGGATGGTGGGCAACCATCATGGGACCGAGAGTCAGACCAAAAAGGAAAATCAGGACAGTCGCCAAAATCATCGTTGCGCGGCATCCCTTGTGATCGGCAAACCTGGCCGACACCGGAATCATCAGGGCAAAGCAGAAGACCCCGGCAATCTGGAGAAGCAGAAAATTCTCCCGGGAATACCCCAGGTGAGTGGTCCCCCACCCCAGGGCAAAGACCGTCATGAGGTAGAAAAGCACGAATGTGCTGAGCAGAGAGAAGATTCCGGCCACCAGGGCTCCGGAGTGATGCCGGAGGACAGACAGGACCGGAATCCTGATCCGCTTACCGCCTTCCAAAGAGCGCCGGAAGTCGGGGGTCTCGATGAGACGCAGCCGGATCCAGAGCCCGATCATCACCAGAAGGGCGCTGAGAAGAAAAGGGATCCTCCATCCCCATGCGGCGAACTCCTCCCGCGTCGTAAAGTGGGAAAGCACGAGAAATGTTCCAGTCGAAAGGATGAAACCGGCAGGAGCTCCAAGCTGGGGAAACATCCCATACCAGGCCCGTCGTCCGGGAGGGGCGTTTTCGGTCGCGAGAAGTACGGCCCCTCCCCACTCACCTCCGAGGCCCACTCCCTGGCCAAGACGACAAACCGCGAGAAGAATCGGGGCCACCAGCCCGATCTGCCCATAGGTCGGAAGAAGTCCGATCAGGATGGTCGAGATCCCCATGGTCAATAGAGCGGCCACCAGAGTGGCCTTCCTTCCGACCCGGTCCCCGAAGTGCCCGAAGAGAACTGCTCCCACGGGGCGGGTCAGGAAAGCCAGGGCAAAGGTCGCAAGCGACTGGAGCGTCGCAGTGGCAGTATTCCCCGGCGGAAAAAACAGGGCCGGGAAGACCAGCACCGAAGCCGTGGCAAAAATATAGAAATCGAAAAATTCGATTGTCGTTCCCACAAGACTCGCCAGAAGTATCTGGATTTTCGATGCCGGCGAATGCATAGCTTTACTCACACCTCCGGGAGATTGTTTGTTGACCCGCATCCTGCTGTCCCCTCTGAAGAAAAGCAACGGCAAATCCTGAGAGAAGGGACGTCCCGTAACCACAGTCGGGAATGTGGATCGGGGTCGCCGGAGCTTTTCGAAGGGAAGACTTGGGCGGGTTCGCTAATAATAAATGGAGACAAATCTCCTTTTCCTATGAAAAATCTCGGGACATTCAGTCCGGGCCCGTGACCAGATAAACGGGGAAACCTCCCTACCTCCGGTTTCCTGACCTTCGGAAATCCCAAGGGATTGGGCCAGGGCCGAGGGGAACACGGACCGGGCAACCGGACCGCTACGGGAGGGAACTGTTCCTGCTGTAGGAGGGAAAAAAATGCCAAGACGGGGCCGGTCTGCATGGAAGTACGATATCCCTGGGCATGGGGAAAATCAACCCGTTCCAACACCATCCCGGACGGACAAAACTTTCGAGAGTGCGCGGACAGAAAAACAGCCCTGGAGATCCAGGGCACAATACCGGGATTTTACACCACTCTGCCGGACTCTTGTGACAGAACCCCGGAGAAAGAACGCCTGACAAGTCCGACATCGATTCAGGAATCTGTATCATAATTTTTTTTTGGAGGGGGTGGGGAAACTCCGCTTCGAGAGGTTCTGATCATCCCTCCGATACGGAGGGGCGGTCGATCAGACGACCCGAAGCGGGAGGAAAATGCGGGATGTGATTAGGCAGGCTGGCGCAGCGACCCAACAAGCTTCGCATGAACGGGCGTATGCACTGCCGAAGTTCTGCGAAGCTGTCCAGTGCCGCTCCATGAAAGACTGACCGCGCTTTTTGGAAGTGTGCCAACGGCCCAGAGTTCCACTATTCCCTTCTGGAATATGTCGCGGGAACTGCTGGCCTGCAGGGACGGGGTGATTTCGATGCTCGAATGAACAGAGGTCTGGACCCGGTCAATATCGTCCGGAGCCACCGAAACACACTCTCCGATTTTCAGGTCACGGGGAGTGGGGTCAGATGGCGCCTCCATAACAATCATCGCGCTTCTCAGTCTCTTTGGATCGGCGGCGAAGATCCCTCCGACCGATTCCACATTCAGAATCCTCCCCGTGGGAGCGTCACAGACAGGGCCTCCATCCTTTCCCACACGGGTTTCCCGGATCTTCAGGGAAACATTGTGCGACTTTGGACTTCTCTTGATGCCGACCACAATGCCGCCAACAATCTTCTTGACGAAGTGACGGTCATTTCCACCTTCGTCTTCTATCGCCATCACAGCGCCGGCTTCGGTAGTCTGGCAGGCGGAAAGAGCCATTCCGATGCTCATGGTCAACCCCACCACTAGACTCTTTCTCCAATCCGTCTTTATTTTTTTGATTATCCCGTTCATCCCGAACCTCCTGACTGGTACACTCATCTGGACCACATGCCACTGCCTGATTATTAAGCAATAGGTGTGCCATTAAGAAAAATATTAAGATAATCCATAATCATAGTTCAGTTACAACTATTGACACATTTTCAAGGATCAGAAACATTTTCAAAATTGTCACCAGAGTTACAATATAGTCCACTTACATCCAATCGAGTGATTAAGGTCTGTTGTTGTGAGCGGCCATAGCGATCCTCCCGAGCGCAACCACTTGTCCCTCATTGAACACCTCCTGAGCAGAACCCGGCCATCATCCTCGACAAAACCCAGTCCTGAATCATCGACCTCTATTTCGACCTGTTCTCGATCCCCCTGCCTCAAGCCGGCGCCCATGGATCAGGGGGAATGAGCGGGAGATCATTTTGGCTGGCCGACTTCCGGGGTTTTCCTCTGGACTTTTTCTCTCTCCCGACAACCCGGAAAACCTCACATCCAGACAACATCCTTTCGACCCCTTCGGCTTCCCCGCTCTGGAACTATTCGAACCGGACATCCTCCTGAACGCAACCCACACTGGCTTGAAAATCGTATCCAACACCGCTCCTCCATGGACTCCTCTCCACGCTCTACTGTCTTTCTCCCCATCCGGATCGCCCGTCGCTCTCCTCTACCTCGCCTGGATCATGCCCCACCTGTTCGAATCCTTGCGGAGCACGCACTTTCTTCTGACCCTCCAGAGAAGATGGAAGGCGGACTATTCCCTCTGTCACCGAAATAAACCCTGCTAAATTGTCCCCGATTATGAAGAAGCGACAAGGACACGGCTTTGTTCCGACCGCCCACACCGAACCCTTTGCCCCACTCCCGCATTCATCCGGAAGGGGGGTTACCCTTCTTCATGATTGGGATTCTCCCGACAGTGGGGTATAATGGACATTCCGGTCAGGCATCGCGCCTTCCCCAATTTCCAACATCTGTTGAAGGGAGACAGATTCCCTGATGCCACCCATTCCCCTTTTTACTGAAAAGGATATCTGCCAATGGATCGACGCGTATGATGTGGACAAGGGGCGAGCCTACTTTCACGATGTCTCCGACATCCAAGTGGCAGACAACCATGTCAGGGCCCAGGTTCAAGGGAAACTTCGCCTCCCCTATCGCGTCAGCATCGAATGGAAAAATGGCCGCTTCTCCGGATATTGCACCTGTCCAGTGGCCGTACGGTGCAAACATGTCGCAGCCGTTCTTCTAAACCTGCTCAACACCCCCGAATTCCAGAAAGAACTTCAGGGCATGCGAGTGCGGACTTGGGTGGACTCGGTCCGAAAAGCGGCCCTCTCTTCCGCTCCCTCGCCCCGGGCAAAATCCGCCATCCGATCGATCCTTTTGTGGACACTCGCTCCGGACAACAGAAAAAATCGTTTAGGGATAAAGGTCTACAAGGCACGGCTACGATCGAACGGAACACTTTCCACCCAGATCGACCCATGGAACAACTTCGACCGGGCTCTCACGACCCCTGCCGATTTCTGTAACGACATCGACCGGCAAATCATTTGGAATCTTCGAAAGATCAACCAGTCCACCCCGCTGTACGAATCAACTTGGTCCCTCTCCGGAGAGGACGGAGAGGCGGCCCTGGAGCTTCTTTTCAAGAGCGGACGTTTCTTCCTGGACCCTCCCCAGGGAGAGCTGCCGATCCGCCGGGGCGAAGACCGACCGGGGTCGCTGATCTGGATCCCGACCGAGGATGGACTGCAGCAGCCGGAACTCATCACAGCCCCGACATCGGATTCCCTTCTTTCCGGACAAACGCTCTGGTATGTCGACATCAAGGAAAGGGCAGTCGGAAGGATCCTGTCCGATTTTCCTCCACCTGTTCTGATGAAAATTCTTGACGCACCATCACTGTCTCCCGATGAGGTGATTCTTTCCGAGGCCCTTCTTAAGGATATACTCCCCGAACGCTTCCTCCCCACACAATCCCTGTCAACAGAGACCCGATCCGTCGACCTCGACCCGACTCCGGTTCTTCAGCTCCACAGTCTCGGGACGGTGATCATCCGGGCCCACAGGGAATATCCCTACTCCTGGCACCCCCGTATTTTCGAGGGAGCCGAACTTCTGTTTCGCTACGGACCGTACCAATTTGGGAGCGAAGACAAGAGATGCCATGTTGTCGAGGGAGTCGAAACTGTCCGTATAATCCGGAAAATCAGGCTGGAGGAGGAGTACTCGTCCCGTCTCGGCCGGTTAGGGTTTGCCCGGGTCAAACCTGGCATTCTCGCCCTCAAGGAAGAGGCCCCGGTGCCTTCCGGCCTCATGGGGCTTTCCTCCGAATCCTATTGGCCACTTTTCATGGAACAGATTCCCGCCCTGGAAAAAGAAGGATGGAAAATCAATATTCCTCCGGATTTCCGCCACCGATATCTTGACGCGGAATCTTTCGAGGCAAAGGTTTCGGAAGAAGGAGGCGACTGGCTCTCCCTGAACCTGGGGATCACTGTCGAGGGAAAGCGCCTATCCCTGGTCCCTCTCCTTACCGAGCTATTTTCACGGGACGACCGGTGGTTCTCTCTCTCCAGCATCCAGAAAATCCAGGACAACGAGCCTGTCTACCTTAAAGGCCCGACCGGTCGAATCCGCATTTCCGCCGACCGGCTCAAGGTCGTTGTAGGAACCTTGATCGATCTTTTCGATTGCAGAAAACACGGGGATTCGGTCGGGAACCTACGGATGTCCCGGTTCGACTCCAACAGGATAGAGACTCTAGCCGACAAGGGCCGGTGGCAATTCAAAGGCCCCGCTTCGATACGGGAGATGGCGAAAAGGCTCTCCGCCATTGATGCGCCCCCCCGTCTTTTGCCTCCTCCGGAATTCAGAGGGACCCTGAGACCCTATCAGCAGGAAGGACTGGGATGGCTTCAGTATCTGAGGATGCACGATCTTTCAGGCATTCTTGCCGACGACATGGGGCTGGGAAAGACTGCGCAGGCCCTTGCTCATATCGCCCTTGAAAAGAAGGAAGGCCGGCTTGACCGCCCTGCCCTTGTGGTTCTTCCGACATCTCTGGTCTTCAACTGGCAAAACGAGTCCCGGCACTTTACTCCGGGCCTCTCTGTCCTTTCCCTGCAGGGAAAGGACAGAATGGACCGGTTCGCCGGCTCCGGGGAGGCCGACATTCTCCTCACAACCTACCCCCTTCTCTGGAGGGACGCCGACTTTCTTCTCGAGAGGGAATACCACCTGCTGATCCTCGATGAGGCTCAGGTCGTGAAAAACGCTGAAAATCATGCCTCCCGCATCGTGCGGAAGATCAAGACCCGCCACCGTCTCTGCCTGACGGGCACTCCTCTCGAAAACCATCTGGGCGAACTTTGGTCCCTGTTTGATTTTCTGATGCCAGGATTTCTGGGAGACATGAAAAACTTTTCCCGTTCTTTCCGAAACCCCATCGAGAAACAGGGCGACGAACAGAGAAAGGCGATTCTTGCCAGGCGGCTCAGGCCGTTCATTCTGAGGCGAAAGAAAGAGGAAGTCGCCCAGGAGCTCCCCCCAAAAACCATGTCCATTCTCCGTGTCGAGATCGAAGGAGGGCAGCGGGATCTGTACGAAACGGTGAGAAGCACCATGGACAGGAAGATCCGTCAGGAAATCTCCGACAAGGGATTTGCCCGGAGCCAGATCGTCATCCTTGATGCCCTGCTCAAGCTCCGCCAGGTTTGTTGCGATCCCAGGCTCCTGAAATCCGAGACGGCACGCAAAGTGAAGGAAAGCGTCAAGCTGTCCCTCTTGCTCGAGCTCCTGCCCTCACTTCTGGAAGAAGGCCGAAGAATCCTCCTTTTTTCCCAGTTTACCGGCATGCTCGACCTGATCCTTCCCGAGCTCAATCAGAGATCTATTCCCTTTGTCCAGCTAAGAGGCGAGACCGTCGACCGGGAAACTCCTGTCAAGACCTTTCAGGAAGGCCGAGTTCCCCTTTTTCTCATCAGCCTTAAGGCCGGAGGCGTCGGACTCAACCTGACCGCCGCCGATACCGTCATCCATTATGATCCTTGGTGGAACCCTGCCGTCGAAAACCAGGCGACTGACCGGGCACACCGGATCGGACAGACAAAACCTGTCTTCGTCTACAAGCTGATCGTAGCCGGATCGATCGAGGAAAAGATTTTGGCCCTTCAGGGGAAGAAAGCCGAACTGGCGGAAGGCATTCTGAGTCCCGACCACTCCAGTCCTGTAAAATTTTCACCGGAAGATCTGGATCTGCTTTTCTCTCCTCTGCCAGGCGAGGACTGATCCTTTTTAGCCCGTGCAATCCAAAAAAATGAGTTTCTTTCTGTTGTGTTATCCGATATAATTTCGCCTTGCGACACGTTGGGTCCCATCGTCTAGTGGCCTAGGACGCTGGCCTCTCACGCCGGAAACACGGGTTCGAACCCCGTTGGGACCACCAACAAAATCACACAGGACGTCGATTGGATTCCCTTTACCTTTTTCCTTCTTCCATCTCTGCCGTCGTCTACGACCTCGACGGAACCCTGATAGATTCCTTCACCCCGATCCGCCACTCCTTCAATCACATGCTTCGCCACTTCGACCTTGATACGGAACTCTCTTTCAAAGAAACAATGGCACTTGTGGGGGGACCCCTCGAAGAATCAGTCTCCCGTCTTCTTCCTGCCCCCCGGGTTGGCGAAGGAACGGATGTCTTCCGGTCCCATTACCAGTCGATCTATCTTGAGCAGACCCGCCCCATGGGCGGAGCCCGGAAGATTCTCGAACGGATTGAGACTTCCGGAAGGCTCCAGGCCGTGGTCACGAACAAACTCGGGACCTCTGCCCGGGAGCTGATCGAACACTTTGGCTGGAAAAATTTCCTCCCCTTCTGTCTCGGGGAGGGGGACGGCTTCTGCCTCAAGCCTTCCCCTGAGATGATTTTTGCCATCGCATCCCGAATGGGAGTTCACCCTTCGGGAATCCTGTTTGTCGGAGATTCCCCCTTTGACTTTGCCGCATCGCGGGCAGCGGGGATCCCGGTCTGCCTTCTCCCGACCGGAACGCATGGACGCGAGGAGCTTCTGTCACTTTCTCCCGACCTTCTTCTTGACAGTCTTGAAGAACTTGACCGGTGGTTTTCCTAGGGGGTCTGGTAAGGTCCGCTAAAGCCCGGAGTCATAACCGGGAAAGGAGAGCCTCCGATGAGTGTTGTCCTCGGGACCCAGGTATGGAGGGACAGGACATCAATCGTGACCAGACGGATCGTCCTTCCGCTTTCTGTCAGGGATGGTCTCCTCATCCGGCGTACCTGTCCGATGACCGTGATGCGTCGCCCATTCGCCAGGGCAGAGGGATCGACCGGATAGGGAAAGACCAAAAGAATCAAGGAGGACCCACCATCTGGAGCGGATGGACGAAAGAGACGGTCTAGGGGCGCCGGAGCAATCTGTATATAGGCTTGAGTCGTCCTGTTGTCGAGATGGACCGTCCGCCCCCCCACAATCACCTTCCGTCCGGAAAGGGAACGGTAATCAGAGAGGATGTCCTGATAGGTCAGGGTCGTGTCCACCTCTTGCAACTGTTCTTCCGTAAAGGTGGGGGGATTGAAAAATGAGCATCCGGTAAAAAAGAAAACAAGCGAAAAGGCCAAGCCGCCCAGAACTCTGGTCAACACCTTTTCCACAGGTTTTCCTGAAATCATTTTTTCCACCAGTCCAGATTTCCGGTGATAACGTATTTTCTGAACAGGTCGTAAAGAATGAAGCCAAGGAATCCGAACTCGAGAATCGTGAAGATCCGAAAAAAAATACCGAGGACACGGGCCTTTTTTGGAGTGAAATCGATGGCCTGCGGGTCCGACTGATCAACAGGATCGTGGTTCAGGTTTTCTTCACTGTTGTCCACAAATCACCTCCGGGAGGTTCTAGGTCGGGTCTGCAATGCCGAAAATGTTCTGGTTGAGTGATCCAATCCAGTAGGTGTTCCGATTGGAATCGGGCAATAAAACCAGGATGATGCGCCGATGGTTGAATGAGAAATCAAAATCGACCTCTCCCGGGATGCCGAAACGGGAGGCGCTCCCTTTCCTGAAGGGGACCTGAATCTGGAAGTCGGTCACCACCGACCCTGCCTCATTGATGCGCCCTTTCAGACGCACGGACTTATCATCGTCATCGAAGTCCAGACTTCCTTCAACGGCAAAGGGACCATCCACGAGAAGACTGCCTGAGAGGGCAAACCGGTAAGACTTCTTGGGGTAGCGGTAGAATGTCCGGGGATAAGGGAGGAAGACCCCTACCCCCTTTGTGTGGGCTGATCGCATTTCAAACAGTCCCGAATCTCCCTCTCCCATTATTGTAAATTTCTGCCCCTTCCCTTTCAACCAGAGAGACGAGGAAATGTTTCCATAAAAATCCGGCGGGGTCACCCCCCTCAGAAGATCCTTCCTTTGGACAACCCCGTTGATCAGGGCATTGGGATAATAGAATCGGTCAGAAGTCCGGAATGGAATGGGACCGACGATCGACAGGGTCTCGTTGAGAAGGGACCGGTAGGCAGTCAGGATGACAAGCCTTGGGGTCCAATAGGTTTTCTTCCGGGGAGCAACATTCAGGATCCAGAGGGGGGGTTCGAGGATGGAGGAGTCCTCGGAGGGAACAAAGGCAGCCCTGCGGATCCGGCAGAGGGACAGGTCCCTGAACTCGACATATCCCCTCACCTTCCTTTTCTTCCAGTGACCCTCCTCCTTCTTTTCGATCAAGGCCTTCATCGGAATGACCGCACGACGCCGTGACAAATCAAAGTCCGCAGGCCAGTTCCTTTCGATCCTGATGCGAAGGACCGGCCCCTCCTCCGTACCGGACCCGTTTTTCTCCCCGATAATGCTCAGATAGCGCTTGCTGCATTGGCGGGAAACAATGGTCAGATGACGATAGGCCATGGAGTCCATCATCGAGGTCCTGTAGAGGGTCCCGGGTTCTTCGGGATAATGGGCGTTCTTGTCGAGGGTGGCACAGGAAGCAATCAAAAGGCAGGCTATCGAAAGAGCGGTAAGAAGAAAAAAACGGGGACGGAAACAACCGGTTCCCTTCCAAAGAAAAAAACCGCGGCCGTCTGGCCCGCTATTGATATTTTTGATTTCCACCAGTTGAACCCAACCCCGTCAATGTGATAAAAAAAACACCTCTCAACCAGGGAAGCGTCTGAGAGAAGGTACCGTCAATCTACAGGAGGATTTCATGAAACCCGTCCAGTCTGCCCGCCCAGAATGTCTTTCACTGCTGCTGGAATCAACCAGAACACGGACCATCCTCCGGCGATATCCCCTCTCCCTGACCCTTCCTGCAACCCTTCTGTTCCTTGCCTCCTGTGCCCAGACAAACGCACTCATGGGGGACCATCAGAACGCGGCCTTCAGCTACCGCTCTTCAGCCCAGGCCTCCGAGAAGCAGGCCAAGAAGGAAGCGGATCTGCAAAACCATCTTGTCGCCGCCCAGAAGTACATCGAAGCGGCAAAAAGCCGGATTTCATCGGCCCAGGAATACCAGAGCCTCGGGAATCCTGTCTGGACCAAGAACATGTTCGACAAAGCCAGCACAGACCTCAGTTCTGCCGCAAACGAAATCCGCTCGGCCGGCGAATCGGAAGTCCACTAGGGGATCGCCCCTCGGAGAAGGCTTCTCGCCCTAACGTTCTTTTCGACCAAATCGACGTTTTTTATAAGCCTTTCGGGACTCTTCCAGATTTCCCGCCTCCTGCTCCAGGACAAAATCGCATCTGAGCCGCTGAAAATCGACTTTTGCGACCGTAACCCGGACAGGGTCCCCGACGGCGAATGTCTGGCCTGTCCTTTCCCCCCGGATCTGGTGACGGTCTTCCCGATACTCGAAGTAGTCCTGGCCAAGCGAGTGAATCGGAATCAATCCTTCGACGAAGAAGGGATCGATTTCGATGAAAAGACCATAGGACGCGACACCGGTCACCCGTCCGGCAAAGGTTTCTCCGAGATGGCCGGACATGAATCGGACTTTTTTGAAGTCGATCGCCATCCGTTCGGCCTCCGTCGCTTTCCGTTCCTTTTCTGAGCATGTCTGGGCCACGACAGGAAGAGGCGCAGGAAGGAGTTTTTCCAGTCCACCCGGAGACAGAAGGTCTATCAGGCGGTGCACGATAAGATCCGGATACCGGCGGATGGGGGAAGTAAAGTGCGTGTAGTCCGAAAAAGCCAGCCCAAAATGCCCAAGAGGCTTTGCATCGTATCGCGCCTGCTTCAGGGAACGGAGAACGGCGTAGTGAACGGGATGCTCGACAGGCAAGCCCTTGGTCTTCTCGAGGATGGTCGAAAGGTCAAGCGGAGTGATGGGATCGGTTCTTCCGAAGGTCAGGCCGACAGACTCCAGAAAACGGTATAGGTTGTCGATCCTTTCGGGCGAAGGTGCTTCATGGGCCCTGAAAATACCGGTTCCGAGCTTTTCGGAAAGTCTGGAAGCAACCAGGGTGTTGGCCAAAAGCATGAACTCTTCTATCAGCTGATGCGAGAGGTATCGGGGCGACCGGAGAATGTCTATGGGCTCCCCTCGCAGGTTCAGGACGATTTCCGGTTCCGGAAGATCAAAATCCAGACTCCCGTGCTTCATCCTCCTTTTCCGCAATTGAGAAGCCACGGACCACATTGATTCCAGAAGGGAAACCCAGGGACGGTAGCTGTCCGACGGCTCTCCGGTCAAGGCCCGGTGGACTTCGGAATAGGTCATGCGTTTCCTGCTCCGGATCACCGAACGGACAACAGACCAGTCCTGAATGTCTCCATCCGGACTGATCCTGACGATGACAGACCGGGTCAGCCGGTCCTCATCCGGATTGAGGGAAAGCACTCCGTTGGAAAGAATTTCGGGAAACATCGGAAGAACCCGGTCGGGGAAGTAGACGCTTGTCGCCCGGCTGAAGGCCTCCCGGTCGAGACACGAGCCAGGGGTCACGTACGCGGACACATCGGCGATGTGGATTCCCAGAGAGATGCTTCCATCCTTGGCCGTCACGAAAGAGACAGCATCATCGAAATCCTTGGCCGTATCTCCATCGATGGTCACGATCTCGAGGCCGCGGAGATCGACCCGGCCTTCGGCCGGTTCTATCTTCACGGACCGGGAACGCTCGACGGCCTCCTTCTCCACGTCGGGTGGAAACGTCAGGGGAAAGCCGAAGGAGGCAATGACCAGATCGGTATCGATGGCGGGATCCCCGTCTGTACCCAGGACGGAGAGGATCTTTCCTGCAGGAACGGGAGACTCGTCAGGATACACGGTGACCGCGATGACAACAATCGTCGATTCGGCATCTGGAAAATCCGGAACGGGCCCTTCCACCTTGAAGAGGTGCCGGATCCGGGTATCCCTCGGACGGACGAACAATCCCTTTTCAGTCTGGACCAGAAGGCCCGGAAGATCGACACGGCTGTGGGACAGGATCCTGGTGACGATTCCTTCTCTCTTCCCCTTGGCATCCTCCCCCGTAACATGACAGACGACTGTGTCCCCGTCGATGGCCCCGGAAAGGGCATGGGAAGGGATGTAGACATCCTTTTTTCCCTCCGGATCGATAACAAAACCGTATCCGTCACGATGGGCATCCAGGCGGCCGGTCAGCGGTTCCAGACGCTCCGGAAGAGCCAAGCGGCCATCAGGAAGCCGGATGAGTTCCCCGGAGGACACAAGGAGTCCCGTTTCCTGTTCTATCTCTTTCCTGTGATTCTTGTTTTTTCGGGGAACAAGATGACGCATGACAGTTTCAAAAGGAACGAGCTTTTCCGGGACGAAACGAACCCTTTCAATGATTTTTTCTCTCCAGAATCTTTCGGCGTCCGAAGAAACCAAAGGGGGTGATCCTGCCACCTGATCCGGAAAACCAGAAAGACCCGCTCCCGTTTTCTTCCTTCGTCTCCGTCTTCCCGATATGCTCAAAAAATTCTCCGATTATTTACTTCAATGATTGGACAGGAGGAATGGCTCTCCAGACTTCTATGATTCTCTTTTCCATTGTTCATCCTATCACAGGGACCTCCGGCTGAAAAGAGAACCGGAAAATTCAGTACTTGCCTAACGGTAAATTCTTGTATAGAATTTAAGGGTTTAGGTCTATGTATTGATTTTAGGGCATTTTTTTTGCCGTTGGACCCCAATACACCGGTTGTTGCTGATGGGCCGAGACCCGGCAGGCACCATCATCGATCAGTGTCAACAACATCAGGGATTCTGACGGGGGATAGCGTATGGAGGAAGAAGGAGGCGTCTCGGGGCAGCAGGAATGATCACGCAGAAGATCTTAAAGATACAGTCTCAGTCATTGGCGTATTCGGCCGAAACAAACAACAACCGTTTTTTAAGGAGGAATGGATGAAGGGTTTACACAAAGGATTCCTTGGACTCATGTTTCTTTCCACAATGGGCTTGACCGTGGCTCCTCTCGCCGTCGGAACAGCCCTTGCTGACAACGCACCTGCCACTGCTCCAGCACCTGCCACGACTCCAGCACCGGCAAAAGCGCCTGCGGCAAAGAAAGCTGTCAAACCCGTTGCCAAAAAGCATGCCAAGGTGGCGAAAAAGGCCTCCCATGTCCCCACCTTCACCGGTGTCATCCGGCACATGGACATGAATGCCTCTCCGATGACTCTTGTCGCGGTCAACAACGCTGGCAAGAAGTCTGAGTTTGTTTTTGGCGGAGACCTGACCTCCAAGACCGTAGTCTTCAAGGGCAAGAAGAAGGTCGGCATGAATGGGCTCAAGGAAGGCCAAAAGGTCGTTATTCACTACCACAGGACCCATGCCGGTATTGCAATTTCAGCTATCTGGATCCACTGAATCCATCGCCTTACCGGATCGGAGAGCCGCATCCGGAGGGGGAATAACCTCGTACGGGAAATATTCCCGACATAATTCGCAAATGCGAATAACACGAAAGAAGGAGATTCTGATGAAACTTGGTCGTTCACAGGGACTGTTGGCTTTGGTCATTGCAGGTGTAATGGGCTTGGCAGGTTGCGCATCATCCGGCGGAGCTGCGACAGGTGCAGGCGAAAGCACACAGACCGCTCCGGCTCCGGCATCCCCGGCCGTGTCTGAAAACAATGCCTCTGCCGAATCTCAGGCAATGTCTGAATTCGATCCTTTGAAGACGGATGTTACCTTCGGCTTTGACAAGGCTCTTCTGAACTCCGAAGACCGTATGATCCTGAAAAAAGACGCCTCCATCCTTAAGGCTCACTCTGGTGTCAAGGTCGTCATCGCTGGTCATGCCGACGAACGTGGAACAGACGCCTACAACATCGTCCTTGGTCAAAAGCGCGCCAAAGCCGCCAAGATCTATCTTGTCAGACTCGGTGTGTCGGCAAAGCGCATCAAGATCGTCTCCTACGGAAAAAGAGAAATCCCTGACTACTCGATCTGCTCGGATCATAACGAAGCGTGCTGGGCAAAGAATCGCGTGGCCCACTTTATGAAGATCACTATGTAATTCTATCTTCACCTGTAATCGGATGGCGGATCTCCTTTTGGGATGTCCGCCATTTTTTTTTGGCTGTTCCGGAATGGTCGTGTTATATTCACACAAGTTGTCGTTCAACAAGCGCATCAGGACATCCGGAGGACTCCCGACAGGAAAACCCTCTGCCAGTCCATTCAATCCATCCAAGGAATCTGGAAAGGCCAACAGGAAGGAGAGCGGGGTGAGTCATTTTCGGAATTACATGCGGCGATTCTTGTCATCAATCCGTTTAACAGCCGCATTGTCAAGTATTGGAATGTTGACCATGACTGCCTGTGCCAGTCATCCCCCCATGCAGTCGATGGCTCCGGGGCCAACTGCGGACCACGGTTTTCCGGGCGTTTCCGTTTCAGAGGAGCCCTCTCAGTTCCCCTCTGCCCCCCTCCCCTCAGAGGATTCCGATCATCGGATCTACACTGGCACCATGCCCCCGCTTCCGGCCACAAAATCTCCTGAACCTCCGACCGCACAAAAATCCCCCACCCCTCCTATCCCGACACAGAAAACTGTTTATTTCTCTTTCAACAGTTCAAGGCTTTCCTATTGGGACATGGTCGTGCTTGACAAACTTGTCGAGGAACTTAAATCATGCCACTTCAAGGCCATCATGCTCTACGGGTCGACAGACCCTCTGGGGTCGGAGGTCTACAATAAGAAACTCGGGCTATTGAGGAGTCTTTCCGTCAAACGTTATCTCGTCTCGAAAGGTCTTCCCGCCCTCCGTCTGAAAGCAGTCTCCTGGGGGGCAAAAAAGTCCCGCCTCTTTTCCTCCTGCCGGAAAAAGAGCAATCTTTGTCATTCCCAAAGCCGCTCTGTGAGAATAGAGGTCAGAAAAGGGGCCTAGCTTTTCTCGTCTTGATCCAGCGAATCAGAACATAGACGACGGGAAAGGAAAGGAAGAATGCGAGGACGCTAAAGAGTGTGGACCCGATGAGAAATGGGTACAAAACCGCTTTGATCTGAGCCAGTATGGCCCCTTTTGGCATTTCGGAAAGGGCCTTGAGGTTGGGAAGATGGGTTTCCATATGCAGCAGGAGACAACCGACCTTTATCTCCGCGAGATAGGCCGGAAGAAAGACGGGAACAAAGGTCCAGGGATTGTTCATCCAAGATCCCAGAAGCCCTATTGGCAAGGAAAGCTTGAAAACATAGGCCAAAAGGGCGACAAGAATGCTATGGAAACCGAAAGGGGGAAGAAACGCCGAGGCAAATCCTGTGGCAAAGGACAAGGCATCCTTTACAGGGTCGTCAGAACCCAAAAAAAGATCCATAATCCTTTCTTTCCACCCTTCCCGGTTGTTGTTGGACAACCTCTTCTGGTCAGGGCGCTGTATGGTCAAATCCCCTCCCTGTCAAGACACGGCCCTTAATCGTTTTCGGCAATAGCAGTTCCCTGAATTCGCGCTTTTTCGCCGTTCCGATGAAAAAAAGTCTTTCTTCGCTTCCTGCAAGAAGATCCGCGTTTGCCCAGCGCTCAAAAACCCCTTCCTCCCCCCTTCTGACGCCCAGAACAAGATCGTAATCCTCACCTCCCGTCCAGACAAGACCCTCTGGACTCTGTCCCAGAAGGACCGCCCATTTTCTAACCTCTTCTCCTACCGGAAGGGACTTGATCCCGATGGACAGATTCGAAGCCCAGACAAGTTCGAGAAGAGAACGCTCAAGGCCATCCGAGGTGTCGATCGTTGCCGAAACCTCAGGTCTCCTTGCCAATCGCTGCCCGATGGAAAGGAGGGCTCTCGGGCGACGAAACGAGTTCCGCGCTTCTTCGAGCAGAGGGTCCTCCACCCCTTTTGACAGGGACAGGAAGCCCGACCTCGCACGCCCCGGACGACCTATCAGATAGATCGAGTCCCCTTCAGAAAGACCCGACCTCCTGGGAAAAACCGATCCAGGAACCCATCCCACAAGGGTCATGACAAAGTTCCACCCACCGGCGTCCCTGGAAAGATCGCCACCCACCGTGGAAAATCCATAACTCCGGCAGGCTTCTGCGATCCCCCGGTATACATCCTTCAGAATTCCCGAATCGAAGTCCGGAGGCAACCCCACAGCAACAACTCCGGCATAAGGGACTCCCCCCTTGGAGGCGATATCGCTGACGTTGACAGCCACAAGGCGAAATCCCACCGATAGCGGATCGATCCAGCTCCACTTGAAATGGACACCTTCCCGCTGGCTGTCCGTTGTCATCAGGAGGTCGTTCCCGCTTCCCGGATTTTTAAGGAGGGCGGTATCGTCCCCAATACCGACCAGGACACCGGACGAGTATTCTGGCCCCAGAATCTGTTCCAGCTCTTTGATGAGGTCACGTTCCATCATTCAGCCCGACCACGATGTTCAATCTTCCGGATGATCCAGAATTTCATGGAGAAACGTCCGGAATTCGGGACCCAATTCGGGATTCTTGAGTCCGTACCTGACAGTGGCCTTGAGAAACCCCCCCTTGTCACCGGTATCATACCGGCGACCCTCGATCTTCACCGCATAGAGGGGCCGCTGTGACGCCAGCGTTACAAGGGCATCCGTCAGCTGGATTTCCCCTCCGACTCCCGGCTTCTGGGATTCGAGAATCGAGAAAATATCGGGGGTCATGATGTATCGCCCGATCACGGCCCACCGGCTGGGCGCTTCATCGACCCGAGGTTTTTCGACCAGGGAATCGACCTTGAAAAGCCCTTCTCTGACTTCGTGCCCACTGATAATCCCATAATGGGAAACATCGGCGGCGGGAACCTCCTGGACACCGATCACCGGCGCACCAAATTCCCGGTAGACAGAAAGGAGCTGTTCAAGGGAGGGAACAGGAGAGTCAATCACCTCGTCGGCCAAGGCGACTGCAAAGGGCTCATCCCCGACGAGGTTCCTTGCGCAGAGAACCGCGTGTCCCAGGCCAAGCGATTCCTTTTGTCTGGTATAGACCACTTCGGCCATAAAGGAAATTCTGCGGACATCCTCGAGCAGCTGCCATTTCCCCTTGGCCCGAAGAACGTCCTCGAGCTCGTAAGAAATATCAAAGTGATCCTCGATGGCCCGCTTTCCCCGCCCTGTCACCATGATGATCTGTGTGACACCCGAGGCCACAGCTTCCTCAACCGTATACTGGACCACCGGTTTGTCGACCAGGGGCAGCATCTCCTTGGGAGAGGCCTTGGTCATCGGCAAGAACCTCGTTCCGTGCCCAGCAAGGGGAAAAACAGCTTTATTGACCTCCTTCATGACTCTCCTCTCCTGTTCTTTCCGTGCAAATCCTGATAATTTTGGCAACAGCTCCCTCAAGACCTCTTCCGTATCCTCCTCAGAGAGAAGACCGGAGAGAATGAAATCCGCCCTCGAGTTCCTCTCCTCCCGGGTCCACTGGGAAAGAATGCGCCGGTTTGCCTCCTCCTCCGACAATCCCGACCTCCGGACCAGGCGCTCCCTCTGAATCTGGACGGGAACATCGACGACGATGACGACGTCCATCTCCCGGTCAATCCCCTTTTCGAACAAAAGGGGCACTTCGTAGACCAGAAGGGGCTCTTTTTCATGCCGGGCTTTTTCCTTCAGGAATTCCTGTCGAACCAGCGGGTGGATGATCTTTTCGAGCTGTGCCCGCCTGTTCCGGTCGAAAAAAACGATGCGGCCCAGAAGCGACCGATCGATCTCGTCACCATGAACAGCCTCCGGGAAGACTTGGGCGACCCGGAAAAAACCTTCAGAACCGGAACGAACCACCTCCCTCGACAACTGGTCAGCGTCGACCACAGGAACCCCCAAACGCCGGAACATCCTTCCGTAAAAGGATTTTCCAGACGCAATTCCTCCTGTCAGACCGCAAACAATCACCCGAGAGGCCCTTCCAGCACACCATCGGTTTTCTGTACTTTTGCAAAATACCGTCTGGCCGCCTGCCCTTCGATCCCGATCATGAGCGACGCAAAAACCAGTCCCCCGACCTCGAAAAGGTGCGGCTTGAGAAGTGGATCTCCTGTCGGATCCATCAGGACCAGCAGAAGCCTCGAGGCCCCTCCCAAGGCCATCGCCAGTGCCGATCCGAAGAGAAAGGTCGCTCCACGGGAGGTCATTTGGCGCGCAGTGAAGCTCCACATCACAAGACCGAGAAGGAGAAGGAGCATCGGAAGTTCCACGATAATCAGAGGAAGACTCCTGAGGTTCTGAGGAAGGTCGAGAAAACGGTTTCCCAGCCAGTATTCATCGAGAAGGCCCGGGAAGGCAAACATTAAAAGGGTGACGCGGGTCCTAAAGGGCATTTTCACGGTGTTTTCGCTCCCTCGGGGAGATTTGGCTGGGACGGGCTCGCCGGCTGAAGATGTGGTCGATCACCCGCTCCTGGCTTCAGAAGACCTGCCTTTTCTTTCTTTCCCCGGTCAATTATTTCCTGAAAAAACGGCCTCTGCGGGGTCTTTGGATCTATGGTCAGCCCCTTCTCGAAATAGGGCATGGCGTCTTCCGCCGTGCCCCGGGTCCACAGGATAGAACCCAATGCAAAATAGGCCGGCGCCAAGTTCGGATCGAGGGCGATCGCCTTCTTCAATTCGGCGACAGAGGCATCGACCTGTTTGACCACCCGGTAGAGCATCCCGAGTTTATAGTGTGCGAGGGCAAGGTTGGGATACTTGGCGAGAACAGCCTTATAGGAGTCCAGAGCTCCCTTGTAATCCCCCTTGGCCAAGGCCTGGTCTCCAGCGTTAAAGGGATAGGCGATCCGTATCGGTTCGGCTTTCTTGTAAAAGTAGAAGGCGTATCCGACCATGTAGACGGCGAAGATCCCCCATCCCACCTTGGCCCACAATCTTATCGAAGGCTCCTGGGGAGTCCCCCGGGCTTTCCTGAGGACGTATCCCGTTCCGATCGCCGCAAATACAAAGGCGACAAGAAGAGTCGTGACCGCCAGACCCAGAAGGGGAAGGTTCATGTTGTCGAGAATCGGTCGGGTATTCATTTATCAAAGCTCCTTGGATGAAAATCGTCAGACAGGATGGGCATCCACCCAATCCCTGCCAATTCCGATGCTGACTAAAAGCGGAACGGAGAGAGAAAAGGCTCCCTCCATCGATTCCCGTACGATCCCTGAGGTGACATCTTCGTCTCCCTCATCAACCTCGAGAAGCAGTTCATCGTGCACTTGGATGAGGAGACGCGAGGAAGAATGCTCCCTCAAAAGTCGTCGGTCGAGGTCGACCATCGCCTTCTTGACCAGGTCAGCCGCAGATCCCTGAAGGACCGAGTTTACCGCCATGCGTTCCCCGTATTCCCGGATTTTTCGGTTGTCCGATAGAATTTCCGGGATCGGACGAATCCGGCCGAGAATGGTTCCGACTCTTCCGGAATCCTGCGCTTCCCTGCGAATGCTTTCGAAATATGGCCCCACCCTTTCAAAGACCTGGAAATACCGGTCAATGATCCCCTGGGCTTCGGCCTGGGAAAGTCCGAGATCCTGGGAGAGGCTGTATGAGGACATTCCGTAGAGAATAGCAAAATTCAGCGTCTTGGCGCGCCTCCGATTTTCCGGGGTTACCGGGGAGCCAAACAGGGCTTCGGCCGTCTGGGCATGAATATCTTTCTGCGAGGCGAAAGATTGTAGAAGAAAGGGGTCCTGGCTCAGATGAGCCAATAGCCTGAGTTCTATTTGAGAATAGTCCGCTGACAGGAGGACCGAACCCGCCGGAGCCACAAAGCAACGCCTGATGAGAAGACCCAAGTCGCTTTTGACTGGAATGTTCTGGAGATTCGGGTTGGAGGAGGAAAGTCTTCCCGTGGCCGCTACAGTCTGGTTGAACTGGCCGTGCAGTCGTCCGGCGGCATCTATCCCCTCCTCCATAGGACCGAGATAGGTCGACAAGAATTTCCTGAGCTGTCGATATTCAATGATCAGCCGGGGGAGAGGGTGCAATCCGGCCAAGGCCTCCAGAGTTTCCTCGTCGGTCGAGTACCCGGTCTTTCCTTTTTTCTGGACCGGTAGCCCCAGCTTTTCGTAGAGTACCGACCCGACCTGTTTGGGGGAAAGGACGGAAAAAGGGCCCCCGGCTTCCCGGTAGATGTGCTGTTCGAGTCCGCCCAACCGGTCTTCGATCGTTCTCCGCACCTCCCCGATCCGGCTCCGGCTGACACAAATACCGGTCCGTTCCATCGACACAAGAATCCGCGCGACAGGAATCTCGACCTTAGACAGAAGGTCTCCCAGTGAAAGAGCACGGATTCTTGAGCTGAGCATGCCGAGAATGGCCAAGACGATCCGCCCCCGCTCGTCCAGATCCGTCAGATCCCCGGAAATAAATAGCCGGGACATGAGGGCGGGAATTCGGTAATCCCTATGGCCGGGGTCTGCCAGATAACCCGCCAGCTCCAAATCGAAGGCCGGCAATCGGTCGAAGGAAAGATTTCCAAAGGTCCGGGAAAGACCGGTGAGACTTGAAACCCAGTACGGTTCCGGGTCCTCAAGAAAATGGCGGATCCATTCCCGGGCCTGCTCCTCATCCCGGGTCCATTTCCAGCGACCTTCTTCCAGCAGACCTGATCCAGTCCCTTCGTCCCAGACCAGACCGCGCCGCGGGAGACTTGAATGAGAGTCCGAGAGGGAGGGCATCAAGGGGTGCCCGGTCATTTCGGACAACTCCGGTCTTTTTCCCGTGCGCCGCACAATCCATTCGGAGGCGCGGCTCAAGAGCGAGGCCGTTTCAAGGCGGGACGCGAGACTGTGGAGATCCTCCCACCGGGCCTCTCCGATCGACAGGGCCCCGGGCGAGGCATCCACTTCGAACGAGTCGTGAAGTATGGTTACACTCTTGTTTCGGAGAATCAGATCCCTGTATTCGAGAATCTTGGGGCGGAGACGTTCAGGAAAGACCTTCTCCACATGGGAGACCAGGTCTTCGACATGAAGCCCCCCGGACAAAAGTCCGGCAGCCGTTTTTGGTCCGACCCCCGGAACACCGGAGATATTGTCGACACTGTCTCCCGTCAATGCCAGAAGGTCAGATATCTGGTCGGGATCGACACCCCATTTGACTCGGACATCTTCGGATTTAAGAAGCTTTTGTGCCATGGGGTCGTATACGTATAGACGGTCGGACACCAGAGCGAGGAGATCCTTGTCTGTCGAAAGAACGATCACATGGGAATCCGGCTGTTCCAGAAGCCACCGTTTTGCCAGGGCCGCAATCGTATCGTCGGCCTCATACCCGTCGGTCGACACAAGAGGAATTCCGAGATCCCTGATCAGCTCTTCGATCAACGGAATCTGGACGATCAGGTCCTCGGGCGGAGGCGTGCGGTTGGCCTTGAGCTCGGGAAGAATTTCGGTCCGGACATTTCCGGTGCGGCTTTCGAAGACAACGCCGAAGTATCGTGGCCCAAAGGTGTTGAGAAGGGCCATGAGCATGTTCCCGAAGATGGTAAACGCACCTGTGGGAACCCCATTCCGGGTCGTGAAATTGACGCGGCTGTAATAGGCCCTGAAGATATATCCGAAGCCGTCCAGGAGAATGAGGGTGCGCTCCGGGAGGAGCTGCACCCATTCAGGAGAGGAGGGCTTGCCCTTGGTTGAGTTTGAACCAGCCGTGGCAGCGATCCTTTCGTTTGGAGAAATTCATCGGAAGAGATTCGCCGATGCGCGCAGGGTCAGAACGATCATCAGGAGAGAAGTTTGGGGGTGACTGTTGTCCGCCACTCGACATGGCGGGACGTATTGCCTCTCACAATATCGAAGAACAGACTCTGAAGCCTTTGTGTCAACGGCCCCGGCTTTCCCAGACCCACCGCCCTGTCGTCGATTTCCCGGATAGGAGTCAGTTCGGCAGCCGTACCCGTAAAGAACGCCTCATCCGCAAGATACAGGTCATCCCTGGTCAGGTTCTCCTCGGACACCGGAATTCCCTCTTCCCGGGCCAGTGTCAGGACGGAATTTCGGGTGATCCCGTCCAGGACCGAACGAAGTGGCGGCGTCTTGAGCACGCCCTTCTTGACGATAAAGATATTTTCTCCCGGACCTTCGGCCACCATTCCGTCCAAATCCAGAAGAATGGCTTCATCGTATCCGGCTCCCTTGACCTCCCATTTCGCAAGCTGGGAATTCACATAATGCGCCGAGACCTTGGCCCGGGAGAGGAATGTGTTGACGTTGAAACGGGAAAAGGAACTGACCTTGGCCCGAATTCCCTTTGAAAGTCCTTCCTCTCCGAGGTAGGTTCCCCATTCCCAGGCGGCAATCGACAGACGGACCGGATTCTTTTTGGCATAGATCCCCATATCGCCATACCCGATGAAGATGATAGGCCGGATATAGCAGGAATCGAGCCCGTTTTCCACGACAACCCGGCAGGTCGCATCCATGACCTCCTTCACCGAGAGGGGAGTTTCCATCTGCATGACCCTGGCCGAGTTCAGAAGCCGTTCAGTGTGCTCCTCGAGGCGAAACACATGGGTTCCCTTTGTTCCCTTGTAGGCACGGATTCCCTCGAAAACAGCCATTCCGTAATGGAGAGAGTGGGTCAGAACATGGACGTTGGCCTCCTGCCATGGAACCATCCTGTCATCCATCCAGATCCAGCGACTTTCTTTAAGCATTCGAACTCCTTATACCGGGGTCAGGGGACAATGTCATGCCTTGAAGAAAAAGGCCCCCCTACCGAAAGAACCCGACAGGGAGGCAGGGAAGGTCGATCAGTCTTCTCCCTTGAAGATTTCCAATAGTCTCAGAAGACTTACAAAGAGATTAAACACATCAAGGTAGAGCGATACCACCGCCATGACAGGAGAAAGTTCATCCTCGGAGGACTCCAGAATCCGGCTGGTATCATAGAGAATCAGGCCGGAAAAAAGCAGGGAGGCAACCCCGGAAAGCACCGCCTGAAAAAGGGGCGGATGAAAAAAAATCTGAACGATCGAGAGGACGACGACGATGATCAGACCGGTAAAAAGGAAACTCCCCATGAAGGAAAAACTCTTTCCCGAAACGATCGCGTAGATCGACAGCGAGAAAAAGATCGCCATCGTGAGGAAGAGGGCATCGGACAAAATGGCTCCTCCGTTTGCCGTCCGGAGAAGGGCAAAGAGCATCGGACCGAGGGAGGCGCCCATCAGTGTGGCAAAAAATGTCGTCACAATCAGGTTGACTCCCGGAACCTTCTGCACGGCCATGAGGAGGAAAAGAGTTCCAAACATCGCGATCGCAAGAAGTATCGGGTGGAGGCCCACAACAGAAAGCCCCTGATTCATCCCCCACATGGCTCCGATACCCGAGGCAAGAAACATGAAGGACAGAAGCCCGTAAACCTTCATCATGAAGCGGTTAAGGGACACGGCCGTTCTTCGTCCCTGTATGACTGGGCCCGTATACATTTCCGGTTGCATTCAATTCTCCTTCCGATGCCTATGGGTCCGGCATCGTTCCATGGATATGACCTTCAGAGCAGAAACCGGGCTCCGGTTCCCTGAAATGAAAACCGTCCCGGATTCCTGATCTTCTTCTCTTTATGCTATATATATTAAGGCTCAAACCCTTCAAAATCAAGGAAGTCGAATTTTTTCAGGGAGAGAGGAGCGGGTCTTCCGGTGACAAACGATCAGCTGAGAGTCTTTCTGAAGGTTGCGGAATATCAAAGTTTTACGCAGGCGGGCGAGGCCCTCTTTCTGACCCAACCGGCGGTCAGCCTCCAGATCAAGACTCTGGAAAAGGATCTGGGAGTTCCCCTGTTCGAGCGGACGGGAAAGAAAATCCTTCTGACTGAAGCGGGACGCAGGCTTGTTCCACTCGCCCATTCGATCACCCGACAGATGGATGAGGCCAGAGAAACGGTCCTTTCCTTTGCCACCGGTCCTCAGGGTCATCTCCGAATCGGGGCCTCCATGACGATCGGCACCTATCTTCTGCCAAAGTTCCTGACCCTATTTTGCAAGATCCATCCCCAGATCACGGTTAGTCTGGCCATCCGGAACACGCACCAGATCCTTCACGACCTCAAAACGTCGGAGATCGACCTGGGCCTGATCGAAGGCGAACCGACCCGAACGCAGGGCCTTTCTCTCGAGCGTTCCTTCCTTCAGCATGACCGTCTTCTGCTCATCGATTCGGTCAACCATCCGATGATCATGGGCGAAGGTCCCGTGTCCCTTTCCGATCTCTCTAAATTCCCCGTCATCGGGAGGGAGTCTGGTTCGGGGACACGGCAGATGCTCGAAGAAGCACTGCTCCAGTTGGGCCTTCCTCCGGACCTGTTCAATGTCACCATGATTGTCGACAATCCGGAAGCCATCAAGGAACTTGTCTCACTGGGAGCGGGAATCTCCTTTCTGTCGGCCCTGGCCGTCCGTCCGGAGGACAAGGGTCGCATAAGGACCCTCCCTGTCCTGGAGTTTCATCCCGTCCGGGACCTCTGGATCCTGACCCCGCATCGCAAGCTGTCCTCGGCAGCCGACCTCTTTCTTGGCGGCATACTTCAGGCGACGCGCGAACCTCTGTCGTAAAAATAAAAACACCGGGCCGATTACATCCCCATTTTTCCTTCCGGGAACAACACTCCGGACACCGTTTTTCAAGAATATTTTCCACTCTGCAGACCCCGATCACCTCCTCCCTCCTCCCCCCGTCCTTCCCGGTAGAGGAGGGTGATCATGGCCCGCACCGGCACTCCCTCCCTTGCCAGAAGCGTCTGGACAGAGCGAAGGGTCCACCCTGTCACAAAAAGATCATCGACAAGCACAAGGCCCTCTTTCGGCCAACGGGAGGACTCCCGGGATTCAATAACAAAACGGGGCGAGAAGAGAGCCTCTCTCCGTTCCATCCGGTTTTGGCCTTTCTGGGGATCATCCCGTGTACGCCTTATTCCGCTCAAACTGCAGGGGATCCCCGACACTTTCGACAGCCGGAATCCAAGGGAATCGGGAACGGACAGTCCACGGGAAATGAGCCGTCCCCTGGACGGAGGGACGGGGAGAAAAAGACAGGAGCGGGAAGGAATAAGACGGGACAGGTCGAGTCTGGAATAAAGAGCGTCCAGCGCCCGACGGTTTCCCGAACGTTTGGCCGTCCGGAACAGACGACTGACCGGACCTTCATCGTAAAACCCGAAATGTACCGGACCGGAGGCTCCCCAGAGGGGTGTCGCAGAACGTTGCCAGACGGGATGGTCCAGGCACTTACTGCAGAGATCCCTTGTTCGGGAAGGTTCCCTGCAGGCCAGGCACAGTCGGGAAAAAAGTCCGGAAAGAATGGCAAATCCGGGAAAGCGGGGTTCGATCCGGGTCAACTTGTGTGGGGGCCGGTAAAATACTCCTGATAAGCCGCATGAACGGCCGGGGGCGAGTCGGGAGAGGTGGCTCCCTTGGCATATTGACCGGTGGAATCCCTCGCAGGAGAAGGCATCTGGCCATCGGTCAGCATGACTGTATTCCATCGGTGACAGACCAGGCATCGACCCTTCCAGTCGGCATAGCCGGTTCCGCAACTCAGGCAAACGTAGGGGCGGTCCGACGGGTCTTCGAGGGAGAGAGCCTTCTTGTAAGTTTCGATGGCCTGGTCCTTCTGGTGGTGACGCTCATAGAGTCCTCCGAGAAGAGAATAGAACTCTCCCCCCCACGGAGCCTGTCCTTCCAAAGATTCGAGCATGGACATCGACTCCTCCTCCATTCCCAGACGATTGAAGACCCGTCCCTGGTGGAAACGGAGGGAGGCCCCCTTTTCAGGACGTGCCTTGAGCGTCCGTTCATAAAGAGACAGGACCTCGTCCGGATTCCCTTTTTCCAAATAGAACTCTTCGAGCCTCAGGAGATATAACGTCTGCCCTGTCCGGTCCCAACCTTCGACAAGATTTTCAATCCCTTCCTTTTCCCTTCCTTCGGTAATCTGCGCCTCAGCCAGACCCAGACGGGCCGGCGTAAAGGCCGGATCGATCTTCAGGGCCCCCCGGAATGAGCGTCTGGCCCCTTCGGTATTCTTCTGACCGTGCTGCAGCGACCCCACCTCGAACTTGAGGCCTACAAGAATGGCGATCTCTCTGTCCCGCCTCTCCCCTTTTTCAAAGGTGCGTGCAAGGACTGTCTGGACAGCGAGGGCCTCCTCCCATCGTTCGCTCCTGATAAGAAGTGTCCGAAAATGGTCAAGGACATCCCGGTTTCGCCCCTCCTTCTTGAAATACTCCCGCAGGAGAGATATGGCATCCTCGACCCTTCCGGCACTTTCATAATCGGTGATCAGCGACTGGATCAGCCGTACATCCTCTTCGTCGAAGACCCGGGCCCTTCGATGGACCCGGATGGCCCCCACCAGATCCCCCGAAGACCGTTTCAGGTCTCCGTAAAGGAGCAGGGCCTCTTTATGGTCAGGGAAGAGGGCGGTCAGTCTCTCGAGGACGGAAATCGCCTGGGTGATATGGGAGCGGTTGATCTCGGTCCAGGCCCTCTTCCAGAGGGCATCGGCCCGTTCCGACCTTTTCTCTTCCCGCGTTTCCTTGAGAGAGGCGACCCAGCGCATCAGGTCGGAAAGGCTGTGTATCAGGAAGACAAGACCTGCCCCCAAGGAAAAGGCCATCACCAGAAGGGTGATCTGTGGAAGCACGAGAACCTTGTTCGAAAAAATCTGGAAAGAGACCTTCTGGTCGTTCCATTCGGCAAGTTTGACAAGGGCCACAGCCAAAACCAGCATGAGAAGAAGGAGGAGGCGGGTCATGCCGGATCAGTGGCCCGACAGGGCGGATTCATGGAGTTCGCGAGGGAACGGGTAGAGAGAAAGCCTCTCTTCCGGCCGGACAAGTTTTTCGAGTCCGGCATCGTCGAAAACCAGAACAGGCGCTTCCGAGTAAAGATCTTCGAGTCGATAGATCCCCCTTATGGAGGGCAGGAAGAGATCGACCACGACATCTCCGAGATCCAGAAGAGTCCATCGCCCCCCTCTCTCCGGCACGAAACCGAAGCCGGGACGATTCAGGGCCATGTCCAGAGCCTCGAGTGCGGCCTGCATGTGCCGTTCGTTTTCCGCATCGCCCAGAACAAGATAGTCGGCGTAGGAACAGAGGCCGACAACATCAATGACCCAGACATTGCGTATTTTTTTTTCTACGAGGACCATCGCGATCTTTCTTGCCTCGGAAAGACCTTTCTGATTCGATGTCCTGCGTCCTTCCGGGTCATTTTTCGACCTCACGAGCACTCCTTCTGTTTGGTGACATGAATGTCCATTTTGATACCGGCTGCATGCGAGTAATGTTCTGAAAAATTGCTCGAAACGCGGACTGATCGTTCGGAGGGAAGATTAAAGGGCAACGAGGTCACCGCCTTTCGGGCTTCCTTGATAATACCCCCTTTTCACGATATAGGATTTTACCCCCTCAGGCAAGAGATCGGAACATTCGGCTTTCCGCTCTCCTGCCAACAACTTTCTGAGGTCGGTCGAGGAGACTGGAAGGGCGTCAATTTTCAAAAACCGGATCGTGGACCCGAAGAGAGGAAGCCCCCAAACATGTTCCCGGCCCCGTGTTTGTTCGGACTCTCTAAGCGTCTCCCTGACGGACCGGGAACAAACCGATGCCTGTGCGGCCCGGAGAACCGTCAGAAGCGCTTCTTCGACCCCTTTCCGGATCACTCCAGGGCGATTGACGATGACAAGATGGGTCCGGGAAAGAATCTCCTCCGGACGACCCCAGTCCCAGAAATCGACAAAAGCGTCCTCTCCCATGACAAAAAAGGGAGGAGGTTCGATTCCGAGATGCTCGATCGTCCGCGCCGAATAGGAGGGTCCTTCCAGCCGGCATTCGATATCGGTGCTTCTCCAGCCGGGATGTCCCGAAATGGCGAGATCGACCATATGGCGCCGTTCGTCGCACGAAACATCCGGAATCTCTTTGTGGGGAGGATGTCCTGTCGGAATGAAAAAGATTTCCGAAAGACCCAGACGGGCCTCGATTTCGCTCGCCAACGTGATATGTCCGTAATGGACAGGATTGAAGGCGCCACCAAATAGGGCCAGGGTGGGCTTTTTACCCGGATACAGGGCCCGACTATGCCCCTCTGAGATGCCCATTTCCGCGAACCATATATTTCGTAGTCGTGAGTTCGGAGAGCCCCATCGTACCGCGGGCATGAATCCGGGTGGTGCTGATGCCGACCTCGGCGCCCAGACCGAAGACGCCCCCGTCATGGAGACGGGTCGAGGCATTGATCATCACGCAGGAAGCGTCGACTTCACGGCAGAACCGTTCGGCTTCAGACACATCGGATGTCACGATGGATTCGGTGTGCCCGGATCCGTAAAGTGCAATATGCTCCAGTGCTTCTTCGAAGCTTGCGACAATCCGGAGATTCATGGTGAGGGACAGGAACTCGGTCGCGTATGTCTCCGGAGTGGCCGGGTCAATGCTTGGGTCGAGATGGCGTGTCTTCGGGCACCCGAAAACCCTGACCTCCCTCTCCTTCAGGATGTTGAGGAGAGGGAGGACCAGAGTATCGGTCAACTGTTCGTGGACGAGAAGTGTTTCCATCGCATTGCAGGTCGAGGGACGGTTCGTCTTGGCGTTGAGAGCAATGTCTCGGGCCATCGTAAACGCCGCCGAGGATGAAACAAAGACATGGCAGATTCCCTGATCATGCCTCAGCACCGGAACCCGGGCATGCGCCACAACCGTTTCCATTAACGACGCTCCGCCCCTGGGAATGACGACATCAAGGGTCGTGTCCGACACAAGGTCTTTCACGACCGAACGGTCGGTCCATGGAAGGAAGGCCACCCCGTCCGGATTGATATTGGCTTCAGCCAGACCTTCCCAGATGGCCCGGGAGAGTGCGGTGTTGGTGCGAACCGCTTCGGAACCTCCCTTCAGCACCACTCCGTTTCCAGACTTGAGGCAAAGAGACGCGACCTCGACGGTGACATTCGGCCGAGATTCGTACACCACCCCCACCAGGCCGATGGGAACGCGAATCTTTTCGATTATCAGGCCGTCGGGATTTTCCCATCTGGAGACCGCTGTTCCGACTGGATCGGCGAGAGTTCCGACCTCTTCGAGCCCTTTCAGCATCGACGTAAAGCGGCTGTCGGTCAACAGGAGGCGGTCACACATGGCCGGAGAAAGGCCCTTCGCCAAAGCTTCTTCGTAATCTGTCCTGTTGGCGGCAAGAATCTCTTCCCGGCTCATCTCAAGCTGCCTGGCAATATTTCTGAGGGCCTCGTTCTTTTTTTTCGAGGTCAGAAGCGCGTAGGACCGGGACGCCGATTTGGTTTTTTTCAGGAGCGGATTAAGTTCCGAAGAAACATATGTCAACGCGAGGACCCTCCCTATTATTCAGGTTTGTCCTGAAACACCATGAATCAATACAAGATCGTTTCTGTGGACAAGAACACCAGAAAGGAGCTCCGATCCCCTTGTCCAGCCTTCCGAGCCCGAGCGGGCAATGCCGCGGCCGATTTCCCGCCCTTCCGGATCAAGAAGAGATACCGGATCACGAGAATTGAAATGACCAGAGACACCGACCACACCTCTTCCAAGAAGACTGGTCTTCCCCGTTGAAAGGGCCGATGCAGCCCCGGAATCCAGATGGAACGCTCCTCGGGGTTGGGCAAAATGCCCGATCCAGATCTTCCTGTTCGAGACAAGGGGTCCCGGGGTATCGAAAAGTGTTCCCGTGCGATCCTCAAAGAACCGGAAAATCCCGTTTTGAAGATCTCCTTTCAGAACACCCACAGGAAGTCCCCAGGAATTGGCCCACCGAGCTGTTCCGACCTTGGAGGCCATTCCTCCCGTCCCAAGACC